>DATNAR010000025.1:0-21243 GCA_035607385.1 Casimicrobiaceae bacterium
GGGCAAGTCGGTCCTGTTCAAGAAATTCGCCGGCATCGACTGTTTCGACATCGAAATCGACGAACGCGATCCGGACCGGCTGGTCGATATCATCTGCGCGCTCGAGCCGACGTTCGGCGGCATCAATCTGGAAGACATCAAGGCGCCCGAATGCTTCTACGTGGAGCGCAAATGCCGCGAGCGCATGCGCATTCCCGTATTCCACGACGACCAGCATGGCACTGCGATCATCGTGGGCGCTGCGGTGCTCAACGGTCTTCGCGTCGTCGGCAAGGAAATGCGCGCGGTCAAGCTCGTGTGCTCTGGTGCGGGCGCGGCCGCGCTCGCCTGCCTCGACCTGCTCGTGGAGCTCGGTGTCCAGCGCGAAAACATCTGGGTCTCCGACATTGCCGGCGTCGTCTACCGCGGCCGCAAGGAGGAGATGGACGACAACAAGGCGCGCTACGCCCAGGCTACCGATGCGCGAAAGCTGGCCGATATCATCCCCGGCGCCGACATCTTCATCGGTCTGTCGGCGCCGCGCGTGCTGAAGCCGGAAATGCTGAAGCGAATGGCGGACAGGCCGTTGATCATGGCTCTGGCCAATCCCGAACCCGAAATCATGCCTGACGTCGCAAAGGCGGCGCGGCCCGACGCGATCATCGCCACCGGCCGGTCCGACTTCCCGAACCAGGTCAACAACGTCCTTTGCTTTCCGTTCATTTTCCGCGGTGCGCTGGATGTCGGCGCGACGACGATCAACGAAGCGATGAAGCTCGCTTGCGTGCGGGCGATCGCCGACCTCGCGATGGTGGAGCAGTCGGACATCGTCGCCGCCGCCTACGGCGTGCAGGACGTCAAGTTCGGCCCCGAATATCTGATCCCCAAGCCGTTCGACCCGAGACTGATCGTCATGATCGCCCCGGCGGTCGCACGGGCGGCGATGTCGTCCGGCGTCGCGACGCGTCCGATCGAGGACTTCGACGCCTACCACGCGCGCCTGCTGCAGGTCGTCTACCACTCGGGCCTGTTGATGAAGCCGATCTTTCAGGCCGCGAAAAAGGCGCCGAAGCGGGTCGTCTACGCCGAGGGCGAGGAAGAGCGCGTGCTGCGTGCCGTCCAGGTCGTCGTCGACGAAGGCCTGGCCCGGCCGATGCTGATCGGCCGTCCCGCGGTGATCGAGCGGCGCCTGGAGCGATACGGCTTGCGCATCAAGCCCGGCGTCGACATCGAGATCGTCAATCCGGAATCCGATCCGCGCTACCGTGCCTATTGGACCGAGTACTATCGGCTGACGCAGCGCAAGGGCGTGTCCCAGCAGTTCGCCAAAATCGAGATGCGGCGCAGGCTGACACTGATCGGCGCCATGATGATCCACATGGGAGACGCGGACGGCATGCTGTGCGGAACGTTCGGACCGCATTCGGCGCACCGGCACTACATCGAACAGGTCGTCGGCCTGCGCGACGGCGTGACGACCTGGGCGGCGATGAATGCCGTGCTGCTGCACGACCGGACGCTGTTCATCGCCGACACCTACGTCAACCGGGACCCCACGGCAGAGCAGATCGCAGAGATCGCACGGCTCGCGGCCGAGGAGGTGCGCCGCTTCGGCATCGTCCCCAAGGTGGCGCTGGTATCGCACTCGAGTTTCGGCTCCAGCACCGACCCGCAGGCGCGCAAGATGCAATTGGCGCTGTCGCTTATCAACGCGCAGGAGCCCGATCTCGAGGTCGAAGGCGAAATGCAGGGCGATGCGGCGCTGTCGGAAAAGATCCGCCGCAGCGCGTTTCCCGATGCTCGGCTCAAGGGCGACGCCAATCTTCTGATCATGCCGACGCTGGATGCCGCCAATATTTCTTTCAATCTGCTGAAGGTTGCCGCCGGCAGCGGGCTGACGCTCGGGCCGATCCTGCTCGGCGTCGCCAAGCCCATCCACATCCTGACGCCGTCGGCCACCGTGCGGCGCATCGTCAACATGACCGCGCTCGCCGTCGTCGACGCCGGAGTCGATCGACAGCGCGCGCTGATCTGACGTTGCGGCGATCGCGGCCTGGTCGCTCTTCGCTGTAAGAATTACACGCCGGTTCGGCATCTTTGTCGCAATCGATTCCGCGGTGCGAACCGCGCCAGGGCGGACGCGGGTCGGCATGATTCCTGCTGCGTAGATCGTGTTCGCGCCCCGGCACCCCGCCTTCCGCGCCGATCCAGGAGACGTCATGAGCAAGCAACCATTTCTTTCCGACGTCGCGAGCCTGCGGCAGCGGGCGCGGCAACACATCGAAGAGGGCGCGGTCACCGCCGGATACGGCGGTGACACGCAGACGGCGATCCGTGTGCTTAACGAAGCCTTGGCGACCGAGATCATCTGCGTGCTTCGCTACCGTCGCCATCATTTCATGGCACGCGGGATACATGCCGGGCCGGTGGCCGCCGAATTTCTCGAGCATGCCATCGAGGAGCAGGCGCACGCGGACCTGATCGCCGAACGCATCGTGCAATTGGGCGGCGAGCCGAATTTTTCGCCGGACGGCCTGGCAACGCGAAGCCACTCGGAATACGTCGAGGGCAAGGACCTGATCGACATGATCAAGGAGGACCTGGTCGCCGAGCGGATCGCGATCGACAGCTATCGCGAGATCGCCGCCTATTTCGCGCCGTTCGATGCCACTTCGCGGCGTCTGATGGAGGAAATCCAGGCCAAGGAGGAGGAGCATGCCGACGACCTCGCCGACCTCCTCAGCCATCTGCCGCCGAATCTGAAAAACTGATGTAGGTCTTTGTCCGACAGCGGGGTCGCATTGCGCCGACACGAGAAACAGTCGCGGACCGATAGCGGCAGGTCCCGGCAATCGGCATAGTCTGTCTACCACAGGGGGAGACAGGCATGTTCAGGCAAGCGCAGGAAAGCGACCGGACCCGGACACCGGACCTGTTTCCCGAAGTCGAAGTAAAGCGGACAGGGTTCGGCCGATCGCCGATCGTCGGTGCGGACAGCCTGCTCGGCTGCATCGTGCTCGATAGCCAGGGCCAGCGCGTCGGCGAGCTGCTCGACGTCCTGGTCGATATGCATGCCGGCAGAGTCGCCTACGGTGTCGTGGTTCTCGACCATGCGCCGGACTGGAGCGAGCGGCTGATCGCGGTGCCCTGGAACACGATGTACATGCAGGTCGACGGTGACGGGATCTGTGTCAATGCCACGCGCGATTGGATCGAGCGGGCGCCGTCGATGCGCGTCGAAGCGATGAACGCGCTGCTCGATCGCGAGCTCGCGGTGTTCATCCACGCATACTTCGGCGCCAAGCCGTATTGGGAGCGTGCCGCACAGCATTGCTAGCGGCACGAGGCCAGAACCGCCGGCCAGGAGGCGGGAACAGACACTGCAAGGAGCAAAAATGCACAGTCACCTAAAGCCAATGATCGCGATTACAGCGCTGGCCTCGAGCTTGCTGCTTATCGCCGGCTGCGGCCAACAGGGTACCGGCACTGGCGCGACGGTCGGCCAGAAAATGGATCGGGCGGCAGACAAGGTCGCCGACACCACCGCGAACGCCAGCTCGAAGGTCGCGATGGCGGCTGACGACACGGCGATTACCGCCAAGGTCAAGGCTGCGCTGATCGCGGAACCGGGGCTGAAGTCGACCGATATCAACGTCGACACCAAGGAAGCCACGGTAACCCTGTCGGGGACCGTCGCCTCCAATGAGCTGCGCGACCGGGCGAAGCAGATCGCGTCGTCGACCAGCGGGGTCAAGAACGTCGTCGACAACCTGGTCGTGAAGTCGGCTTGACGGCACCGCATCGGAGCAGCGATGAATCGTGATCGAATCGAAGGACGTCTGAGGTCGTTCATCGGCGCGCTCGAAGAGAGCTGGGGCCGCGTGATCGGCGATCAAACGCTGCAGTTCCGCGGCGAACGGTCGCGCTCGCTGGGCCGGATCCAGTCCGGCTACGGCGCGGTGCGCGACCGGCCGATGCTCGACCGCCGTCGCAGCGCCGGTTGACCCGGCGCGGGCAGCGCCTTGCCGGCGCGCCCGCGCGGGGCGCAGCGGCTTCAGGCGCCCTGTTTCGGGATCGTCACCACGACGGTCGTACCGTCGGAGGTCGAAGAGACCGAGAGATTCCCGTTGAAATGCTGGGCGCGTTCGCGCATGCCGCGAACGCCGTGCGACATCGGCTTGCGTAGATCATCTTCGCTCATGCCGCCGCCGTCGTCGCGGACGGTCAGCACGTACGCGCGGTCGGTCTGCGTAAGTCCTATCCAGGCGTTGCTCGCGTTCGCGTGCCGCGCGACGTTGGTGATCGTCTCCTGGAAAATGCGGAAAAGCGCCAGTCCCCGCTCCCGATCGATGGAAATGTCAGGATCGGCCGTTTCGAAATGAAGCCTTAGCTTGGTGTGTTTTTCGTATTCACCGATCTGCCAGCGCAGCGCGGCGGCGAGGCCGAGATCGTCGAGAATACTGGGCCGCAGGTCGGTGACGATCTTGCGCGTCGTCGCCACGGCGGAGTCGACCAGCTGGATCATCGCGCTGCGCTTGGCGCGCGCTGCCGACAGGTTGGCGGGAAGCAGTGCATCGAGCGACTCCAGGTCCATTTTCAGGACACTCAGCGTCGCGCCCAGCTCGTCGTGCACCTCGCGCGCAATGCGCTGCTTTTCCTCCTCCCGCACCGTCTGAAGGTGGCGTGACAGCTCGCGCAGTTCCTCGCGTGAGCGCTCGAGCTCCACCTGCGAGAGGCGGCTCTGCGTGTCGTCGAACACCACGCCGTCCCAGAGCACGCCGGCGTTTTCCGCTTGCCTGGGACGCGCCCGGATACTGATCCATCTTTCGGTCGACTCGTGGAGTGGCTGGATGCGACCGCTCCAGCTCCAGTTCGACAGTTGCGCGGCGGACGCCTCGAGCGTTGCTTCCAGATGCGGCCGCTCGGCGGGCGCGACCAGATCGAAAAAGGCAGCGCTGTCCGCGGTCAGCGCCCCCTCGGTGACACCGGTCAGCGCGGCCACACCCTCGCTGACGTACGAAAACGACAGCTTGCCGGCGGGATCGCGCAGCAGCTCGAACACCATGCCCGGCACGTTGGCCGTCATGCCCTGGTAGCGCGCCTCGCTCTCCTTGAGCGCGCTTTCCATCGCGCGCCGCACCGTGTTGTCGTAGCAGGCGTTGAGGTAGCCGGCAAAGCGGCCCTGCATGTCGTAATACGGACGGCCGTTGCAGATCATCGATCCGAAGCTGCCGTCGGCGCGGCGCAGCCGGAACTCGTACTCGAAAGTCTTCTGCGCGGGAAAGGTCTCGGCGATGATCTCCCGCCAGCGCGCGCGGTCGTCCGGGTGCACGCCGTCCAGCCAGCCCGAGCCGAACTCCTCCTCCTGTTTGCGCCCGGTGTACTCGAGCCATGCCTGGTTCAGGTAGTCGCAGGCTCCGGTGGTATCGGAGCGCCAGACCAGATTGGGGAATCCCGAGAACAGCGAAAAATAGAAGTCGCGTGCGCGCTCGGTCTGCTCGCGCAACTCGAGCCGCATCGTCGCGTCACGGGTGACGACGGAAAAACCGCGAAGATTGCCGGGCTCGTCGCGGATCGCCGAGATTATGTCGTCGCCGCAATACCGGCTGCCGTCCTTGCGCAGATGCCAGCATTCCTCCTCGTACCAGCCGCGCCGGGCCGCAATGGCGAGCTCTTTTTCCGGCGCCTCCTTGCGATCGGACGGGTAGAGAACGGAGAAATGCTTGCCGAGGATCTCGGTCGCCGTATAGCCGTTCAGGGCCTGCGCGCCCGGATTCCAGCTTGCAACGCGGCCCTCGGTGTCCAGCATGTATATAGCGCAGTCCTTGACGGCGTTGATGATCAGGCTGGTGCGGCTTTCGCTTTCGCGCAATTCCTGCTCGACGTGATATCTCCGCGCGATGTCGCTGACCAGCCGCTCGTTCGTCCGCTTGAGATCCCTTGCATTGGCGCGGGCAGTCTGGAAAAGATAGGTCGAAAGCGCGAGCAGCGTCGCCAGGATCGTACCGAGCGCCAGTGCGGCGATGGGCAAGGGCGAGGCACCGCTGGCGACGAGATTCTGCGTCGGCGTCGCGCGCAGGGCCCAGCGCGCATTCTGCACGACCAGCGGGAGTTCCTGCGCCCATTTGTCGGCAGCCTTCGGGCCCTCGGCAGCGACAGTTCGCGTCACCCGTCCGTCCTGCACAATCTCGATGTAATGCTCGGGAAAGCGGTCGTCGAGAATCGACTTCGGCCATCCCGTCCGCGCCAGCGTCGCCGAAAGGATCGCGCGGAGCTCATCCCCCTGGAATATCGGAACGTAAAGCACCAGACCCTCGCCGCCGACGACCAGATCGAGAAAAGGGCTGAGCGTGGCGTGGCGCGTCCGCACCGCAAGGTCGATCGCCGCGCGGCGTTGCGCGTCGAGGCGCCTGTCGAGGCCGACGACCGGCTGCGCGCTGGCAGGGACCGCCTGCTGGATGATGTAATCGGGACCGCCCAGCGTCACCGTTTCGACCGCTGCGACGCCTTTGAGCAGACCCTCGGCGTCGCGCTTCCACGCCTCGCTATCGGAGTACGCCAGCGTGCGATCGGCCAGGCGCTCAACGATGTCGATGCGTGCGTACAGATCCCGCTGGATCTGGCCACGAGCGTCCGCTGCCACCAGGGCGGTGCTGCGCTGGATGAAGCGCGTCTCCTGTACGGCCAGCGCGCGCCACAGAACAAGCGTGCACGCGAAAACGGCGAGCCAGACGATGAGCGGCGCCGAGCGGCGCAAAGCCTTTCGCTCGCCGCCGCTGGTGAACATCGCGTAGGCGAGCATCGTGGCGGCGAGTAAGGTGTAGACCGCGCCGGTCGCTCGTTCGCCGCCGGTCAGCTGCAGCGACTCTGACGCGACCGTGCTGCCGCTCCATGCGGCAAACAGCATCAGCAGCGAGAGTGCGAGTGCGATCGAAGTGAGCACCGCCACCGTGATCGCGTGCCATGGCCTGCGGCTTTTTCCCGGTCGCAGCAACAGCAGCAGCGCAGTGCCGATCACGACGGCGATCAGCGCGGTAAGCAGCCCCATGTCGTTGTAGGAACCGGGCCCGAGCGGCAGCCAGGGATTGGCCAGCAACGGATGGATCGGGATCCCGTCGGGCACGATCCAGGCGGCAATCCGCACGCTGCCGAGCGCCAACGGCAGCAGCGCGCACAGGCGAGCGATCCTCGTTGCGCCGATCACGTGCAGCGCCAGTGCCATGCTGGCGAAGACGATGGCCCACGCGGCGTCGTATTGAATGCGATCGACCGCGGTGACCACGCGCGCGGGTTCCGGCGCGTGCCAGCTGACGATCATCAGGCCGGCGAAGACGGCAAGCCCGGTGCCTAAGGCAAAGAGCAGCGCCGTGATCCAGGTGTCCAGCCGGTGGGAGCGAGTGATCGGCATAGGGTCTTGCGCACGCCGCAGGCGAACACGGCAAAACGGATGTTAGCTGATTGCGAAGCAATGAGACGGTCGAATGCAAAACGACCGGCAGAGCGATCGAGGAGCTTATAGCGTCGAAACGAGGTGCGCGTCAACGCGCCAATGGCGAACGAGGCTGTTTACCTCGTCATCACTCGACGCCGATGCTGCGCGTCACCGCCGCCGAGCGCATGCGCGACAAAAGCCGTGACCGGAAAAGTTGAACGCGTGCTGCGACGAAGCTTCAGCGAGGGGCTTTGCCCGGACGCGGCGGACGGCGTCGCGGGTCCGAGTCGGCGTCCGGTTCGCTTTCCGGCTCGGTTTCCGGAGCGTGCTCGTCCGGCTGCTCCTCCGGCTCTTCGACAGGCGGGTGTGGCCGAGGCGTGTGCGCTTCGGACATGCTGCGCTCGACGTCTCCTGCCACCTCCGGGTCAGCCGGAGATTCGATGCTGGTGCGCCGGCTGCGGTTCGCGCTCGCGATCGGCGGCTCGACGGAAACTTCGTCCTGCGGATGATTCTGACGGGTCGGCATCGCATTGATCCAGTTTGTCCAGGTCGTGGACCGGCGATGCGACTGGTGCAAGCGTCGTGCCAAGATGCCGCGTCCTGCGCGCGTCAGCGCCGCGCGGACATTGCGACCTTTCTACAAACGACCTGTCGTTTATTGCAATACCGATTGCAAGTCGTGCCGCCGTGCAAGCCCTCGAAAAGCTCGCTGTCGAGTGAAGCCGATGCTGGCACGGCGCTTGCGACGGAGTGCGCGCAGGGCGTCGGGAACATTGGGTTCGTTCAGCCCTCCCATGAACCGAGTTCGATAACCCGGCGCGCCTGCTCCATCTTTTCAGTGGCGGCCTTGCGGCACTCCGCAAAGCCGCCGGCTTCGGCAGTCCGCCTTCGCCTTGGGCTGAGATGCCCGATCAGGGCAGGCCGTAACCGTTTCAATGCGTCGGCCTTTTCTGCAGACGCGACTCTTCATTGTAGGACTTTATCCTACAACTCTCCGCGTTACGCCTACAGAATTTACAGAGCAAGACCTATACCGGCTCCAGGCGGCCTAGGTGAGTATTGGCGCGTCCAACGTCAATAACAACGGAGAGGGCCATGTTTGGAGAGCTTCAGAGCATCGCTAATCTTGCCAAGTATCCGGCCACCACGCCCGTTGATGCTGTGCCACGCGCGATGAGCAAGACATCCATCGAAAAACGTCTGGAGCGTTTCGGTCTGCTGTACGGCGCATGCCAGCCGATGCGCGATCTGTTTCGGGGGCTCGATCGCCTGTCGCGTTCCACGGCGCCGGTGATGATCCTTGGCGAAAGCGGATCCGGCAAGGAACTCGTCGCGACGACGCTGCATCATCTGTCTGCGCGCAAAGACCGCCCGTTCATCGCGGTCAATTGCGGGGCGATTCCGGAGAACCTGATAGAAAGCGAGCTGTTCGGTCATGAGCGCGGCAGCTTTACCGGCGCCGCAAGGACGCACCGCGGGTGCTTCGAGCGTGCTGACGGGGGCACGCTGTTTCTCGACGAAGTGACCGAAATGCCGGTGGAGATGCAAGTCCGGCTGCTCCGTGTCCTCGAGACGGGACGGTTCACGCGCGTGGGCGGTGATCAGGAAATCGGCGCCGACGTGCGGGTGCTGGCGGCGAGCAATCGTGACCTGCGGCAGGCGGTGGCATCGGGCAAGCTGCGCGAGGACCTGATGTACCGACTGTGCGTCATTCCGGTCAACGTTCCGCCGTTGCGCGAGCGCGGTGAAGATGTCGTGCTGCTGGCGGAAATGTTCCTTGCCGAGCTCAACGAAGAGCAGGGCGAGCAGAAGACTCTCAGCGCCGAGGGCCGGCGACGGATCGTCGAGCACACATGGCCCGGCAATGTGCGCGAGCTGAAGAACGTCATCCATCGGGCATTCGTCCTGTCCGACGAGGAAGTCCAGGTCGACATCGGCACCTTTTCGGCGTTGGGTCAGGAACGCGAAGACAGCGGCGCGCTCGCGACGATGGGATCCGCGACGGGCACACCGGCGATGTCCGATCCGTCAGCGCTGCGCATCACCGTCGGCATGTCGCTGGATGACGTCGAAAGGGCGCTGATCACGGCCACGCTGCAGGCCGTCGGCGGCAGCAAGACGGAGGCCGCGCGGCTGCTGGGCATCAGCCTGAAAACGATGTACAACCGCCTGCACGCCTACGGAGACGGATGCATACGGCGCAAGCCGATGTCCTCGAACGGATACGATGCTCTGGCCGCCTGAGCGCCGCGGCTGGCCGGGCGCAACGCCCCGACCTATAATCGAGGAGAGCCGTGATGCGTGAAGGGGGGGAAACCATGACGCAAGGCGAACGTGCCGCCCTGCCGGGCCGCAAGACGCGCGTATTGATCGTCGACGATCACGCGCTGGTTCGCGCCGGGTTCAAGCAGCTGCTGGATACGACGGACGACCTCGAGGCCGCAGGCGAAGCGGGAACCGCAGCAGCCGCCCTGAGCCTGGCGGCGACCGGCCGGTTCGACATCGTTTTGCTCGATATCTCGCTGCCCGACGCCAATGTCCTGGAAACCGTCAGCTCGCTTCGGCGCAAGCAACCCGAACTGCCTATCCTCATCGTCAGCATGTATCCGGAGGAGCAGTACGCGGTCAATCTGCTGCGCGCAGGCGTCAGCGGATTTTTCCCCAAGGCGGGCGAAGCCAAGGACATGCTGCAGGCGCTGCGCACGATCGCGAGCGGCAAGAAATACATCAGCGCCTCGCTCGCCGAAGCGCTTGCGATGGAGGCGGCAGGCGACGCCGCCGAACCGCTTCACCGCCAGCTGTCGAACCGCGAGTTCCAGATTTTCGTGCAGCTCGCCGCGGGCAAGACCGTTACCGACATTGCGGGAGAACTCTGTCTAAGCGTCAAGACCGTGAGCACCTATCGCACGCGCATTCTCGAGAAGATGAATTTCGCGCGCAATGCGGAGCTCACCGCGTATGCGCTCCGGCACAGTCTGATCAGCTGATGCGCGCGGCTCTCCTGGTGAAATCTGCATTGCTGCGCGTCTTCGTGGTCGAGGATTCGGCGCTGATCCGCAGGCGGATCATCGACAACGTCCAGGCGATGGGCGGATTCGATGTCGTCGGCTTTGCCGAGTCCGAAGAGGAGGCGATCGAGGCCATCAAGAAGCTCCATCCAGATGTCGTCGTCACCGACATCCGGCTGAAGGAAGGCAACGGAATCGCCGTCGTTCGCAACATTCGGGCCGATGAAACGGCGCCGCAGCCGAAGATATTCGTGCTGACGAACTTCGCCTATCCCGAATATCAGGTGCAATGCTCGCTCGCCGGCGCCGATGCCTTTTTCGACAAGTCGTCCGAGTACGACAGCTTTCTGACGCGCCTGCGTCAGATCATGTAAGCCGCGCGCTGACGCACCCGGTGCGCTCGCATCCGCGGCGCACCGCGACACATTTCCGCTCGGCAAAACAGCCTGCGTGGCGGGCGACTGGCATGCGCTTTGCGTCATTGCGTCCAGGTAGGCGTGGCGGGCACCAGAACACAACTTTTCGTGTCGCAGTGCCTGCGTCCGAGTAACTCTTGCTCTCATTCGAGCAGAAAGGATTGAAAATGTTGCATTACGCCATCGTGTTTTTTGTGATCGCACTGATCGCGGCGCTGTTCGGCTTCGGCGGCATCGCCGCCGGCGCGGCCGAAATCGCCAAGGTCCTGTTCTTCATTTTTCTGGTTCTGTTCGTGGTTTCGCTCGTCGTCGGTCTGTTCCGTCGCGGGGGAGGCTAAGTGGACCGCCGCGCTGCCACGAACATGAATGGGATGCGGACGCCGGTTCTGCTGGCGGCGATAGCCATCGCCGTCGGCATTGCCGCCTGCGATCGTTCTCCGGACAAGTCGGCAGCGGCGAAACCCGAGTTGACGCCGACGGCTCCGGCGATCGCGCCTCCGTCGGCGAACCCGGCGCCGGTGATGCCGCCGAAGGCGGCTTCCGTGCTCGAGACGCCGTCGCAGACAGCCGCCGCGTCGCCGCCTTCGCCATCGCCCGAAAAGCAGGCGCCCGCCGAGGAGACGCCAAAAGGCAGCGACCCGAAGGCCAAGGAACCGATGACCAAGGAAGAGGAATCGACCGCGATGCCCAAGCCCGCGCAAGCGAACGACCATTCGACGACGGCGACGGACGGAAAACAGTGACATCGGGCGGGGATGTCCGTACGACATCCTTTCGCGCGCCATTGCGTCCCGTCGCGGGCGGAGCCTCCGGTCGCTTTGCGCCCGCTCCGCCCGTGTTTTTTTCGAAGCAATGGCACTTTCGTGATTGAGGAGAATGCACATGGAACTAACCGGTAACAACAACGCGATCGAGCGCACTGCGAGCCAGGCGCACCAGACCGTCGACGATCTCGCGCGACGGGCCACCGACAAGGCGGGGCCGGCGATCGACCGCGTCGCACGCGCAGCGCACCAGACCGTCGACAAGGTCGCACAGGCGGCCCATCCTGCAGCGGAATGGATCGGCGAGAGTGCCGAGCGCGTCCGGCAGACGCAGGATCAGATGGTCACGAGCGCCCGCGACTACATCCGCGAGCGTCCGCTGGTCACGCTGGGCATCGCGCTGGCCGCCGGCTACCTGATCGGGCGTCTCGCGCGGTGAGCGAATCGGCAATCGGAACGCCAGCGCCTGCCGGCGACGCACCCTCGTCGCTTTCGGCGGCGATTGCGCAGCTCTTCGGCTCCGGCCGCGCGCTGGTCGCCGACGCTGCGGACCTGGTCGCGGCCGAGGCGCACGTCGCACTGCAGATGATGACGGCGCTGGTCATCACCGCCGTCTGCGGCGCAGTGCTGGGCGTCCTCGCGGCCGCCGGGGCTCTGGCCGCGATCGCCATGGGAATGATCGAGCGCGGATTTTCCGGCGCAGCGGCCGCCGGCGCCGTCGCGTTGATCTGCGCGCTCGGGGCTGGCTGGTTCGTCCTGCGCTTGCGCTTGCTCGCGCGGCGCGCGCTGTTCGCGCGATCGAGGCAGCAGTTGCGCGGCGAGGGCTGAGGAGCCCATCGTGCTGTTCAGCGTCGATGACAGCGAGGCGCTGCGAGCCGAGCAAAAGCTGCGTAATGACAAGCTGGCGCTGACCGAGGCCAAGCGTGCATTGACCGAGCAGTGCCGGCGAACGCTGACCCGGCCGTCGACGCTGGCGATATTGCTCTTCGTCGGGGGACTGGCCGGCGCACGCCCGCGGACGGTGGCGCAGGCGCCGGAAAGGCGGCGCGCCGGTTCGATCCTCGGAGCCATCCTGCGATCGGTGTGGGCGCCGGTGTTCAGGGGCATGACGGCAGTCGCGGTCGAGCGCGCGCTGCACCGGTATCGCGATGACGGCGTATCGGCATCAGGCCGACACGAACGAACGGAGGGAAAGCATGCCTAGTCGCGGCCGTGCGAGTGGTCGTGGCACGGCGATTGCTGTTGTCGACGCAGGTGGCATCGGCCGCCTTGCGCATAATCACAAGGAGATCGGGTCATGTGGAAAAAGATCGTATTGGCTTTCGCCAGCATCGCCGTCGTATCGTTGATCAGCGCCTGCAATACGGTCGAAGGCGCGGGTAAGGATGTTTCCGCTGGCGGCAAGAAAGTCCAGGAAGAAGCACGGGAAGCCAAGCAGAAGATGTAGCAAGCGAGCGTTTCCTCGCGCCTGGCCGGCATAGTTTGCCGGCCAGGCGGCTGGATTCAAGGCACGTCCGCTACCGAGGGAGGCTCGATGAAGGCGGATAGCAGGGCCCGTGCGCGTGCTGTCGCGACACCAGTGCCGGAGAACGGGCGGTCGCCCGGCGAGACGCCGCTCCCACCGCCGCGCCCATCGACGGTCGCCCTGACGCTGATCGCCCTGATCCTCGGATTGTTTGCGATCCGGGCGGGGGCGGCGTTTTTCATACCGTTGCTGCTCAGCCTGTTTCTGAACTATGCCCTCTCGCCGGTGGTAGGCCGGCTGGCGAGCTGGGGCGTGCCGCGAGTGCTTGGCGCCGCGCTGGTGATCCTGGCCTTCAGCGCCGCGATCGCAGGCGCGCTCTACCGGGTCGGAAGCGATGCCGGCGACGTCATCCAGGAAATCCCTTCGGCGGTGCAGCGACTGCGGATCGTGCTCACGCACGCCCAACAGGATCACACCGGCACGCTCGAGCACGTACAGCGGACCGCCTCGGAGTTGCAGAAGCTCGCCGAAGCGGCGAGCCCGGTGCCGGCGCGCCCGAAAGAGGCTGCTGCCGCCACCGCCGTCGATATCCGGTCAATGCTGCTGATCGGCACGAGCAACATTGCGATCGCGCTCGGGCAGCTCGGTTCGGCGCTCTTCCTCGCGTTTTTTCTGCTGTCCGCCGGGGACCTGTTCCGGCGCAAGTTCCTGCGCGCCGTCGGCGGGGATTTTTCGCGCCGCCGGACGACGCTGCGCGTCCTCGACAATGTCGACCGGCAGAACCAGCGCTATTTCGCGATCGTCCTGCTGATCAACGCCGCCGTCGGCGTCGTCATCGGCGCCGGTTTCTACGCGATCGGCCTCGAGCGACCGACGGTGTGGGGGATCGCCGCTGCAGTTCTGCATACGATTCCCTATGTCGGCGCGGCGATGCTGGCCGGCGCCGCGGCGCTGGTGGCCTACGGACAGTTCGGCACGCTGCAGATGGCCCTGCTCGCAGCCATCATACCCATCGTCGCCTCGGTCATTCTGGGCATATTCGTGCAGACCTGGCTGATGGGGCGCGCGGCGCGAATGAACACGCCGGCGGTGTTCGTATCGCTCCTTTTCTGGGGAATGCTCTGGGGCGGCTGGGGCCTGTTGCTCGCGGTGCCGATCATGGTGGCGATCAAGACGGTCTGCGACCATGTCGAGCGCTTGAAGCCTTACGGCGACATTCTGGGGCCGTGACGGCCACGATCGGCGCGCATCCAGTGCGCCCGCAGCGCCAACGCTGCGCAACGCCATAGCGTAGGCGGGCGTCCGACTGCAAAGGTGGCTTGGGTTACCGACGTGCGCGAGATGGCCGCGCCCGTTCGGGCAGCATTTACAGCCGGGCCAAGCAATTCTTACGCTGCGCCGGTGGGGCGCATCCGATAATGCTACGTAAGCCTCTGTTTATGATAGTGAAATTAGTTTGGCACGACGGTTGCTGAAGCAGTGATGCAGATGCAGCAGTCAACGCATCGTCGAAAGGACGAAGATGAATTGGGACCGTGTGGAAGGCAATTGGAAACAGATGACGGGAAAGGTGAAAGAGCAGTGGGGCAGGTTGACCGACGATGAGCTTGCCGAAATCGGCGGTCGACGCGATCAGCTTGTCGGCAAGATCCAGGAGACCTATGGCATCAGCCGCGACGAGGCCGACCGGCAGGTGAAGGACTGGGAAAAAACGCACTAGAGCCTCCCGGGGCACTCTCGCGTCGCCGCGGGTAACTCGCCGCAGCGGCACGAGACCGGCAAACCAACCAAGGAGAAAACGATGAGAATCGCGATGAGAGAAGTGATCTGTGCCACGGCGCTCGGCGTTTTCGCGCTGAACTGCTACGCCATGGGCGACGACACCAAGAAGGCCGACAAGGAGCAGTACAAGGCGGCCGTGAACAGCGCCGAGGCCCAGTACAAGTCCGAGAAAGCCGCCTGTGACGCCAAGTCGGGCAACGACAAGGACGTGTGCATCAAGCAGGCGAAGGCGAACCTGACCAAGGCGAAGGAAGACGCCAAGGCCACCCGCAAGTCGAAGGATGCGATGGCGACGGCGGCGCACGAAAAGACCGAAGCCAATTACGCCGTCGCGAAGGAAAAATGCGACGCAATGAGCGGCGACGCCAAGAGCAAGTGCATCGCAGACGCCAAAGCCCGCTATAACCAATAACGCGCGGTCAGGCGATAACAACCGCCCGGCCAGGATCGGGTGGCAAAGCAGCCATTGCCACGCGATCCCGGCCGGATCGCGGTTGTCCACTTCGGCGCATCCCGGACGATTCGCATTTCCGCCTAGCCAGGCGAACACGGAGGCAAGCCATGAGTATAGGCACCATACTGCTGATCATCCTGATCCTCGTGCTATTGGGCGCATTGCCCGCGTGGCCATACAGCCGCGGGTGGGGTTATGGGCCCAGCGGCATCGCGGGACTGGTCGTCGTCGTCCTCATCGTCTTACTGCTGATGGGACGCATCTAGCGAACCCGCCGCACTACAGCGCATCAAAGACGGGCGCGGCGCCGGCTACATGGCCGGCGCCGCGCACGTTCCGGGCCCTTGCGCGCTTGCCCCAGGCGCGATCACAATCCATGCAGCTATGAGCACGTTTCAGATCGATTGCGAGCTCGAATACGAGGTCGCCGCGCAGACGGTTTTCGTTTTCAACGTCGCGGTTCCGGACGACTACCGTCAGCGCGTCGTCGAAGAACGAGTGGAGCTCGAGCCGTCGCTGTACTGGGACGAGCTGCGCGAGCCGCAAACGCTCAATCGCTTCATTCGCGTCGATGTCGCGCCCGGTCCGTTTCGTGTGCGCTATCTGGCGGCTGTCGACGTGACGCCGATCGAAGCGGACACCCAGGCGCCCGAGGTTCCGGTCACCGCGTTGCCGGTCGATGCCTTCGCCTGCCTTCGCGGCAGCAAGTATTGCCAATCCGAGGAAGTGTTCAATCTCGCCTGCCGCCTGTTCGGAGGCATCGCTCCCGGCTATTCACGCGTCGACGCCATCTGCCGCTGGATCCGGGCCAACATCGATTATCTGATCGGGACCTCGACGCCGAGCTATTCCGCACGCGATGTTCTGGCGCTGCGCGCCGGCGTCTGCCGCGATTTCGCGCATCTGGCCATCACTTTCTGCCGCGCGCTGAACATCCCTGCGCGCTTTGTCACCGGGTACGCGCGCTACGCCGAGCCCCCGCCCGATTTTCACGCGGTATTCGAGGCCTTCCTCGGCGGCCGATGGCAACTGTTCGATCCGACCGACCTCTCGCCGATGCGGGACCTGGTGCGCATCGGCACCGGACGCGATGCGTCGGAAGTCCCGTTCGCGACCTTTTTCGGAACGGCGCGGCTGCGCCGTTTGAGCGCGCTGATCGAGGCCGCGCCCGAGGGCGCGGGGCTTTTGCGTCTGCAGACGCCTACGTCGGGCATCCAGCTCGCCGCCTAAAGAGGCGGACTAGTCCCAGTAGGGACGATAGCCGTAATACGCGTGCAGGTGCGAGGCCCAATCGGGGTCGGCCATCGCCGGCCAATGCTTCTTGTCGAATCCCGGCGCGCCTTCGAGCACGCCGCGATCGACGTTCAGGATGAAGCGATGGTGGTCGGCGTCGAACGTAAAGGCGTTCCACGGTATCGCGAACAACTTCTCACCAAGGCCGAGGAAACCGCCGAAACTGAGCACCGCGTAGGCGATGCGGCCGCGTTGCACATCGATGACGATGTGCTCGACTCGGCCCAGCGCATAGCCTTTGGGATTGACGACCGGGTCGCCTTTGAGCGCGTGCGCCGGCATCAACTCGGGCCTGGCGGCAAGGCCGGGCGCCCCGCCGCCCAGGATGGCCGTGCCTACCGATTGCGGGTCTTGCGAGGTCGTTGCCCGGATGTCGGTCATCGCTGTTCTCCCTTACAGTTCAGCGTCAACTGTAGCAATCGACATGCCACCGGATTCGGGGGCGCAATCGCTAGGCTGTGCCGCGACAAGCATCGCCCTTGCGCGCAAGAACTGCAAGTTACTGTAGGCCTTGCAACAGACGCGGCCGCTGTCCTCGGCGTGCCTCGCGACGTCCGCTGGCGCAGGCTGCCTTGAAATCGGCCGCGCGCACCGCCACTTAGCTGCCATGTCGCCTTCCGACGGCCGCGCCGCTCCGCATCTGCATCTGGTCCTCGACGAGGTCTCCGCTGCGGTGCCGGGAGGTCGCAACGACGCGCTCGACGATGCGCTGCTGCTCGACGCCTACTCGGCTGCCGTCGTCGGCGCGGTAGAGCGAGTGCGCCCGGCGGTCGTTCACATCCGGGTCGAGCGTCCCGGCAAGGGTCGCGGCGAGGGCTCCGGCTCGGGCTTCATCATTGCGCCGGACGGATACTTGCTCACCAACAGTCATGTCGCCGGCGGCGCGCGTGCTCTCGAAGTGACGTTGCCCGACGGGCGAACCGCGCCGGCCGAGCTGGTCGGCGAGGACCCCGATTCCGACCTCGCGGTCGTCAAGGTCGGCGCGCCGGAGCTCGCTTATTCGCGCCTGGGCGATTCCGCGCGAGTTCGGGTCGGACAGATTGCGATTGCGATCGGCAGCCCGTACGGGTTTCAGCACACGGTCACCGCGGGCATCGTCAGCGCGCTCGGGCGGTCGATGCGCAGCCGGACCGGGCGGCTGCTCGACAACATCATCCAGACCGACGCCGCGCTCAACCCCGGCAATTCGGGAGGGCCGCTGGTCAGCGCCGGCGGCGAAGTCATCGGCGTCAACACCGCCATGATTCTGCCGGCGCAGGGCATCTGCTTCGCGATCGCGGCCAACACCGCCGAGCGCGTCGCCGTGGCATTGATGCGCGAGGGCAGGGTGCGCCGAGCCTATCTCGGCGTCGGCGGCCACGATACCGCGATCGCGCGCCGCATCGTTCGCCATTTCGACCTGGTCAACGAATCGGCGGTGCGCGTTTCGACGGTGGAAAAAGATTCGCCTGCCGCGGCCGCCGGCATGCGTGCCGGCGACCTGATCGTCGCGTTCGGCGGCGAAGCGGTCAAAGGCATCGACGACTTGCAGCGCCTGCTCACCGGCCGGCGCATCGGTGATGCGGTCGACGTCGTCGTGTTGCGCCGCGACCAGCGCCTGCTGCTGCGCACAACGCCTCGCGAGCTGTCGCGTCGCTGACGCTTATAGCCCTCGACGCCCCGCGGGACGCGCTTTCCAAGCGCTTCGAACTATGCAAGAATATCCGCAACGCGCAGAACTACAGGTGTCGCGATGCTGGACCGTGACGGGTATCGCCCGAACGTCGCCATTGTCGTCTCCAACTCGAAGAATCTGGTCTTTTGGGGCAAGCGGATCCGCGAGCACTCGTGGCAGTTTCCGCAAGGCGGGATCAATCCCGGGGAAACGCCCGAGCAGGCGATGTATCGGGAGTTGAAGGAAGAGGTCGGGCTCGAGCCCGACCATGTCAAGATCCTCGGACGCACCCGCGACTGGTTGCGCTACGAGGTCCCGCAGCATTGGATCAAGCGCGAATGGCGCGGCAGCTATCGCGGCCAGAAACAGATCTGGTACCTGTTGCGGCTGACCGGCCGCGACAGTGACGTCAGCCTGCGCGCCAGCGAGCACCCCGAATTCGACGCCTGGCGCTGGCACGACTACTGGATTCCGCTGGAAAACGTCATCGAGTTCAAGCGCGACGTCTATCGGCGCGGACTGACCGAGCTCGAGCGCTTCCTGCACCAGCGGCCGCAAACGCGGCGCGAGCGCCTGTACGGCTGGGCACACAGCGTCGTGCCGTCCCCGTATACGAACCCGACCGGCAAGGCCTAGCGCTGCACTGCTCCGGTGGTAAGGCGTCCCGCGCTCGCCGGGCGCTCGAGCCGGGATGCGCTCAACGCATCATGCCGAATCCCGCACCGGCCATCGCGCCGCCAAACATCGCGGACATCAGCACGCCGCCGAGCACAATCGCCAGCACGATGCCGCAAAGCACGACGACGATCGTATAGGCGACCGCTTTTTCCGCCGGGCACTTCTTCAGCACCGGCACGCCCAGATAAAACGTGTACCAGGCATAGATCGCGGCGAGCAGCCCGATCAGGCCGCCGATCGTGCCGCCGAGCAGCAGGAAGACTCCGGCGACCCACGGTGCGGTGTACGAGTAGGCGACGAGCTTCAGCGACTGCGTGAAGTCCTTCGTGCCGTTGAAGGTCGGAGCCAGCAGGTCGACGATCAGCGCCATCAGGTAAGTGATGACCAGCGCGATGGCGTAATGGGCGATCGCTGCGGCGATCGCGACGCCTCCGGTGCGGATCAGGAGTGCCAGCGGCGCGATGGCGGCGAGGATGAGGATGTAGCCGACATACAGCGATTGCACCGTCGCCGTCTCGCCGGCGATCTTCGGCCATTCGGTCCGCGGCGACAGCAGGATATTCTTGATGCGGTCGACCAGGTTCATGATCCCTCCCGTGGTTCGATCGAAAAATCGCGAAAAGTCGGCCGCTCGCGGCCCGTCAACCGTGCAATCGGAGCGGTTATTGTGTCGCGAGTGTAGGCGAATGCGACGCCCCTGTCGATTTTCGGCCGGCGGCGAACGCGGCGCGCCGGGGCTTCACAGCACGACCAGGTTGTCCCGGTGTATGAGCTCGGGCTCGTCGATATAGCCCAGAATTTTTTCGATCTGCGTCGAGGGCTTGCCCAGGATGCGCGACGTCTCCGCCGCGCTGTAGTTGATCAGTCCGCGCGCCAGCTCGTGGCCGGCGGCATCGAAGCAGCCGACCAGCTCGCCGCGCTCGAACTGGCCGGCACATGCCGTGACGCCGATCGCCAGCAGGCTCTTGCCCTCGCGCGTGAGCGCCCGCACGGCGCCGGCGTCGAGCGTCAGCCGGCCCGCCAGTCGGACATGGTCGGCCAGCCACTGCTTGCGCGCCGCCAGCGGCATTACTTCCGCGGCGATTTCCGTGCCGAGCATCTCGCCGGCGGCGAGCCGGGTCAGGACGCCGTCCTCGCGGCCACCGGCGATCACCGTCGTCGCGCCGCTTCTGGCCGCGCGCTTGGCTGCCAGGACTTTGGTCAGCATGCCGCCGCGACCCAGCGCGCCGGCGCCTCCGGCGATCGCTTCCAGCGCGGGGTCGCCGGCGCGGGCGCGCCGCAGCATCGTCGCCGCCGGATCGCTGCGCGGATCGGTGCTGTAGAGCCCGGACTGATCGGTGAGCAGGATCAGCACATCGGCTTCGATCAGGTTGGTGACCAGCGCGCCCAGGGTGTCGTTGTCGCCGAGGCGGATCTCATCGGTCGTGACCGTATCGTTTTCATTGATCACCGGGATGACGCCGAGCCGCAGCAAGGTGAGCAGCGTCGAGCGCGCGTTCAGATAGCGGCGGCGATCGGACATATCCTCGTGCGTCAGCAGGATCTGGGCGGTATGCAGTCCGAAGCGCTTGAACGCGGTCTCATACGCCTGCACCAGGCCCATCTGTCCGACGGCTGCCGCCGCCTGCAACTCGTGAATCGCCACCGGACGCCGGCTCCAGCCGAGCCGCTTCATGCCTTCGACGATCGCGCCGGACGATACGAGCACCAGCTCCTTGCCGCTTTTCGACAGCGCCGCGATCTGCTCGGCCCAGCGCCCTACGGCGGCGTGATCGATGCCGCGTCCTTCGTCGGTGACCAGCGTCGATCCGACTTTGATCACCAGCCGCCGCGCCGTGGCGACGATCGATGTCGTGCCCGGTGCGTTCATGGCTTAAGCGGTGAGCGCTTCGGAAGGATGCGCTTCCAGCCAGCGCTGCACGGCATAGACGAGATCACGGCAGCCTTCGCCACTGATCGCCGCGATGGCGAATACCGGACCCTTCCATCGGTACGTCTTGACGAACGCGGCGATGCGCGCCTCGCGTTCGTCGGCGTCGATCAGGTCCACCTTGTTCAGCACCAGCCAGCGCGGCTTGTCGTACAGCGCGCGGTCGTAGCGTTCGAGCTCGCGCACGATCGCCCGCGCGCCGGCGATCGGATCGGCATCGCCGTCGAGCGGCGCAAGATCGACGACGTGCAGCAGCAGCCGCGTGCGCTGCAGGTGACGCAGAAACTGGTGGCCGAGTCCTGCGCCCTCGGCCGCGCCCTCGATCAGTCCCGGCACGTCGGCGACGACGAAGCTGCGATTCTCGTCGACTCTGACGACGCCCAGGTTC
>DATNAR010000034.1:0-14083 GCA_035607385.1 Casimicrobiaceae bacterium
CGCGCAAGCCGCGGAGGGCGCACTCGCGGCGGGCGACCTCGCGTTCGTCCGGCAGGATCCGCCGCGCGGCACCGGCGACGCGGTGCGCTGCGCGCTCGACGCGCTGCCGCACGACGGCGTGACGGTCGTCGCCAACGGCGATTGCCCGCTGATTCCGCCGGAGACGTTCGCGGCGCTGGCCGCCGACGCGGCGCATGGCCGGCTCGCACTGCTCACCGCGCGCGTCCCCGACCCCGCGGGCCTCGGGCGCATCGTGCGCGCCGACGACGGCAGCGTACGCGCGATCGTCGAGGACCGCGACGCGAGCGATGCCGAGCGCGCGATCGACGAGATCTACACCGGCGCGCTCGCGGCGCCCACCGCGCTCCTGGCTGCGTGGGTCGCCAAGCTCACGCCGCACAACGCGCAGGGCGAGTTCTACCTGACCGACGTCGTCGCGATGTCGCTCGCCGACGGCGTGCCGGTCGCGGCGACGCTCGCCGACGACGCCGACGTCGCGCGCGGCGTCAACGATCGCGCGCAGCTCGCCGCCGCCGAGCGCATCGTGCAGCGGCGCCGCGCCGAGGCGCTGATGCGCGCCGGCACGACGATCGCCGATCCTTCGCGCATCGACATCCGCGGCACGCTCGACGCCGCGAACGACACGTTCATCGACGTCGGCTGCGTGTTCGAGGGCAAGGTCACGCTGGCCGTGGGCGCGACGATCGGCCCGTATTGCGTGCTGCGCGACACCAGCGTCGGCGCGAACACCGAGATCCAGGCGTACTCGCACCTCGACGGCGCGACGATCGGCGCGGGCGCGCGCATCGGCCCCTTCGCACGGTTGCGGCCGGGCGCGGTGCTCGCCGACGACGTGCACATCGGCAACTTCGTCGAGGTCAAGGCGGCGAGCCTTGGGCCCCGCAGCAAGGCCAATCACCTCGCCTACATCGGCGACGCGAGCCTCGGCGCCGACGTCAACTTCGGCGCCGGGTCGATCACCGCCAACTACGACGGCGCCAACAAGCACCGCACGACGATCGGCGACCACGTGCACGTCGGCTCCAATTGCGTGCTGGTGGCGCCGATCGAGGTCGGCGCGGGCGCGACCATCGGCGGCGGCAGCACGATCACCGGCGGCGCGCCGGCGGGCGAGCTCACGCTGACGCGCGCGAAGCAGGTCACCGTCGCCGGCTGGAAACGCCCGCGCAAGAAGAAGCCGGCATGAGCGCCGCGCGCTTCCCGTGCATCGCCGGCGTGCCGCGCGGGTCGCTCGCACGCGCACTTGCTCGGGTACGTGGCCGCCGCGCCGCGCGCATCCTCCATTCGCAGGAAGGTTGAAACCATGTGCGGCATCGTCGGCGCGGCCTCCACGCGCAATATCGTCCCGATCCTGATCGACGGCATCCGCCGCCTCGAATACCGCGGCTACGACTCGACCGGCCTCGCCGTCATCGGCGCCGGGTCGTCGCCGACGCTGCAGCGCCTCGTCAGCGTCGCACGCGTCGCCGACCTGGCCGCGCAGGCCGACGCGTGCAAGCTCGCGGGCACGACCGGCATCTCGCACACGCGCTGGGCGACGCACGGCGCGCCGAGCGAGACCAACGCGCATCCCCACGTGTCGGGCAGCGAGGTCGCGGTCGTGCACAACGGCATCATCGAGAACTACGAGGAACTGCGCACGAAGCTCAAGGCGCAGGGCTACGTGTTCGCGACGCAAACCGACACCGAGGTCATCGCCCACCTCGTCCACGCGCACTGGCACGCGCCGGGCGGCGGCGACCTCGTGCGCGCCGTGCAGGCGGCGGCCGCCGAGTTCGAGGGCGCGTACGCGATCGCCGCGATCAGCACGCGCGAGCCCGGGCGCGTCGTCGGCGCGCGCGCCGGCAGCCCGCTCGTCGTCGGCATCGGCGCCGACGATCATTTCCTCGCCTCCGATGCGTCGGCGCTGGCGCCGGTCACGCAGCGCGTCGCCTATCTCGAGGAGGGCGACATCGCCGACGTGCGGCGCGAGGGCTACGCGATCTACGACGCGACGGGCGCCAAGGTCGAGCGCGACGTGATCGAGGTGCAAGCGTCGAGCACCGCGGTCGAGCTCGGGCCCTACCGGCACTTCATGCAGAAGGAGATCTTCGAGCAGCCGCGCGCGGTTGCCGACACGCTCGAGGCAGTGGGCGGGATCTCGCCCATCATCTTCGGCGACAAGGCGGACGCCGCGCTGCGCGCGGTCGACCGCGTGCTGATTCTCGCCTGCGGCACCAGCTACTACTCGGGGCTCGTCGCGAAGCAATGGCTGGAGAGCGTCGCGCGGATGCCCACCGTCGTCGAGATCGCCAGCGAATACCGCTACCGCGACAGCGTGCCCGATCCGCGCACGCTCGTCATCGTCGTGTCGCAGTCGGGCGAGACCGCCGACACGCTGGCGGCGCTGAAGCACGCCAAGGCGCTCGGCCAGCCGCACACGCTGGCGATCTGCAACGTCGCGACGAGCTCGATGGTGCGCCAGACCGAGATGGTGTTTCTCACACGCGCAGGCACCGAGGTCAGCGTCGCGTCGACCAAGGCGTTCACGACGCAGCTCGTCGGGCTCTTCCTGCTGACGCTGACGCTCGCCAAGCTGCGCGGCCGGCTTTCCGCCGAGGACGAGGCCAAGTGGCTGCAGTCGCTGCGGCACCTGCCGGCGGCGATGCAGGCGGCGCTCGCGCTCGAGCCGCAGGTGATCGCGTGGGCGCAGGCGTTCGCGCGCAAGCAGCACGCGCTGTTCCTCGGCCGCGGGCTGCACTACCCGATCGCGCTCGAGGGCGCGCTCAAGCTCAAGGAAATCTCGTACATCCACGCCGAAGCGTACCCGGCGGGCGAGTTGAAGCACGGGCCGTTGGCGCTGGTCGACGCCGAGATGCCGGTCGTCGCGGTGGCGCCGAACGACGCGCTGATCGAAAAGCTCAAGTCGAACCTGCAGGAAGTGCGTGCGCGCGGCGGCGAGCTCTACGTCGTCGCCGACCTCGACAGCCACATCACGCCGGACCCGCACCTGCACACGATCCGCCTCACCGAGCACGCGGGGCTGCTGTCGCCGATCGTGCACGTGCTGCCGCTGCATCTGCTCGCCTATCACACCTCGGTGCTGCGCGGCACCGACGTCGACAAGCCGCGCAACCTCGCGAAGAGCGTGACCGTCGAGTAATCGCACGCCGTGGTCGCAGCGCTTTGGCCGAGAGCGACTGGCGCCGGCCAACCGGACAAAGCTGCAGGCCTCGAGCGGGATGCACCGAGGTATGTTGCGCGCCTGCCCGATGGGATGCGGTTCCCGCGCGCCCTCAGGCGGACCGCGCCCTCTCGTACGCCACGTAGTTGCGTTGAATGGTGATGTGATCGGCGATGTACTTGGCGTCGTGCCAGCAGCCGTAGATGAATGACGAGGCACGATTCGTCAATTCAGGAAGTCCGAGAAAATAAATGCCGTGCTCGCCGGAGATGCCGCGCTTGTGAAAGGGCGCACCCTCTTCGTCGAAAGCCCCCTCGACGTCGAGCCAGCCGAAGTCGAATTTGAAGCCGGTGGCCCAGATGATCGACTTGATCCCGGCCTTCGCCAAGTCGAGCTCCAGGATGGGTTTCCTGATGCAATCGGGATCCTCGAGCAGCGTCCATGCTTCCGGCTCGGGGGGCAGGTCGAGGCCATTGCGCTGGACGTAGGCGTCGGCCTCGCGAAGGACATCGAAGTAGTCCTCGTCCCCTTGAACGATATTGCGCGCCAGATCGTCCTCCAGGCGCAACACACCACTGTCACAGCTCCGCGTCATGCCGAGCACGGTGATTCCCTGTCGCGCGAGCCGCCGGAAATCGACCGTCTTGCCGCCGTCGTAGCCGCTGACCGCGAAGGCGACGTGCTTGCCGCGCTGCTTCTTCTTCTTGATCTCGTCCCACTTGCCCAGCACGCCCAGCCACCACACGTAGTCGCGCTGGCGATAGCGACGCGGCGGCCGGTAGTGCTCGGCGATCGACAGGTAAACCTTCTTGCCGGCCTGGCACAGCTCCTCGGAAATCTGCGAGCCCGATGCGCCGCCGCCCACGATGAGCGCTGCGCCGTCGGCCAATTGCCCGGGATTCTTGTAGGCCGAGGAATGCAGTTGCTGAATGCCCGAATCGCCCGGCACGATGTTCGGAAAGCACGGGACCTGGAACGGACCGGTCGCGGCCACGACGCGCAAGGCCTCGATCACGCCCGCCGACGTAGCCACGGTAAAGCCCGGGCGGCCGTCGATGCGCCGCACGCGCTCGACGTCGACCCCGGTGCGAATCGGCGCGTTGATCATCGAGGCGTAATCTTCGAAGTAGCGCGCCACGCGGTCCTTGGCCGGAAAGACGTCGGGCGACACGCCGTCGAACTCGAGGTTCGGGAATCGGTCGTGCCATGCCGGGCCGTTCGCGACGAGCGAATCCCATCGCTCCGAGCGCCAACGTTCTGCGATTCGCTTGCGCTCCAGCACGATGTGCGGAACACCCATCCCGCTCAAGTGCTCGCTCATCGCGATGCCGGATTGACCGGCACCGACGACCAACGTATCGATTTTTTCAACGGACATTCCGGTTCCCACGGAGGCGATGCCAAAGGACGTCGAGACCATTCCGCCTCGTTGCCGTCGGGGCGAAACGCCGAGTTCGCACGAATGCACCGGACGCAAGATGCAGGTGCACGACGAGAAGTTTGCGCAATGTCGCCTGCCTTGGGAATGATGATTTTCGAACCCGGTGCTTCAAGAAAAGCAAACGACCCTTTCGTTTTTCCGATGCTCGACCTCAACATTCGCAAAGCTCGCGTGGACGCACATTGCCGTATTCTCGGCGTCGAGAACGGCGGGCTGTCAGCGCAGCGTCCGGTGCATCAATCGCGCATCGACACCGACCGATGTCGCATTGCCTCGGGGCGCGCACAGGAAAATCGGGAAACGATGGGCATTTCAACGACCATGCAGGCGGTGGTAGCCACGGCGCCGGGTGGTCCCGAGGTGCTGAAGCTGGTCGAGCGACCCATACAGACGCCTGGCGCCGGCCAGGTGCTCTTGCAAGTACTCGCGGCGGGCGTGAATCGCCCGGACATCATGCAACGCCAGGGGATCGCGAAACCTGCACCTGGCGCGACCGACGTGCTCGGACTCGAAGCCTGCGGGAAAGTCACGACCTGCGGTCCCGGCGTGCACACGTTGGCGCCCGGCATGCGCGTCATGGCACTGCTGCCCGGTGGCGGTTATGCCCCTTGGTGCATCGCGCATGCGGAGCACTGCCTCCCCGTGCCCGACGGCCTTGGCGACGATGAAGCCGGCGCGTTGCCGGAGGGGCTCTTCGCCATCTGGCACAACCTCTTCGAGTTGTGCGCACTGAAGATGGGCGAAACCGTGCTGATCCATGGCGCTGCGGGCGGCATTGGTACGCTCGCCGTGCAGATGGCCCACGCGGCAGGCGCCCGCGTCATCGTCACCGACGGTCCGAGGGACAGGCTCGCCGCGTTGAAGGCGATGGGCGTGGTCGAGGCGATCTGCTATCACGACACCGATTTCACGCAAGCATGCCGCGCAGCCACCGCCGGGCGAGGCGTGGACGTCGTGATGGATATCGTGGGCGGCGACTATGTGCCGCGCAACCTCGACGCGCTGGCATTCGGGGGCCGTCATCTGAGCCTCTCGTTCATGCAGGGATCCCGAGTGAGCATCGAGCTGCTCACGTTGATGCAAAAGCAGCTCAGCCTGCATTCCTCAACGTTGCGTCCCCAGTCCGACGAGGAGAAGACACGCATGGCGCGACTGATCGCCAAGCATGTGCTGCCGCTGATCGCCGATGGTCGCATTCGCCCGCGCCTGCAGGGCAGCTTGCCGCTCGCGCAGGCGGCCGACGCGCATCGCCTTATGGAGCGCGGGGACGTCTTCGGGAAGCTGGTGTTGAAGCCGTGATGGCGGCGCATTCTTGCCGAGGAGGTCCATGATTCGACTGCTCTACGCTCCCACGTCGCCCTACGTGCGCAAGGTCATGGCCAGTGCGCACTTGCTGGGTGTGGCCGGCCGGATCGAATTGCTCGACAGCGCCGCGCATCCCATCGATCGCGACGCGCGCATCGCCGTACACAATCCTCTCGCCAAGGTGCCCACGCTGATCCTCGACGATGGCCGGGTCCTGTACGACAGCAGGGTGATCTGCGAATACCTCGATGACCTCGCGCCGGGTCATGGCCTGTTTCCAAAGGTCGCGCCGGCGAGATGGCAGGCGCTCGCGCGCCAGGCGCTGGGCGACGGCCTGCTGGACGCGGCATTGCTGGCGCGCTACGAGCTCAGCGCGCGCCCGGTGGAAAGGCAATGGGACGCGTGGCGCTCGGCGCAACTGGTGAAGGTCAACGCTTGCGTCGATGCAATCGAGCGGCAAGCCGATTCGCTGGCAACCTGCGACCTCACGATCGGAGAGGTCACCCTGGCATGCGCGCTCGGCTACCTCGACTTCCGCTTTGCCGAGTTCGACTGGCGCGCCACGCATCCGAAGAGCGCGCGCTGGAATGCCGGCGTACAGTCGCTTCCCGCCCTGCGGGACACGATTCCACACGCCTGACCACATGCCATGACCACCGCGTTCACGCCTGCTCACGCCCGCGCCGACATCTGGTTCCTCAACGGCCCTAATGCCAACCTCTACGGGCTCGACGCCAATGACGTCTACGGGCGGGAGAGTTTCCCTGCCCTCAAGGTGCGCTGCGAGGCCAGGGCGGCCTCGCTGGGGCTTTCGCTGAATTTCGTGCAATCGAACTGGGAAGGTCAACTGGTGGACTGGATCCAGCAGGCGCGCGCCTCGGCGAAGGGCGTCATCATCAACGGCGCCGGGCTCACCTATACCTCGGTGGCGATACTCGACGCGCTGCTGTCGTTCGACGGCAAGGTCATCGAGGTCCACATGAGCAACATCTGGCGTCGCGAGAGCTTCCGCCATCACTCGTACATCTCGCGCGCGGCCGATGGCATCGTTGCGGGACTGGGCGGGCTCGGCTACGAGCTCGCCATCGATGCCATGGCACGATTGATCGAGGCCTAGCGTCCGGCCGTCTGCGGAAATTCCGAGACACGACCCCGGAAAAGACAAATTGGCGCGGTTGGCCATCCGGTTCAGTATCGACCCCATGAAACACGTCCGCATTCGCCCCTTCAACACCAAGGTCACTTACCCCGAGCAAAGGCTCGACAACGACCTGTGCCAGGTCGTCGTGGCGCAAGGCAGGATGGTCTTCCTGCGGGGACAGATCGGCCAGAATCTCGACACCGCAGAGAGCGTGTGCATCGGTGACGCCGCCGGGCAAGCCGAGCAGGCGATGGCCAACATCGCAATGCTGATGAAAGAGGCCGGAGGCGAGCTCGAGGACATCTGCAAGGTCACGATCTTTCTCGTCGATCCTCGCTATCGCGAGGCGGTGTACCGCGTGGTCGGCCGCTGGCTCAAGGGCGTGCATCCGGTTTCGACGGGCATCGTGGTATCGGCGCTGGCCCGTCCCGAATGGCTGGTGGAAATCGATGTCACCGGCGTGATTCCCGACTGATCGCGGCACGGTCCGCGTCGCTCCATGACGTTCTCGATCATCGCGCGGTGTCGCGACACGGGCCAGTTCGGCGCGGCGGTGTCATCGTCGTCGCCGGCGGTGGCGGCGCGCTGCATACGAGTGCGCGCGGGCGTGGGCGCCGCCGCCAGCCAGAACATCACCGATCCCGGGCTCGGAACCAAGGCGCTCGACCTGATGGCGGGAGGCAGCAGCCCCGGTGACGCGCTCGATGCCTTGCGAGCCGCGCCGTTCATTGCGTATCGCCAGCTCATGGCGATCGATGCCAAGCGCCCCGCGGCCGTGTTCACTGGCGCGAGTGCGCTCGGCACCGTCGCCGAAGCTGCCGGGGCGAATGCCGCGTGCGCAGGCAACATGCTCGCATCGCGACAAGTTCCGGCCGCCATGCTCGCGGCCTTCGAAGGCGCGAGCGGCGCGCTCGCGGAGCGACTCATGCAAGCCATGCTCGCGGGTCAGGCGGCGGGCGGCGAGGCGGGGCCGTTGCATTCGGCGGGGATGCTGGTGTGCGGCGACCCCGACTGGCCGATCATCGATTTGCGCGTGGACTGGATGGACGATGGCCCGGTCGAAGCACTTTACGCGGCCTGGAAGGTGTACGAGCCGCAGGTGCAGGACTACATCACGCGAGCCCGCGACCCTCGCATTGCGCCGGGTTACGGAGTGCCCGGCAGTCCCCGAATCGAAACGTTTCACCGAAGCGACGAAGGCGGCGCATGAGATTTGTCGAAGACGGCGATGGATACAAGGCGAGGATCGGACTCGTCTACATCGCCTCGAGCGTAGTGATGGAGGCGGAGATGTACGCCATGGCGGCGTCGGGTGTCTCCATCCATACGAGCCGGGTCAAGCTCCCGAGCGTCACCGTCGACGGGATCGACCGGATGATGCGCTCGCCGGAGCTCGAGGAATCGGTGCGTCTGCTGGCCGCTGCCCCGCTCGACTCGATGTGCTTCGGGGGCACCAGCGCTTCGTTCCTGCACGGCACGAGCTGGGACCAGGCCTACCTCGCGCGCCTGCGCGACTGGGCGCCGGGAATACCGGCGACCACGACCGCGAGCGCCGTGCTGCAGGCGCTGGCCGCGATCAAGGCGGGTCCGGTGACGCTCGTCACGCCCTACACACCCGACATCATCGAGCGCGGGGCGCGCTTTCTCGCCGAAAACGGACATCCGGTGGTGGCGTCATCGGGCATGGATATCACGTCCGACCACGAACTGGCGCGTGTTCCGCTCGAGCGCATCTATGATTTGGCGATCAAGACCGACGTACCCGAATCGACGGCCATATTCATCAGCTGCACCAACCTGCGGTCGGTCGGCGCGATCGCAGCGCTCGAAGAGGCGCTCGGGAAGCCCGTCATCAGCGCCGTGCAGGCGTCGTTCTGGCGGTGCCTCGACCTGATCGGCGTGGACGGCGCCAAGCGTGGCTATGGGTCGCTCGTCGACCGGCGCGCCGCTCCCGATGCACCGTCGGCCGCCGCCTTCGGCCAATCCGCGCAACATCCATCGCAGCACCCGCGCGATCGCGCGCAGTCGTCTTCCCACCCGCCAACAAAGGAACCGCGATCATGAACCTGCAGCAGAAGCGCCGTAGAAGTGTCATCGCCGTCGGAGCGGTCATTGCGCTCGCCACGCTCGTGGACGTGTGCTGCAGCGCCGCACTCGCCGCGCCCGCCTCGCGCCCCGCCAAGGACGAGAAGCTGGCCGCCATGGTCCCCGCCGAGCTGCGCGCCAGAGGCGCCGCCGTGGTGGCCACCGAGCCCTTCTTCCCGCCGTTCCAATTCGCCGGCGCGGACAACCAGACGCTGGTGGGCCTCAACATCGACCTCGGCGCCGCGCTCGGCGACGTCCTGGGGCTGAAGATCACGTTCGTGCCGGCGAAATTCGACGAGATCATCCCCGGCATGCAGGCGAAGCGATACGACTTCTCGATCGACGCGATGGCCGACACGCCCGAGCGGCGCAAGCAGATCGACTTCGTCGACTATTTCCAATCGGGCAGCGCGTTGTTCGTTCCGGCCGCGAGCACGGCGAAGATCACGGACATGGCCGGCCTGTGCGGGCACGGGGTCGGCGTCGTCAAGGGCACGTTCCAGGTCGACGACGCCGAGGCGCAGGCGGCCAAATGCGCTGCCGGCGGCGGCAAGAAGCTCGAAGTGTCGGTCTTTCCGGACCAGTCGGCGATGATCCTGGCGGTGACAAGCGCGCGCGTCGACGCCATCCTGATGGATTCCGCGGTGGGCAATTACCTCGCCCAGGAAGCGCACGGCAAGTTCAAGCAATCCGGCGAGCTCACGAAGCCCAAGCGCAAGGGAATCGCCGTGCCGAAGAGCTCACCGACTCTTCGCGATGCGCTGCAAGGCGCCATGCAGAAGCTCATCGATGACGGGACCTACACGGCGATCCTCAAGAAATACAACCAGACGGCCGGCGCACTTCCGAAAGCCACGATCAACGACGGCACCACGTCGTGACCGAGACGCATCGGGCCGCGGGCGCGCCACGGGCGGACGATGCGGACGCCATAACGGTCATCCCGCTGCGTCGACCGGGTCGCTGGCTTTCGGCGGCCGTGATTGTCGTCCTGCTCGCGGTCCTTGCGTACAGCGTCGCGACGAATCCGCGCTTCGGATGGGGAATCGTCGGAGACTTCTTCACGAGCGATGCGATCCTCATCGGCCTTGCCCGAACGCTCGAGCTCACAGTCATCGCAATGCTGGTCGGGATCGCGCTGGGCGTTCTGATCGCCGTCATGCGCCAGTCCGGCAATCCGCTCCTGTCGACGGCCAGCGGCGTCTACGTCAGCGTGTTCCGTGGCACGCCGCTGCTCGTCCAATTGCTGTTCTGGTTCAACTTCGCCGCGCTCTATCCGCAGATATCGATCGGCCTGCCATTCGGCCCGACGCTGCAGGTCGGCAGCGTCAACGACCTCATCACGCCCTTCGCGGCGGCGATCCTGGGACTCGGCCTCAACGAGGGCGCCTACATGTCCGAGATCGTCCGGGCGGGAATCCTGTCGGTCGATCACGGTGAAGTCGAGGCCGCCTACGCGCTCGGCTTGAGGAAGTCGACCGTCATGCGCCGGATCGTGTTGCCGCAGGCGCTTCGCGTCATCGTTCCGCCGACGGGCAATGAATTGATCACAACGCTCAAGAACACGTCGCTGGTCAGCGTCATTTCGCTGCCGGAATTGCTGTATTCGACCCAGTTGATCTATTCCAAGAATTTCGAGGTGATTCCGCTGCTCATCGTCGCCAGCCTGTGGTACCTCATCGTCACCACGCTCTTGACCGTTGGACAACACTACCTCGAGCGACACCTCGGCTCCGAGCAGCCCAAGCAGGAGGCAGGGCTCTGGAGTCGACTGCGTCGAGCCCTCGATCCGGACGAATCTCGTCCGATCGGCGATACCTTGCATCGATAGGGGACCGGATCATGGCCCTGATGGTCGACGCGCAGCGTGTCCGCAAGAATTTCGGTTCCCACAAGGTGTTGAAGGGCATCGATCTGCAGGTCGCACCCGGCGACGTCACATGCCTGATCGGACCTTCCGGATCGGGAAAGAGCACGTTCCTTCGCTGCATCAATCATCTCGAGAAGATCAACGGGGGCCGCCTTCTGGTAAACGGCAACCACGTCGGCTATCGACAGAAAGGCGAGAAGCTCTACGAGCTCACCGAGCGTGAGATCGCAAGCAAGCGCGCCGGGATCGGCATGGTGTTCCAGCGGTTCAACCTGTTCCAGCACCTCACCGCCGAGGAAAACATCATCGAGGCGCCGATCCAGGTGAAAGGGATGGCGAAGTCGGCCGCCCTCCAGATTGCGCGGCGATTGCTCGATCGCATCGGGCTCGCCGACAAGGGCCGCTTCTATCCGAAGCAACTGTCGGGTGGCCAGCAGCAGCGCGTCGCGATCGCCAGGGCGCTGGCGATGGAGCCCAAACTCATGCTCTTCGACGAGCCGACCTCCGCCCTCGATCCCGAGCTGGTCGGCGAGGTGCTCGACGTGATGCGTGGCCTTGCATCGGACGGCATGACCATGGTCGTCGTGACGCACGAGATGGGCTTTGCGCGAGAGGTCGCCGACCGCGTCGTGTTCATGGACGACGGCATGGTGGTCGAATCCGGCACGCCGCAGGAAGTATTGGGCAATCCCCGGCAGGCGCGCACCAGGGCCTTCCTCGGCAAGGTACTGTAGCGTGCGCCTGCTATAGTTGTGCTGCCGTCGTGCAATCGCGATGTCGACGGCGAGCAGGTCGCCGCGCTACCGGCCGGTGCTTGCGGAGGCCTTGGCTGCCGTCCCCATCCCGGGGAGCGGCGAGCGGCTCCGTCCTCCATTGCCCCGCTCATGCTCAATCGCATCTCCCTGCGGCAAATGGAGTATTTCGTGGCGACCGCCAAGCACGGCAGCATCGCCGTCGCCTCCCAGCTCATCCACATTTCCGCGCCGTCGATCTCCGCCGCCATCACGCACATGGAAGCGAAGCTCGGCGTCCAGCTTTTCGTTCGACACCCGTCCAAAGGCCTCACGCTGACGCCCGTCGGGGCGCGGGTCATGCGCGAGTGCGAGGACCTGCTTGACCGTGCCTCGAGGCTCTACGAGATCGCCGCGGATTCGAGCCAGACCATCCAGGGGCCGCTGCGCGTCGGCTGCTTTCAGTCCCTGACCGCCATGATTGCGCCCGAAGTGATCTACGGCTTCAAGCAGGCCTTCGAGATGGTGGATCTTCAGCTCGTCGAAGGCAACCAGCAGGAGCTGATGCGCAAGCTGCACAGTGCCGAGATCGACGTCGCGCTCACCTACGATCTCGAGCTCGACAAGGATATCCATTTCGAAGTCCTGACCAGGCTCGAGCCGCATGTCCTGGTGAGCGAAACCCATCCGTTGGCCCAGCAACTCGCCACAAGCCTGCGGGAGCTCGCCACCGAGCCGATGGTGCTGCTCGACCTGCCGATGAGCCGGGAATACTTCATGTCGCTCCTCTCGGAGGCCGGCGTCGAGCCCAACATCGTGGCGCGCTCGCGATCGGACGACGTCGTGCGGTCCATGGTGGCCAATGGCATCGGCTATGCATTGTTCAACGTCCGGCCGAAATCCACGCAGTCGCTCGACGGCAAGCGGTTCGTCCGACTTCGTCTCGACGGCAAGCATCGCCCGATGCTGCTCGGGCTCGCCACCTATGCGCCGGTCAGGCAGTCGAGGATCACGCAGATCTTCATGGAGCGTTGCCGGGCCTATATCTCCGATCAATACATCCCCGGCATGAGTACGCCCGATTTCGTCGATCCACAGTCCCCGAATTCCACCGAGTCCAACTGACCGCGGATCGCTTGCCATGCGCGCGATGTCCAGCACGCCCATCCCGAGCAGCCTTGATTTGCTGCGCCAGCTTCTGGCGATACCGACCGTCACGCGGACACCCAACGTCGAACTGATCGCGCTGTTACAGACCTTGCTGCGCCAAGCCGGCATCGACACCGTCATGGTGCCCGCGCCCGGCGACTCCTCGCGTTGCAACCTCTTCGCGAGCACGGGACCGAAGGATGTCGCGGGTGTGATGCTGTCCGGCCACACCGACGTGGTTCCAGTCGAAGGCCAGCGTTGGACTACGCCGCCCTTCGAAGCGACCGAGCGCGACGGCCGAATCCACGGTCGCGGCAGCGCGGACATGAAAGGCTTCGTGGCGTGCGCTGTCGTGGCGATGGTCGATGCCGCGGCACGGGAACTGCGACGGCCCCTGCAATTGGCGCTGTCCTTCGACGAGGAAATCGGCTGCGTGGGCGTTCGCCACCTGCTTCGCGAACTGGAGCACACGCTGTCCGCTCCGATGTTGTGCCTGGTCGGCGAGCCCACGCTCATGAAAATCGGCACGGGCCACAAAGGCAAGTCCGCGTACATCGCCCGCTGTCGCGGGCAGGCCGGCCACTCCGGACTCGCGCCGCGATTCGTCAACGCCATCCACACGGCGTCGGACCTGATCGGCGCGATACGCGACGTGCAGCGGGACCTGGCCGAGTACGGCGCCCGCGAGGACGGCTACGACATTCCCTACACGACGATTCACGCAGGCACGATCGACGGCGGGACGGCGCTCAACGTCGTGCCCGAAACCTGCGACGTCAACTTCGAGATCCGCAACATAGTCGAGGACGATCCGGCCGCGATTCTTGCGCGGATCCTCGAGCGCACCGAAGTTCGCATGCGCGGTTGGCCATCGTCACCCGACAACCTGCCGGAGGTGCCTCGGGTCGAGCTCACCAACGCCTACCCGGGCCTGTCGACGGCGGAGGATTCGCATGCGGCGCGCATGCTGGCGTCGCTGCTGCCGGCGGGTACCGGTTGCACGAAGGTGCCTTTCGGCAGCGAGGGCGGCCTGTTCCAGCAAAGCTGGAGCCGGACGTCCGTGCTGGTTTGCGGACCCGGCTCCATCGAGGTGGCCCACAAGGCGGACGAGTACGTGGAGATCGGCCAGATCGACGCATGCGATCGCCTGATGGCGAAGCTGGTCGATCACCTCTGC
>DATNAR010000036.1:0-6109 GCA_035607385.1 Casimicrobiaceae bacterium
AGCTGCGCATCGTAGAGCAGCTTCTTCACCGCGCGCCGCGGCCGGTTCGCCGCCAGCTGGATGCGCTCGCCGCCGCGGCGCGAGCGCAGCACGACCGCGGCCGCGTCGAATTTGGCCGCCGCGATGCCGTTGCCGCGCGAGCGCTCGAAGCGCAGGACGCCCCCGGGAAGATCGACCGAGGTTTCGCCGCGCCAGCCGCGAGCGTACGCGCCGGCGGCCGCGGCATGAACGACGACGCTTCCGCGGTGACAGCCGATTTCGGCGCCATCGTGAACGATCCTCGTGCGCGCGTCGGTCCCTGCTGTCTCAAGCTGCGCAAGCATCGCGGCCAGCCGCGCGGCGGACGGCGGGCGCAGACCCTCGCGGCGCAGGAACCAGCGCAGCAGGTTGCGGGCACGGGGAGGCGACAACGCGGTCAGCGCCGCGCGGTCCAGTCCGTCCCGGATGTCGCCGGCGTCCCGGGAGGCGAGCTCGTCGAGCAGCGCCGACGCCTCGGCCTGGTGGCCGGCCGCGCGCGCGAGTACCGATGGGTAGCCGGGAAAGGCTTCGGCGAGCAGTGGCGCGACATCGAGCCGCAGCAGGTTGCGCTTGTGCCGCCGGTCGGCATTGCTCTCGTCGTCGATCCAGGCGAGTCCGCGCGCGTTCGCGCAGGCGGCGAGCGTGGCGCGGGGCACATCGAGCAATGGACGCAGCAGCGCCGGCCCGCCGGCAGCGCCGGCGCGATGGCGCGGCATCGCCGCGAGCCCTGCCGGTCCCGCGCCCCGCAGCAATTGCAGCAGCACGGTTTCCGCCTGATCGTCGGCATGGTGCGCCAGCGCGACGATGTCGGCGTCGGCGCCGAGGAGCTCGCGGTAGCGCGCCGCGCGCGCGGCAGCCTCGAGGCTCTGCCCGGCACGGCGCGCGACGTCGACTCTGGCGATCGTCAGCGGCACGCCGCGCGTCGCGCACGCTGCGGCGCAGAACTCGGCCCAGCGGCCCGCGTGCGGCGACAACTGATGGTCGACGTGCAGCGCCGACAAGCCGAGCCCGAAACGCGGGGCCAGCGCCTGCAGCGCGTCGAGCAGCACGATCGAATCCATCCCGCCGGAAAGAGCTACCGCGACGCGCTGACCCGGCGTGGTGTACTGCGCCAATGCCGCTGCCAGCGCGCCATCGACTGCGGCAATGGCCGGCGCATCGCGCGATCCGGGCGATGGCTGCTGCGGCGCGCGCCCCTGGGTGAAGGAGGGCGTCATCACAGCCGTGCGCGCAGCCCGGACGCGGCAGCGAGCCGTCAGCCCGGGTTGAGCTCCTTGAACTTGCCGTAGCCCAGGATCTTGTCTTCGCGCGTCTCGAGCAGCGTGGCGATCGGTTGTTCCTGCGCCTGGCGCAGCGCCTCGGTCAGCGCTTTTTTCAGCGTCGTCATCATCGCCGCGTGGTCGCGATGCGCCGCCCCGGCTGGCTCGTTCACGACCTTGTCGATCAGGCCCAGCGTCTTCAGCCTCGATGCCGTAATGCCGAGCGTATCGGCGGCCTCTTCAGCGTGCTTGGCCGACTTCCAGAGGATCGAGGCGCAGCCTTCGGGCGAGATGACCGAGTAGGTGGCGTACTGGAGCATCAGCGTCGTGTCGCCGATCGCGATCGCCAGCGCGCCGCCGGACCCGCCTTCGCCGATGATCGTCACGATGATAGGCGTGCACAGGCCGGCCATTTCGTACAGGTTGCGACCGATGGCCTCCGACTGGCCGCGCTCCTCGGCGCCGATGCCGGGAAACGCGCCCGGCGTATCGACGAACGTGAACAGCGGCAGGCCGAACTTCTCGGCGAGCTTCATCAGCCGCAGCGCCTTGCGATAGCCCTCGGGCCGCGGCATGCCGAAGTTGCGGTAGATCTTCTCCTTGGTGTCGCGGCCTTTCTGATGACCGATGACCATGCACGGCGCGCCGTTGAAGCGCGCCATGCCGCCGACGATCGCGGGGTCGTCCGAGTAGCTGCGGTCGCCATGCAACTCGTGAAAATCGGTGAAGATGCCGGCGATGTAGTCGAGCGTGTAGGGCCGCTGCGGGTGCCGGGCCACCTGCGCGATCTGCCATGAGGAAAGCTTGCTGTAGATCTCCTTGGTCAGCTGCTGGCTCTTCTTGCTCAGTCGCGTGATTTCGTCGGAGATGTCGACGGCCGAGTCCTCGTGGACGTAGCGCAGCTCGTCGATCTTGCTTTGCAGCTCGGCGATCGGCTGTTCGAAGTCGAGAAAGGTTTGTTTCATCGGCGGCAAAAGCTCGCGGTGCGAGGGCGCGATCATAGCGCAGTCCGCGCCGGCGCCGCTATCGGCGGGTCGCGGGCGCGCCGCTCCGATCAGGCAGTCAGCGCATCGTAGATCAGCTTGCAGCCTATCGCAAACAGGATCGCGTAGCTCAGGCGGTAGAACGGCTTTTCCGGAATCCGGCGCTCGAGGTGCAGGCCGAGCCAGATTCCCAGCGGCGCGAGCGGCGCGAACAGCAGCGAAAGCCCGAGATTGTCGGTCGACAACTGCCCGAGCATGCCGTAGGGAATCAGCTTCACGTAGTTGACGATGGCGAAAAAGACGACGCTCGTCCCGACGAAGATCGTCTTTTCCATCCGCTGGGGCAGCAGATAGACCAGCAGCGGCGGCCCGCCGGCATGCGCCAGCGTGCTGGTGAGCCCGGACGTCGCGCCGCTGAAGAAACCGATCACGCGCCCCGGCTTGCCCACACTGGACCCCAGGCGCTGCGCGATGTCGAACCAGCGATTCAGCGTGAACGTCACCGCGATGAGGCCGATGAGCAGCCGCACCCATTCGACCGGTACGACGCCGAACGCCAGCGCGCCCAGAACGATGCCGAGCAGTGCACCGGGTAAGAGGATGCGCACGTGATGGCCCGACCAGCGCTTGCGATAGGCAAGCAAGCCGAAGATGTCCATCGCGCACAGGATCGGCAGCACGATGCCCGCGGCGTCGGCGGGCGCGACGAAGATCGACATCAGCGCGACCGCGATGCCTCCGGGCCCGCCGCCGAATCCTCCCTTGAATATCCCGGTGAGCAGGATGCCGAACGTCGCGGCGACATAGAAAGCCGCGGAATAGCCGCTCCATTCGGCGACGAGCGCGCTCATCGCATTTCAGCCGGCGGCGTCGGCGGCGCGCAGCATCTGGACGTGCTCGATGCCGTCTTCGATGTACATCTGCGACACGGTGTGAAAGCCCAGGCTCTGGTAGAACCGCTCGAGGCGGATTTGCGCGCCGATGCGCACCGCACGGCCGGGATAGGTCTCGGCGGCCTTGCGCAGACCTTCCTTCATCAGCGGCCGTCCCAGGCCGATGCGCCGGAACGGCTCGACCGTCAGCACGCGACCGATCGACGGCTCGTCGAAAACGCGGCCGGGTTCGATCAGTCGGAGGTACGCCGCGAGCACCGCCGCAGACGGGTCGGCGCGGTCGGCCGTACGCTGCGGCCGGACCCATCCAAGCAGATGCCAGGCGTCGAGGTCGGCGCCATCGGTGTCGAGAAACGCGCAGCGCTGCTCGATGATAAACACCTCGCCGCGCGCACGGAGCAGCGCGTACAGGTGACGCGGCTCGAGGTCGTCGAAGCGGGTCCATTGCCAGCGGATTTCCGGCTGCATCGCGTGGGCTCGAGGGCGCGAAAGCAATGCGCTAAGTTACACTATGCGCGGGCACTTCACACACAGGCATCATGGCGAGCTCTCATCGCATTGCCGTCATCCCGGGCGACGGCATCGGCAAGGAAGTCGTTCCGGAAGGCCTGCGCTCGCTCGAGGCCGCGGCCGCGAAATTCGGCATCGCATTCCAGTTCGACGAGTTTCCGTGGAGCTGCGACTACTACGCGAAGCACGGCCGCATGATGCCCGAAGACTGGATTAGCCAGATCGGCGGGCACGACGCGATTTTTTTCGGCGCGGTCGGCTGGCCGGCAACGGTGCCCGACCACGTCTCGCTGTGGGGATCGCTGATCCAGTGGCGGCGCCATTTCGATCAGTACGTCAATCTGCGCCCCTGCCGCTTGATGCCCGGCATCCCGACGCCGCTCGCCGGACGCCGGTCCGGCGACATCGATTTCGTCGTGATACGCGAGAATACCGAAGGCGAATACTCGTCGGTTGGCGGCCGGATGTTCGAAGGGACCGAACGCGAGACGGTATTCCAGCAGACGGTTTTCACCCGCAAGGGCGTCGATCGCATCATGCGCTTCGCCTTCGACCTGGCGCTGACGCGTCCGGCGAAGCACGTGACATCGGCGACCAAGTCGAACGGCATCTCGATCACGATGCCGTACTGGGACGAGCGCTTCAAGGCGATGGCCGCCCGATATCCGGCGATCCGCACCGACCAGTACCACATCGACATCCTGAGCGCGCAATTCGTCCTGCATCCCGACTGGTTCGACGTCGTCGTCGGCTCGAATCTGTTCGGCGACATCCTGTCCGACCTGGGGCCCGCCGTGTGCGGCACCATCGGGATCGCGCCCTCGGCCAACATCAATCCCGAGCGTGATTTTCCATCGACGTTCGAGCCGGTACACGGCTCCGCGCCGGACATCGCCGGCAAGGGCATCGCCGATCCGATCGGGCAGATCTGGTCGGGGGCGTTGATGCTCGAGCATCTCGGTCATGCCGATGCGGCAGCGGCGATCGTGCGCGCGATCGAGGCGACGCTCGCCGATCGATCGGCGCCGCGCACGCCCGATCTCGGGGGCAAGGCGACGACGGTGGAGCTCGGCAAGGCGATCGCCGCGGCGATTTCCTGACGTCGCGTCTTCGCTAAAAGCCGCTGCGCTGTGGCAAGATAGCGGCAAGAGCGAGCACCGCCGCAAGGGGACGATCACCATGATTATCGGCATTCCGCGCGAAACGCGCGTCGGCGAGACGCGCGTCGCGGCAACGCCCGAGACGGTCAAAAAGCTCGCCGCCAGCGGCAAGCACGAGATCGTCGTCGAAGCCGGCGCCGGTGTCGCTTCGAGCATTCCCGACGCCGATTATCAGGGTGCCGGCGCGCGCATCGGCGACGCCGCCGCGGCGCTCGGCGCCGACATCGTGCTCAAGGTCCGCGGTCCGTCCGCCGACGAGCTGCCGCTTCTGAAGCGCGGCGCGCTGCTGATCGGTCTGCTCGATCCGTACGACACGGCCGCGATCGCCTCGTACGCGCAGACCGGCGTCAGCGGCTACGCGCTCGAGTGGCTGCCGCGTATTTCGCGTGCGCAGTCGATGGACGTGCTGTCGTCGCAGGCCAATATCGCCGGCTACAAGGCGGTGATCATCGCCGCGGACGAATATGCGCGCTTCATGCCGATGCTGATGACCGCCGCCGGAACCGTGAAGGCGGCGCGCGTGCTGATCCTCGGCGTCGGCGTCGCCGGCCTGCAGGCGATCGCCACCGCCAAGCGCCTGGGCGCCGTCATCGAGGCCTCCGACGTGCGCCCGTCGGTCAAGGACCAGGTCGAGTCGCTCGGCGCGAAGTGGGTCGACGTGCCCTACGCCAACGACGAGGAGCGCAAGATCGCCGAGGGTGTCGGCGGCTACGCGCGCCCGATGCCGCCCGAGTGGATGGCGCGGCAGGCGGGCATCATCAGCGAGCGCTGCAAGACCGTCGACATCCTGATCACGACGGCGCTGATTCCCGGGCGCGCTGCACCGAAGCTGATCAAGGCCGAGACCGTTGCCGCAATGAAGCCCGGTGCGATCGTCGTCGATCTCGCGGTCGAGCAGGGCGGCAACGTCGAATGCTCGGAGCTCGGCAAGATCGTCGTCAAGAACGGCGTCAAGCTCGTGGGCCTGGCCAATTTGCCCGCGCTGGTGCCGGCCGACGCAAGCGCGCTCTATGCACGCAACGTGCTCAACTTTCTTGCCCTGTCGCTCAATGCCAAGACCGGCGAATTCGCGGTGCCCGCCGACGACGAGATCGTCAAGGCCACGCTGGTCTGCGCGAACGGGCAGGTCGTACCCAGAACCTGACAGCGGGCTTCCCGTTCGCGGGACGTTGCGCCGGAGAGAGAATCATGACAGCAGGCGTTGATCCGATCGTAATCAACCTGATCGTATTCGTCCTGGCGATCTTCGTCGGCTACCACGTCGTCTGGAACGTGACGCCGGCGCT
>DATNAR010000073.1:0-9900 GCA_035607385.1 Casimicrobiaceae bacterium
CCTTTCACTTGGCCCGATTTGCCGCCGAAGCTCGTCATCCGCGAATCGACCGGACTCATCGCTGGTCAAGCCGCCAAGCGTTCCACGTGAAACAGCCCCGGCTTGCTTTCACTGCTTCACGTGAAACACGGGCCTTTTCCGGCAATGGGCTTTGACGTATGATATGCAGGGTAGTCCGCTGAAGTAGTTTCCCTTATAAAACATGGTCTTCCCAGAACATTTCGACGTGATCGTCATCGGCGGCGGCCACGCCGGCACCGAAGCCGCGCTGGCCTCGGCCCGCATCGGCCGGCGCACGCTGCTGCTGACGCACAGCATCGAGACCCTGGGCCAGATGTCGTGCAATCCCTCGATCGGCGGCATCGGCAAGGGCCACCTGGTCAAGGAGGTCGACGCGCTCGGTGGCGCGATGGCGCTCGCCACCGACGAAGCCGGCATCCAGTTCCGCATTTTGAACGCGAGCAAGGGGCCGGCAGTGCGCGCGACCCGCGCCCAGGCCGACCGCGTCCTCTACCGGCAGGCGATACGAACACGGCTGGAAAATCAGCCAAACCTGACGCTGTTCCAGCAGGCGGTTGACGATCTGGTTCTCGAAGGCGATCGGGTGGTCGGCGTCGTGACCCAGCTCGGCATTCGCTTCGACGCTACGGCGGTGGTGCTCACAGCCGGTACGTTTCTGTCCGGCCGGATCCATGTCGGCCTCGAGCATTATGCGGCGGGGCGCGCCGGCGATCCGCCGGCGGCTACGCTCGGCGCGCGTCTTCGCGAGCTCAAGCTTCCGGCCGGCCGCCTGAAGACCGGCACGCCACCGCGCATCGACGGCCGCACGATCGATTACGCGCGCCTGGTCGTGCAGCCCGGCGACGACCCGCCGCCGGTTTTTTCCTTCGTCGGAAGCCGCGACATGCATCCGCGGCAACTGCCCTGCTGGATCACGCACACCAACACCCGCACCCACGACATCATCCGTGCCGGCCTCGACCGCTCGCCGATGTTCACCGGCGTCATCGAAGGCATCGGCCCGCGCTACTGTCCGTCGATCGAGGACAAGATCACGCGCTTTGCCGGGCGTGACAGCCATCAGGTGTTCCTCGAGCCCGAGGGCCTGACGACGCACGAGATCTATCCAAACGGCATTTCGACGAGTCTGCCGTTCGACGTCCAGCTGGCGCTGGTCCGGTCGATGGAGGGGCTCGAGCACGCGCACCTCCTGCGGCCGGGCTATGCGATCGAATATGACTATTTCGATCCGCGGGCGCTGAAGTCGACGCTGGAAACCAAAGCGATCGCCGGACTGTTTTTCGCCGGCCAGATCAACGGGACGACCGGCTACGAGGAAGCGGCGGCCCAGGGGCTGCTCGCCGGCATCAACGCCGCGCTGCTCGCCGACGACCGTGAAGGCTGGAGCCCGCGCCGCGATCAGGCCTACCTCGGCGTGCTGGTCGACGACCTGATCACACGCGGGGTCAGCGAGCCCTATCGGATGTTCACCAGCCGCGCCGAATATCGCCTGCAATTGCGCGAAGACAACGCGGATCTGCGCCTGACCGAGATCGGGCGCAGCATCGGCGTCGTCGACGACGCGCGCTGGGCGGCGTTTTGCCGCAAGCGCGACGCCGTCGCCGCGGAGATCGAACGGCTGAAGTCGACTTGGGTCAATCCGCGCATCGTCGATCCGGCCAGCGCCGAGCGGGTGCTGGGGCAGGGGCTCGACCGCGACTACGCACTGGTCGAGCTGTTGCGGCGGCCCGGCGTTGGATACGCGAGCTTGATGAGCCTGCCCGGCGCAGGCGCGCCCGTGGCCGACGCGGAGGTCGCCGCACAGGTGGAGGTCACGACCAAGTACGCGGGGTATATCGAGCGGCAGAACGAGGAGATCGCACGCCACGCCGGGCAGGAGGCGTTGCGGCTCCCGGCCGATGTCGACTATCGCAAGGTCCGGGGACTCTCGGTCGAGGTGCAGCAAAGGCTCAACCAGCATCGTCCGGAAACGATAGGGCAGGCCGCCCGGCTTCCAGGCATGACACCGGCAGCGATATCCCTCTTGCTCGTCCACCTGAAACGCGGCTTCGATGCGCCGGTCGCGCGCAAGATTTCGGCATGACGCCGGCCGCGCGGCTGGCTGACGGCATTGCGACGCTGGGACTGGCCGCGCTGGTCGGCGCTGACGCCCAGGCCAGACTGCTGGCGTATCTTGCGCTGCTGGACAAGTGGAACCATACCCACAATCTGACAGCGATCCGCGAACCCGAACGGATGATCACGCATCATCTGCTGGACTCGCTGGCGGTGCTGCCGCACCTGCCGTCGCGGCCCGGGCTGCGCTTGATTGACATCGGCAGCGGCGGCGGCCTTCCCGGGATACCGCTGGCGATCGTTCGCCCGGACTGGCGGCTGACTCTGCTCGACAGCAACTTCAAGAAGGCGACCTTTCTTCGCCAGGCCGCGATCGAATTGCCGCTGCCCAACGTCGAGGTCGTCGCGGAGCGAGTCGAAGAATGCGCGCGACCCGCCGAATTCGATATCGCCATCTCGCGCGCATTCTCCGATCTCGCGGTGTTCGCCGGCGCCGGCGGCATACTGCTCGCGCCGGGCGGACGCCTGGTCGCGATGAAGGGCGTCTATCCGCACGAGGAGATCGCGCAACTGCCCGCCGGCATCGGGGTGACCAGCACACCGGCGCTCAAGATTCCGGGCATGGAAGGCGACCGGCATTTGGTGATTATGGAGCGCGCCGCGTGACCAAGATCATCGCCGTGGCCAATCAGAAAGGCGGCGTCGGCAAGACGACGACCAGCGTCAATCTCGCGGCGAGTCTGGTCGCGATGAAGCGCCGGGTCCTGTTGGTCGATCTTGATCCTCAAGGCAACGCGACGATGGGGGCCGGCGTCGATAAGCGGGCGCTCACTCACACCGTTTACCAAGTGCTGCTTGGGGAAAAGAAAATCACCGACGTGAGGCTCGCTTCGCCCTCCGGCGGGTTCGACCTGGTGCCGGCCAACCGAGAGCTCGCCGGCGCCGAAGTCGAGCTGGTCGATTTGCCCGAGCGCGAAATGCGGCTCAAGGACGCGCTTGCCGAAGCGCTGTCGCAGATGCGTACGGCGATCTCGGAAGTCGTCGGCGAATACGATTTCATCCTGCTCGACTGTCCGCCGTCGCTGTCGTTGCTGACGCTGAACGGATTGTGCGCGGCCGACAGCGTGCTGATCCCGATGCAATGCGAGTACTACGCGCTCGAAGGCCTGTCCGACCTGGTGCAGACGATCCGCAAAGTTCGCGCGCACCTGAATCCGCGGCTCGAGATCGAAGGGCTGCTGCGCACGATGTTCGATCCGCGCAATACGCTGGCTTTGAACGTGTCGGCCGACTTGCAGAAGCATTTCGGCGACAAGCTCTATCGGACGGTGATCCCGCGCAACATCCGGCTGGCCGAGGCGCCGAGCTTCGGCGTGCCCGCCCTCAGCCTGGACCGGGCATCGAAGGGCGCGGTAGCGTATCTTGCCCTCGCCGGCGAAATGCTCCGCCGCGACGAAGCCGTCTCGCCGCAACCGGGAGTCGTCCATGGCTAAGCTCAAGGGGCTCGGGCGCGGGCTCGATGCGCTGTTGTCGGGCACGGCCGAGACGCCGGGCCGCGAGTCGCTGCAGACGATTGCGCTCGATCGCATCCGTCCGGGCAAATACCAGCCGCGATCGCGCATGGACGAAGCCTCGCTCGACGAGCTGGCGCAGTCGATCAGGGCGCAGGGTGTCATGCAGCCGATACTGGTGCGCCCGGTCGATGCTAACCGCTTCGAGATCATCGCCGGCGAACGGCGCTGGCTGGCGGCGCGGCGCGCAGGACTGGCCGAGGTGCCCGCGCTGGTGCGCGAAGTGCCCGACCAGGCGGCGCTTGCGCTGGCGCTGATCGAGAACATCCAGCGCGAGGATTTGAATCCGCTCGAGGAGGCGCAGGGCATCAAGCGGCTGATCGACGAATTCGGCTTGACGCACGAGGCGGCCGCGCAAGCTGTCGGCCGCTCGCGCAGCGCGGTGACGAATCTTCTGCGCCTGACGCAGCTCGCCAAGCCGGTACAGGATTATCTGCTGTCGGGCGAGCTCGACATGGGGCACGCCCGCGCGCTGTTGGGCTTGCCGGCGGCGCAGCAGGTCGCCGCTGCGGCGAAAGTGGTCGCCCTCGGCATGTCGGTGCGCGACACCGAGCGCATGATGCAGGCGGCGCAGCATCCGGTGCCGAAGAAAAAACGGCGGCTGCACGGAAAAAGCGTCGACCCCGACCTGGCGCGGCTGGAAAACGAGCTGTCCGACGCGCTCGGCACCAGCGTGCGCATCGAAGCCGCGCGCGACGGCGCCGGGCGTGTCGTCGTCGCTTACTCGAGTCTCGATCAGCTCGACGGGATTATCGCCAAGCTCCGCTGATTTTGCCGGGCGTTGCGCCGGTGTTTCAGCGCAGCGCCAATAAAAAGGCGCCCGCAGGCGCCTTTTTGCACGCGGCGTCGCAATTCAGCCGAGCTGATTCAGCATCGTCTGCGCGTCGGAGACCTCGAACTTGCCCGGCGCCTCGACGTTGAGCGACTTGACGACGCCATCATCGACCAGCGCCGAAAAGCGCTGGCAACGAACGCCCATGCCGCGCGCAGTCAGGTCGAGCTCCAGGCCGAGCGCCTTCGTATACGCGGCGCTGCCATCGCCCATCATCCGGACCTTGCCCTCGGTCTTCTGATCCTTCGCCCACGCGCCCATCACGAACGCGTCGTTGACCGACATGCAGATGATTTCGTCGACGCCCTTCGCTTTGAGGTCGCCGAAATGCGCGACGTAGCCGGGCACATGCTTGGCGGAGCAGGTCGGCGTAAATGCGCCGGGCAACCCGAACAGCACGACCTTCTTGCCCTTGGTCAGCGCGTCGATCTGAAACTGGTTCGGTCCGATCGGGCATGCCTCGGTCGCGACCTCGATGTATTCGCTCAGCGTGCCGGCAGGCAGCCGGTCGCCGACTTTGATCGTCATGATGTCTTTCCTTCCGGTGTTGTGTGGCGACGGCTGCCGCGGCCGCGCGCAGCGTGAGCCCGCGAGCGACAGATCGTAAATTGTACCGGAAATCGTTGCGGCGTCGAACGAAGCCGAGTACTTGTCGGCGCGTGCGCGAAAGCGTAACTTCGGCAGTCCCGATCGCGACCACCCGGTGAAGGAGAACGTCATGGCGCAGGCTGCGAAGATGCCTGCGCGTCGCGTGAGCTTGTTGCTCGCGACGCGCAAGGGCCTGTGGCAATTGCACGGCGACACCACGCGCCGCAGCTGGCGCGTCGCCGGGCCGCAGTTCCTTGGCCATATCGTGCACCACTGCATCGCCGACCCTCGCGACGGCAAGACGATGCTTGCCGCCGCCCGCACCGGCCATCTGGGGCCGACGATTTTTCGCTCCGCGGACCGCGGCCGCAGCTGGCACGAAGCCAAGCAGCCTCCCGCGTTCGGCGAAGGCAGCAACCGGACCGTCGACCACACATTCTGGTTGACGCCCGGACACGCGAGCGAGCCGGGTGTGTGGTATGCGGGAACCTCGCCGCAAGGCCTGTTCCGCTCCGAAGACGGCGGCGCCACCTGGCGGGGTGTGGCCGGATTCAACGAGCATCCGCAGCGCAAGGCGTGGTGCGGCGGCGATCAGGACGGGACGCCGGACGGCGCAAAACTGCATTCGATCCTGATCGACCCGCGCGATCCCAGGCACATGTACATCGGCATGTCGAGCGGCGGCGTGTTCGAATCGACCGATGCCGGCGCCGACTGGCGGCCGCTGAACCATGGCGTCAAGGCCGATTTCCTGCCGCAGCCCGACCCCGAATACGGCCATGATCCGCATTGCGTGCGTCTGCACCCGTTGCTGCCCGACCGCCTGTATCAGCAGAATCACTGCGGCATCTATCGCCTCGATCGACCCGCCGACCGCTGGGAAGATATCGGCGTCGGCATGCCGAAGAGCGTCGGTCCGATCGGCTTCCCGATGGTCGTGCACCCGCGCGAGCCCGATACGATCTGGGTGTTTCCAATGGACGGCACCAGCGTGTGGCCGCGGGTTTCGCCGGGCGGGAAGCCCGCCGTCTATCGTTCGGTCAACGGCGGCAAGACCTGGCAACGGCAGGCGACCGGGTTGCCCAAGTCGCAGGGATGGTGGACCGTCAAGCGACAGGCGATGACTGCCGACGCCGGCGCGCCGGCCGGCATTTATTTCGGCACGACCAGCGGAGCCGTCTGGGGCAGTCGCGACGAAGGCCGCACCTGGAAGTGTCTGGCCGCGCATCTGCCCGAAATCTATGCGGTCGAGACGATGTAGCCGCGGCGCGGCCGCGCTGAACGCGATCATGGCGCCCGCATGACTCCGGTGCGCGTCCTCGTTCCGAATCCGCTGCGCTCGTATACGCGTGACGTGGCGACCGTCAGCGCCGAGGGCGGCACGCTGGCCGACGTGGTCGGCGACCTCGACCGGCGTTATCCGGGCATACGCTTTCGCATCGTCGACGAGCACGGACGCATTCGCCAGCACATCAAGTTTTTCGTCAACGGCCTGCAGGTGCGCGACCTCTCGCCTCGCCTCGATGGCGACGACGAAGTCATGATCGTGTGCGCGCTGTCGGGCGGCTGAACGTTTGCGCCGGACGCTCTGCGCATCGGCGGCGGCTTTCGTTGACGCCGCGCCGTCCAAAACTCTATAATCCAAAGGTTTGCTTCGCTCCGTGGCCACGCCGGATTCGGCACGCTCCCCACCGGGTTTTCCTGTCGGCCGTATCGCCGGCTGGCAGCTTCTAGCCACGGTCGCGATCGCCGCGATCGCCGGATGGTGGGCAGGACTGCACGGGGCGTTGTCGGCGTTGCTGGGCGGACTGGTGAACATCACCGCAGGCGTCGTCTATGCAGTGGTCGTCGGCCTTCGCAGGGCGCCGTCGGCAGGGGATACGGTGCGAACGATGATTCGCGCCGAAGCAGCCAAGATTACGTTGATCGTGCTCCAGCTCTGGCTGGTGCTGACGACCTACCGCGACGTCGTTCCCGCGGCCTTGCTGGCCGCGTTCGTCGTCACCGTGGTGGTATGGACAGCGGCGATCGTGATTCGCGACTGATGGAACCGCAGGGATGGCGATGGCCGCAGCAACGGAACAGGTCGGTGAAAAGCTCGCCGAACAGCACGACGCGTCGAGCTACATTCAGCACCACCTGACGTTCTTCGCCAGGCCGGTCGGCGACTCCGACGGCGGCTTCTGGACGATCCACTACGATACGGTCATCACCTCGCTGGTCCTCGGCGTGCTCGTGCTCGGGTTCATCTGGCTGGTCACTCGCCGGGCGACCGCGGGCGTGCCGTCGAAGAAACAGGCCTTCGTCGAGCTGACCGTCGGCTTCGTGAACGACCAGGTCCGGAGCATGTTCCACCACGACTACAGGATCGTCGCGCCGATCGCGCTGACGGTCGGGCTGTGGGTGCTGTTCATGAATCTGATGGACCTGCTTCCGGCCGACATCATGGCGTGGATCTATGCCAACGTTTTCCATCTGCACGTATGGCGCAGCGTGCCGACCGCCGACGTCAACACGACATTCGCCCTCTCGTTGTCGGTGCTCGGCCTGATGATCTTCTACAACATCAAGAACAAGGGTCTCGGCGGCTGGGTGCACGAGCTCTATGCCGTCCCCTTCGGCGTGCGCCCCTTGTGGGCGGCGCCGCTGCTGATTGCGTTCAATCTGCTGTTCAATGTGATCGAATACGTCTCCAAGCCCTTGTCGCATTCGCTGCGGCTGTTCGGCAACATGTACGCCGGGGAAATAATGTTCCTGCTGATCGCCCTCCTCGCATCGAGCGGATACCTGGGCATGTTCGGCGGGGCGCTCGCGCAAGTCGCCTGGATAGGCTTCGACGGATTCATCGCGATCCTGCAGGCCTACATATTCATGATGCTGACCGTCGCGTATATCGCGATGGCCCACGAGCATCACTAGTCATTCGTCACTGCCAACGCGTCCTCACATCCCGTTCAGAAAGGAAAAGCAAAATGGACAAGCTGCAACTGATCGCCCAGATTCAGGCTTCCACCGGAATCGGCATCGGGCTGATGATCGGCCTCGGCGCCCTGGGCGCGTGCGTCGGCATCGGCATCATGTGCTCGCGCTTTCTCGAGGGCGCGGCCCGCCAGCCGGAAATGATCCCGGCGCTGCAGGCGAAGGTGTTCCTGCTGCTCGGCCTGATCGATGCCTCGTTCATCATCGGACTGGGTATCGCGATGCTGTTCGCCTACGCCAATCCGCTGATACCTGCCGGACTCAAGTAGTCGATCGGCGGCCCGGACTTTAGGGACAGTCATGAACATCAATCTGACGCTGCTGATGCAGGCGGTGATCTTCGCCGTCTTCATCTGGGCTTGCGCGAAGTACATCTGGCCGGTGCTCATGCGCGCCATCGAGACGCGCCAGACACAGATTGCCGACGGTCTTGCCGCGGGCGAGGAGGGCCGGCACGCGCTGGCCAACGCCGAAAAGAAGATCGCCGAGATGATGACCGAAGCCAAGACCCGCGCGCAGGAGATCGTCGCGCAGGGCGAGAAGCTGAAGACCGAGACGATCGAGCAGTCGAAGTTGCTGGCCAAGACCGAAGGCGACCGTCTGCTCGCTGCGGCCAAGGCCGAGATCGAGCAGGAGGTCTATCACGCCAGGGAAGCGCTGCGCGGCCAGGTGGCGCAGCTGGCCATCGCCGGCGCCGAGCAGATACTCAAGCGCGAAGTCGACGCCAGCGCGCACGCCGATCTTCTGGCCGCGATCGAAAAGCAGCTGTAGGCGAAACTCATGGCCGAGCCGATCACCGTCGCACGACCTTACGCCGAGGCCGCGTACGCGCTGGCGCGCGAGGCAAACGCGCTGCCGGTGTGGGCCGAGATGCTGCGCGTGGCCACCGCGGTCGGGTCCGACTCCCAGGTGCGCGCCGCGCTCGACAATCCGAAGCTCGCCGCCGCCGAGAAAGAGTCGCTGTTCCTGTCGATCTGCGGCGACAAGCTCGATCCGGGCGGGCGGAACTTCATCCGCGTGCTGATCGAAGCCGATCGCATCGGCCTGCTGCCGGAAATCCGCACGCTGTTCGATGCGCTGAAGGACGAGGCCGACGGCGTGGCCCGGGCGCAGATCATCAGTGCGTTTCCGGTCGACGACGCGCAGCTCGCGGCGCTGCGCAAGGGACTGGAGCGCCGCTTCGGCAAAAAGATCGAGGCAACGGTCAGCGTCGATCCTGCGCTGATCGGCGGGGCGAAGATCATCGTCGGCGACACGGTGATCGACGCTTCGGTGCAAAATGAATTGCAGACGATGGCGAACGCGTTGCGGGTCTAATTTCGAAACTGACGCGACGCCGCCCGCTACGCGGAATGCGGCAAAAGCGCGAGGAAAAAACATGCAGTTGAATCCATCGGAAATCAGCGAGCTGATCAAGGGCAAGATCAAGAATCTGGACACCGGCGCCGAGGTTCGCACGCAGGGGACGGTGATTTCGCTGTCCGACGGCATCAGCCGCATCCACGGCCTGAGCAACGCGATGCAGGGCGAGATGCTGGAGTTTCCCGGCAATACGTTCGGCCTGGCGCTGAATCTCGAACGCGACTCGGTCGGCGCGGTGATCCTGGGCGACTACGAGCACATCTCCGAGGGCGACACCGTCAAGTGCACCGGCAGGATCCTCGAAGTGCCGATCGGACGTGAATTGATCGGGCGCGTTGTGGACGCGCTCGGCCAGCCGATCGACGGCAAGGGTCCGGTCAACGCCAAGATGACCGACGTCATCGAAAAGGTCGCCCCCGGCGTGATGTGGCGCAAAAGCGTATCGCAGCCGGTGCAGACCGGATTGAAATCGATCGACGCGATGGTGCCGAT
>DATNAR010000101.1:0-4395 GCA_035607385.1 Casimicrobiaceae bacterium
CATCCGATGTCCCAGCAGCAGCGCCACGCTGCTGCGGAATGCGTCGTCGAAGGCGCCCGGCAGCGTGACAAACGCGCCGGCGCCGGCCAGCAGCCACAGCAGCACGATCACCGGCCGCCGCCATGCGGGCAGCGTCGGCGCCGCAGGCAGACGGCCGACCACCCGCGCCGTGAACCCATCGTCGGCAACATACGCGGCGCGATGCTCGTGCCCCGCCTCTTCGAGCGCGGCATCGAGCCAGTCGGCGGTATCGACGTCCTGCGTATTCATGCTTGCGGGCTCCATGCACCCAGTCGCGCCTTCAGTTTCTGTTTGGCGCGCAGGATATGCGTTTTCACCGTCCCGACAGGACAGCCCAGCACCTGCGCAGCTTCCTCGTGCGACAGGTCGTTATGATAGCACTGCACGATCGCCGCTCGCTCCGGCTCGGAAAGCACGAGCATCGCGCGCTCCAGGTCGACGCTCAATGCCGCCTGCCGCGACAGGCTCGGCGCCGTGGCATCCGCGACGGCGACCGGCTCGCCGTCGGCGTCCTCGGGCATCGGCAGCTCCTTGATCTTTCGCGCGTCGGCCAGAAAAACGTTGTAGGCGATCCGATACAGCCAGGTCGAGAATTTCGCTTCCTGGCGAAACGACTTCAGATTGCGGTAGGCGAGCAAAAACGTCTCCTGAGCCAGATCGTCGGCTTGCGCGATGTTGCCCCCGGTCAGCCTGCGCAAGGTCGAGCGCACCGCGGACTGGTGTCGCCGCACCAGCTCGCCGAAAGCATGGCGATCGTCGTGGACGACTGCGCGTGCGATCAGCTGCGCGTCGCTGACCGGGGTGGACGACATCGAGCTTGCCTGCCAGCGTACGCACGTTCCCGTTCAACCGTTGCCGTCGCCGCCGCTGACGCGGCGCTCCAGATGCCGGTCCTCCAGCCACCATAAGGCGATGTAACCGGCACCGACGAAAAGCAGCACCAGCCCCAGCCAGTTGGCCTCACCGGCGTCGGTTATCGAATAGAGCACCAGCGCGACCCCGACCGCGGCGAGGAGGACACCCTTGCGCAGGTCCGACCACACGGCGCGGCGTCGCGTCGCGACCGCCTGCGGAACGGCGGCGGCGATTGCCGGCGGTACCGCTTGCGCCGGCGGCGTTCCGGCCATCACCGCGTCGACCGCCTGGGCCGAGGGCATGACGCCTCTTTCGGCGAGTTTCAGAACGGCATCGTTTTGCAGGCGCGTCTTGCGCAGCTTGTACCAGATGATGCCGACCAGCAGGATGATGGGCGTGAGAAAGATCGATCCGAGCACCAGGAAGACGACGCCGACGATCCACGGCGCAACGTCCATCGCCTGCTTGAACGAATCGAAGTCATCGATCTGAATGCGGCCGCGGTGGCGGCCGAACGGAAACGGATCGTCCCGCTCGTCGGCAGCTGCGCTGTCGTCGGCGGGCGCCGCAGTCGAGTCCGCGGCCGCGGCCGCGGGCAAGGGTGGCGGCGGCGACGCCGGCGGCGTCTGCACGGCGGTGGCGCCGCTCTTGGCGGGCGCATCGGCGGCCGTGCCTGAGCCGGCGCCAAGGAACAGCATCGAGACCAGCAGTACGCCGACCGCCATCGGCATGACGCGGAACCGGACAAACTGGCTGGGCATATGCGCTCCTGAAATCGTGGTTATGGCCTTAGATGATGCGAGATGGCGCGGCGGATTCAACATCGGGAGGGCGCCCGGCCGCGCTCGGGCGGGGTCGACCTGCATGCTATCATTGCCCGGATTTTCGGCCCCACGCGGTAAAGCGCGACACGGAGCGATATGACGGCAACGACGCCCAGCCCAACCTCCCGCTCTCCGTGAGCCGACCGGGCCAATTGCTTGCCGCCGCCGCGGTCGCAGCCGTCCTGCTGGCGCAGCCGCTGCGCGCGGCCGACGATGCGGTGACGCTGAATTTCGTCAATGCCGACATCGACGCCGTCATCCGGGCGGTCGGCGAAATGACCGGCCGAAACTTCGTGCTGGATCCGCGCGTGAAGGGTGTAGTCAACATCGTTTCGGCCACACCGGTTCCGCGCGCGCTGATCTATCCGACGCTGCTCTCGGCGCTGCGGCTGCAGGGGCTGGCCGCGATCGAGGGTCCCGGCGGCGTCACCAAGATCGTGCCCGAAGCCGAGGCGAAGCAGCAAGGCATGCCGGTGGTTACCGGTCCCGTCACCGTCGGCGGCGACCGCCTGGTCACCGCCGTGTACGTGCTGAAGTACGAATCGGCGACCCAGCTCGTCAACGTCCTTCGGCCGCTGATCACGCCGAACAATGCGATCGCTGCTGTGCCGACCGCGAATGCGCTGGTCATCACCGACTATGCGGAAAACTTGAAGCGGATCGACCGCATCATCGCGTCGCTGGATGTGACCCCTGCCGGCGAACCCGTCGTCGTGCCGCTGAAGAACGCCTCCGCGCTCGACGTCGTGCCGATGCTGACGCGGCTGCTCGCCGATACGGCGCCGGGCGCCGGTGCAGTGGCGGATACGCAGCAGCGGCTGACGCTGGTCGCGGACCCGCGCTCCAACAGCGTGCTGATCCGAGGCGAGAACGCGGCGCGGATCGCGCGCGTGCGCGCCTTGATCGGTGAGCTCGACACGCCGGGACGGGCCGGCGGCAATATTTCGATCATCTATCTGAAAAATGCCGACGCGGTGCGCGTGGCCAGGACGCTGCGCGCACTGTTCAGCGGCGGCGGCGACACCGGCGAAGCGACCCCCGCGGCATCGCTGGCGCCCAACGCCGGGGGGCTCGCCGCCGGCGGGATGACCACCGCCACCGCCGCCAGTGCCGGTGCGACGGCTACGGTGACAGCGGCGCCGGCCGGCGGCACGGCCGCCGGCTTCGCCGCCGCCGGGGTGACGATACAGGCGGACGCCGCCAACAACGCACTGCTGGTGATGGCGTCGGAACCCTTGTACAACAACATTCGCGCGATCGTCGACAAGCTCGACGTCCGCCGCGCGCAGATCTATGTCGAAGCCCTGGTGGTCGAGGTTTCTGCCGACAAGGCCGCCGAGTTCGGCATCCAGTGGAACATCCTCGACGCCAACAAGCTCAACAACGGCGCGACCCAGGTGGGCGGCGGCACCAACTTCGGCACTCGCGGCACCGGCACCAACATCATCGACGCGCAGGCGAACCTGGGCTCGGTCGGGCAGGGCCTCAACCTGGGCATCATTCGCGGCACCATCAACATTCCCGGACTCGGCACGATCACCAACCTCGCGCTGCTTGCGCGCGCGCTGGGATCGGACGCGAACACCAACATCCTTTCGACGCCGAATTTGCTGACGCTCGACAACGAGCAGGCCAGCATCATCGTCGCCGAGAACGTGCCGTTCATCACCGGCCAGTATGCGCAGACCGGATCGACGGCGACGGTGACGCCGTTCCAGACGATCGAGCGCAAGGACGTGGGCCTGATCCTCAGGGTCAAGCCGCAGATCACCGAAGGCGGCAGCGTCAAGCTGACGATCTACGAGGAAGTGTCGCGCATCGAGGACACGACCAACGCCGCCGGCATCATCACCAACAAGCGCTCGCTCGAATCGACGGTGATGGTCGACGACGGCCAGATCATCGTCCTGGGAGGATTGATCCAGGACTCTTTCACCGACGGCACGAACAAGGTCCCTGTCGTCGGCGACGTCCCGGTGCTGGGCCAGCTCTTCCGCTACGACAACCGGCGACGCATCAAGACCAACCTGATGGTCTTCCTCAAGCCGACGGTCGTGCGCACCAGCAGCGCGGGTGGCGCCCTGACCGGCGATCGCTACGACTACCTGATCGGCGAGCAGCAGCGCCTGGCACCGGGGCCGCGCTTCTTCTGGCCCGATCCGACCGAGCCGCGACTGCCGCCGCTCACCCAGCCGCCGGCGCCGGTGTCGACGCCGCCCGCGCCGGCCCCGGGCGCGAAGTAGGGCAGCAGGCCCGCGGGCCATGCCGGCACCGATTTCCAATCCCTCGTCCGGCGCGAGCGCCGCGCCGGCAACGCTCGAGCGCGTGCCGTACGCCTTCGCGCGCATGCACGGCGTGCTGCCGCTGAAGGACGACGGCGAGTCGATCCTGGTGCTGGCGCGCAGCGACGCATCGGTCGAAGGCATCGCCGAGCTCAAGCGCGTCCTGCAGCGGCCGCTGAAGACGCTGACGGTCAATGCCGAGCGCTTTGCCGCCGAGCTTGCGACGGCGTACAACCAGGCGGCGCCGGTCACGCAGTTTTCCGGCGATCTTTCGCGCGACGCCGACCTCGCGCGGCTGCTGCAGGATATTCCGCAGGCCGAGGATCTGCTCGGCGCCACGTCCGACGCGCCGGTGATCCGGATGATCAACGCGCTGTTGCTGCAGGCACTGCGCGAGCGTGCGTCGGACCTGC
>DATNAR010000114.1:0-6564 GCA_035607385.1 Casimicrobiaceae bacterium
GAACACCGCGACCAGTGCGTCGTACCCGCTTGGAGCCCACGGCCAGGTGTAGGCGTCACCCAGCCGCTGATCGACGCTGACGTTGCGCCGCTGCGCCAGGCGCTTCGCCTTCGCCAGCGCATTCGGCGCGAAGTCGAACGAGGTCACGCGATGGCCTTGTTCCGCGAGCCAGACGCCGTTGCGTCCCTCGCCGTCGGCGACGCACAGCACCGAGCTGCCCGGCGTCAGAAAATGCGCGTGCTTGCGCAGAAACGCGTTCGGCTCCTCGCCGAACAGGTAATCGTCGCGCGCGAAGCGCGCGTTCCATGTCTCGAGCGGCTTTTCGAAGTCGGCCATGCGCCGGCAGTCAACGGCTGGGAAACCCCATTTTTTTCAGGAACGGCAACCAGCGCGGGTCGTCGTGCACCGGCCGGAAGAATGGGTCGGACGAGGTCAGTCCCAGGCCGGGATCGCGTTGCGCGTAGGCGCGGTCCAGCCATTCGAAGACGCGGTCGGGCTCGCCGCGCCATGCATAGGTCTCCGCAATCTGGTAGGCGCACTCGTTGCCATGGCGTTCGATCAGCTGCGCCAGCGCGGCGTCCGATGCTTCCTTGCGGCCGAGGGTATGCTGAGCGAGCGCGATTCCAACCAAGCGGAATTCGGGAAGCGCCTCCAGTTCGGCCAGTTGCAGCGCCTCGGCGGCGCGCCCTTGCGCCAGACGCGTCGCGCACATGAAGCAGTAAACCAGTCCGGACTTCGGATTGAGGTCGAGTGACGCCGCGAGCGCTGCCCATGCCTCATCGAACCTGCCTGCCAAGAAGCAGCGCAGTCCCAGCATGCGCTGCGCGGACGAGCTGAGCGGATCGAGGGCGACGGCCCTGCGCAGAAGGTCGACGCCCTCGTCCGGCCCGGCGAAAATGCGGGTCATGCCCGCGACTGCGCGAAGCACATCGGCATTGCCGGGGGCCAGCGCGAACGCGCGCTGATACTCGTCGTGAGCCGCCTTCCAGTTCCAGTCGTGAAGTTCGAGCACGAATCCCAGGCAGACGTGCCCTTCCGCCAGGTCCGGTGCGAGCGCCAGCGCCCGCTTCGCGGCCTCGCGCGCACGCTCGAACCCTTCCTTGACCGGCGACCACCCGTATCCGGCCTGCGTGCGATAGGCATTCGACAGCCCGGCCCACGCCAACGCGAATCCCGGATCGATCGCGAGCGCCTGACGAAAGTAGTCGACAGCTCGCGCGTTGTCGGCCGCAGTAATCCGATCATTGAAATAGCGTCCCTGGAGATAGAGGCGGTACGACTCCGGATTGTCGGCGCGGCCGGTTGCCGCCGCCTGCACTTCGGCCTTCGCCTTCGCGTCGGCGGCTGCGCCCAGACCCTCGCCCAGCAGCGCTGCGCGCAGCTCCTTGACCACCGACTGCGCGATGTCGTCCTGGACGGCGAAAATGTCGTCGAGCTCGCGGTCGTACGTGTCCGACCACAGGTGCGAATCGGTCGCGACCTGGATCAGCTGCGCGGTGATGCGCACCCGCTTGCCCGACTTGCGTACGCTGCCTTCGAGGACCGTGGCGACGTTGAGCTTCTGCGCCACCGTCGGGATGTCGATGTCCTTGCCCTTGAAGAAGAATGCCGACGTCCGCGACGCGACGCGCAAGCCGCGGATTTTCGCCAGCACGTTGAGCAATTCCTCCGAAAGCCCGTCGGCGAAATACTCGTTCTCCTCGTCGCGGGACATGTTGATGAACGGCAACACCGCGATCGAGGGCATTTCGCGGTCGAGCGGAGCGAGCGTGGTCTTCAGTGGCGGGAAACTCTGCGGCAGGTCCGGATGGCACAGCTGGAAGACCGCTTCGCGGCGCGCCAGATCCTTGAGCCCGTGCTCGCCCAGCGCTTTGGCGGTGGCCAGCGGCGGCAGGTGGTCGCGGCACAGGTCGTGCGTCGACTCGGACAGCAGCGTCTGGCCGCCGTGACCAGCCGCCAGCAAGCGGGCCGCGCGATTGAGCGGAGCGCCGAAGTAATCGCCATCGCGTAATTCGGCCGCGCCGGTATGCAGCGCCATGCGCACGCGGAGCTTCGCCGCTTCCGGCCAGCGCTCGGCGTGGATCGCGCGTTGCGACTCGAGTGCCGCCGCCAGCGCATCGGGCGCGGTGTGGAACGCCGCGCAAAACGCATCGCCGCCGGTCTTGAATACGTAACCGCCATGGTGCGCTATGCACTGGCGCACCAGCGCGTCATGGCGCGGCAGGGCCGCCTGCATTGCCGCCTGCTCCGACTCCCACAGGCGCGTGCTGCCTTCGATGTCGGTGAACAGGAACGTCACCGTACCGGTCGGCAAGGACGGCGTCGAAGCGTCGGCGTGTGTCGTGGCGGTCATTCGTGGGTGGAGCGGCGAGGGCGAGTCCGTCGCTGGCACGAGGCTTGCATGGATAAGACTATCATGCGGGTGCGTCGCGAAAAAGACCGCTGATTCGACCGGGCCTCTTGTCATGGATCGTCATCGCTTGGCTTCGATAGTCGCCGGACTGCTGGTTTCGACCGGCGCCGCCGCCCTCGACGTCAACGTCGTCGGCCTGTTCCCGAACAAGGCCGTTGTGCAGATCGACGGCGGCGCGCTGCAAACGCTGTCGGTCGGGCAGAAGACGCGCGAGGGCATCGTCCTGGTCTCGGTCGAGCGCGACGGGGCGACGTTCGATATCCTGGGACAGCGGATGGCGCTCGGACTCGGCCATGCGCGCATGCAGCCGACGACGGCGGCATCCGCGATGGCCACCGTCGACGAGCGCGGTCATTTTGTCGCCGACGGGCAGGTGAACGGTATTCCGATCCGCTTCACGATCGATACCGGCGCGACCTACATCTCGCTTCCCGCCAGCGAGGCGCGCCGCCTCGGACTCGACTATCTCAAAGGCCGGAAGGCGGTCATGGAGACCGCCAATGGCATCGCTGCCGCCTATCGCATCAGGCTCGATACCGTGCGCATCGGCGATCTCGTCGTCAACAACGTCGACGCGGTGGTCATGGAAGGCGACAGCCTGCCGGTCGCCTTGCTGGGCATGAGCTTCTTAAACCGCATGGACATCCGGCGCGAAGGTCAGGTCATGACGCTGACCAAGCGGTACTAGCCCAGGCGGCCCCGTTCCGCGGTGACAAGGTGCGTGATCTTCGCCGGGCGCTCCAGGAATCGCTGAACCCGCTCTTGCAACACGCTGTCAGCTTTGGTGACACGCTCATGCTGACGCAAATGCTCGAGCCAGGATTCGACCAGGAAAGTCTCCACGAACCTGCCCCTCTCCGACACGTCTTCGAAGACACCCCACGCATACGCGCCATCCCGGCGGCGTTCCAAGGCCACATGATCGAGTGCGGCGAGAAAGGCGTCGCGGTCTTTCAGCGCGACGCGGTATTCGATCGTGACCAGCACCGGACCCGCGCGCTCCCGCAGGTCTTCGGCGACGACGGGCTCGGGCCAGCTCATCGAAGGCGTCAGATCGAGACCGGCACCTGTCTGCAGCTTGGAACGCCACGTCAGCGGAATGGCGACCAACGCGCCAAGCGCCGCGAGGAAGTGCGCCATCGGTAGGCCACCCGTCGCAGCGATTTCTCCCCAGGCCACGCTGCCGACCGTCATCGCGCCGAACAACACGGTGACGTAGATCGCGAGTCCGCGTCCGCGCACCCACTCAGGCAGCGCCAGTTGAGCCGATACATTCAGGCTCGACAAAGTGGCAATCCAGGAGACGCCCGCAATGAGGCTGGCCAGGAGGGCGATGGCCGCACTGTGCGCGGCACCGAACAGCGCCAGGGCTGCGGCGGTGCCAACCGTCCCGGCAGCCACCAGCCGGTCGGGTCCAAGCCTTGCTTTAAGCCGCGGCAGTGCGAAGGCACCGCCGATCGCGCCGACCCCGATGGCTCCCAGCAAGACACCGTATAGCTGTGCGCCGCCTGCGATCTGGGTGCGCGCCACGAGCGGCAATAACGCCCAGTAGGCACTTGCAAAAATGAAGAATGCAACGGCCCGAAACAGGGTTGCGCGCAAAGACGGATTGTTGCGCGCATAACGCGCGCCCGTCCGAATCGCGCTGGCGAGACGTTCAGCGGGCAAGCGCCGACCCGTTTTCCGCGACGTACGCCACCAGACCAGCGCGCCGATCGTGCCAAGGTTGCTGAAAGCATCCAGCCAGAAAGGCGCAGCAATGCCAAGCCCGGCCGCAATGATCCCGCTCAGAGCCGGGCCCACGGCACGACTGATGTTGATCCCGACACTGTTGGCGGCCACCGCCGCCGGGAGGTCGGGCTTGGGGACAAGCGTCGGCACGATCGATTGCCACGCAGGCGCCGTCAGCGCGCTTCCGGCCCCGATCACGAACATGAACAACAGCAGAGTGACCGGCGTAACGAGGTCTAGCGTAACCATCGTGGCGAACGAAGCCGACACCACCATAATCCCGAACTCGACGACGATGAGAAAACGCCGCTTGTCTATGATGTCGGCCAGCGCCCCCGCCGGCAGCGCGAACAGGAACATCGGCAGGCTTGTTGCCACCTGAACCAGCGACACCATCACTGGATCGGCATCCAGGCTCGTCATCAGCCACGCGGCCGCCGCGCTGTACATCCAGCCGCCGATATTGGCGACGACGGTCGCCGTCCAGATTACCGCATAGGTGCGGTGATGGAACGGGCGCCAGGGCGAACGTACTTCTGAAGACGGCCCGGTGGCCATTTGAAAAGGCTCCGGCGATCTTCAGAAGGCGAGTTGGGCCAACGCGTCGACGAGCTTGTTCCGCTGCGCCACGTCGATCATCGGATAGGTTTCCAGCCACGCATGGCTGGAAAAGCCCGGACGCAGCGCGCGGATCTCCTCCGCCTCCCAGGCTGCGGCCGCCTTGTCACCGGCGAGCACGTTGAGCGCCGCCATGTAAACATGCGCCTCGAGGTTGACCGGATTGCGCGCCAGCGCGTGGTCCAGGTTGATCCGCGCCTGCTCAAGGTCGCCCAGAAAAAGATACGCACGGCCGAACAGCAGGAAGTACAGATCACCCGCCTCGGGATCGAGCCGCATCGCGGTGCGCAGCAGCGGCACGGTGTCGGCGGGACGTCCGAGGTAGGTGTCGATGCCGCCCATCAGCGCATAACCGTCGGCGAACGACGGATACAGCCGTACGGCGGTGCGAAGGTATTGCAGCGCCTGCTCGTGCTGACGCCGCTCCATGTGGACGAAAGCGAGCACCCAGTAGGTCTCCCGGATGTCCGGATTGATCTGGTATGCGGTCTGCGCCATCTCCAGCGCACGATCGAGCGCGGCGGGGCCCTCTGCCGCCCACTGATTGCGGTAGTCGGCCGCGTAGGTCAGCGCGAGGCCGGCGTACGCGCGAGCAAACGCGGCGTCCAGTGCGATCGCCCGCCGGAACATGTCGCGCGCGATCTCGTTCTCCGCTTGTTGCCGGACGAGCAGCGCCGATTGCCCGCGCTGGAAGTATTCGAATGCTTCCAGGTTGCGGGTGTGACGCTGTGCGACGCGGCGCAGCTCCGCCTCGCTCACCTTCGCCGGCAGAATCTGCAGAATCTTCGGCCCGAGCTCGTCCTGCAGCGTGAACAGGTCATTGGTCGCGCGATCGAATCGCTCGGACCACAGCTGATTTCCCGCTTCGCCATCGGTCAGATACACATTGAGTCGCAAGCGATCGTCGACTCGCTGAACGGTTCCCGAGACCACATAGCGTATTGGCGTAATGCTCGCCGCCGTGTCGGTGCCGGTCTTCCCGCTCAGCGGCACGGGGTCGATGACCCGGAGTCCGGACAGCTTCGACAGATCGGTGACGAGGTCCGCGGTAATGCCTCGCGCCAGCAGTGCCGCCTGCGGATCGTCGCCGACCGCCTCGAAGGGCCTGACCGTCACCGTCGGTTGTGCATCGGCCGCTTCGGTGTCGGGAAGCGCCGGCGGGCTGGTGAGAACGCCCGGGCTGCGCTCCGCGCCGCTCCACCAGAGTCCGGCTGCCGCGAGCAGCAGCACGGCCGTCCCGACGGCCGCCATCGAGGCAACGCGCCCCTTGCGCGGCGCCGGCGGCGACGCCGAGTCCGCCCTCGGCGCCGGGGGCATCGTCTCCGCTCTGATGACGGGCGCAATCAGGCGGTAGCCGCGCTTCGAGATCGTCTGGATGTACGCCGCCTTCCCCGGCGTATCGCCCAGTGCCTTGCGCAACTTGATGACGACCTGGGTCAGCGCATCGTCGCCGACCACCACGCCGGGCCACAGGGCGGCAAGCAGCGCTTCGCGGCCGACGACCTGTCCGGCGCGATCGGCAAGATAGATCAGCACCGACATGGCCTTGGGCTCGAGCTTCACCGACTTCCCCGCGGCCGAAAGCTCGTTCAGCGCGGGGTCGACCGTCCAGTCGCCGATCCGCAGCCGGTGGCGATCGGAGGCGGATGGGGCGCCGACGCCGACCGACGCGATTTTGCCTGGAGGCAGCGGATTCGATCGACTCGGTTGCACGGCAGTGCGCGTTCCTTCGCCAAAGTTTAGCCGTTTCTTCGGGACTTTTTTGCCCCGGCGCACGTTCAATCCGAACGTCAGTACCGATC
>DATNAR010000156.1:0-4239 GCA_035607385.1 Casimicrobiaceae bacterium
GCCCTTCGGGGTAGGCAGCTTGGGGATCGCGCGCGCCATCTCCAGCATGTCGCGCAGCGCCTTGGCGCGGATGACGCCCGACTGCTTCAATACGTCTTCGTAGATCTTGTCGTTGCCGGCGAGCGCACCGGTGTGCGAGCTGGCGGCGCGCGCGCCCATGCTCGTGCGGCCCGCCTTGAGGACGACGACTGGCTTCTTTTTCGATACCCGCTTGGCGACCTCGGCGAACGCGCGGCCGTCCTTCAGGTCCTCGCAATGCTGGACGATGATGTGGGTGTTTTCATCCTGCTCGAAGAACGTCAGCAGGTCGTCCTCGTCGATGTCCGATTTGTTGCCCAGTCCCACGATCGCCGACACGCCCATCTTGGCCGAGCGCGAGAAGCCGATGATCGCCATGCCGATGCCGCCCGACTGCGACGACAGCGCCGCGTGTCCCTTGACGTCGTAAGCGGTGCAGAACGTCGCGCACAGGTTCTTCCACGTGTAATAGAAGCCGTAGATGTTCGGGCCCATCAGCCGCACGCCGTACTTGCGGCCGATGTCCTGTATCTCCTTCTGTCCCTCGACGTTGCCGGTCTCGGCGAAACCCGACGGGATCAGCACCGCGCCGGGAATCTTCTTCTCTCCGACCTCGATCAGCGCCTGCGCGACGAACTTCGCCGGTATCGCGAACACCGCGACGTCGATCTTGCCCGGAACGTCCTTGACGCTTTTGTACGCCTTCCGCCCCATGATCTCGGCGGCGGACGGATTGATCGGATAGATCTCGCCCTGGTAGCCGCCGTTGATCAGATTCTTCATCACCGAGTTGCCGATCTTGCCTTCCTCGCTCGATGCGCCGATCACCGCCACCGCGTCGGGCTTCATGATGCGGTTCATGTCGCGCACGATGTCGTCATGGCTGGGCCGGAAGCGCGGCGGCGCCGGGCTGAAATCGACGACGATGCGTACATCGGCGGCGATCGCGCCGCTCTTGCTGGCGAACACCGGGTTCAGATCCATCTCTGCGATCTCGGGGAAATCGGCGATCAGCTGCGAGACGTTCTGGATCAATGCCGCGAGCGCGTCGCGGTTGACTGGATCGGCGCCGCGCACGCCCTTGAGGATTTCAGCCGCCGCAATGCCGTCGAGCATCGACAGTGCATCCTCCTTCGACGCCGGCGCCAGGCGGAACGTGATGTCCTTCAGCACCTCGACCAGGATGCCGCCCAGGCCGAACGCGACCAGCTTGCCGAACGAAGGGTCGGTCACCGCGCCGACGATCACTTCCTGCCCGCCCTGCAGCATCTGCTGGATCTGGACGCCGAGCAAATGGGCGTTCGGATCGTACTTCTTGGCATTGGCCATGATCGTCGCGAAGCCCTTGTCGACCTCGTCGACGGTCTTCACGCCGACCAGAACGCCGCCGGCCTCGGTCTTGTGCAGGATTTCCGGCGAGACGATCTTCATCACCACGGGGAACCCGATTCCCGAGGCGAGCTTCGTCGCTTCGGCGGCCGACGTCGCCACGCCTTCCTTCGGCACCGGGATGCCGTACGCGTCGCAGACGAGCTTGCCCTCGGGCGCCGTAAGCGAGGTGCGGCCTTCCGCCTTCACCTTGTCAAGGATCTGCCGGACTGCCGTCTTGTTGTTCGCCATCGCTTGCTCCTCCGTCGTACGTGGTTATCGCATCGGCGCGCGAAGCGCCGCCCCGCTCTAGATCGCTTTCGCGGCGCGGAGCGCCTCGATCCGGTCCTTGTCGTAGCCGAGCTCGGCCAGCACCTCGTCGGTGTGCTCGCCCAGCAGCGGCGAACGCTTCACCTCGGTCGGGCTGTCGGACATCTTGATCGGGTTGCCCACGCTCAAGTACTTGCCGCGTGTTGGATGATCGACTTCGACGACGGTCCCAGTCTTGCGCAGCGACGGCTCTTCGGCGATTTCCTTCATCGACAGGATCGGGCCGCAGGGAATATCGTGCTTGTTGAGGATGTCCATCGCTTCGAACTTGGTCTTGGTCTTCGTCCATTCCTCGATCTGTCCGAAGATTTCCATCAGGTGCGGAAGGCGCGCCTTGGGAGTCGCGTAGCGCGGATCGGTCAGCCATTCCTCGCGACCGATGACCTCGCAGATGTCTTTCCACACCGGCGCCTGCGTGATGAAGTAGATGTATGCGTTGGGGTCGGTTTCCCAGCCTTTGCATTTGAGGATCCAGCCAGGCTGGCCGCCGCCGGATGCGTTGCCGGCCCGCGGCACCGCGTCGCCGAATGTGCCGTTCGGATACTGCGGGTATTCCTCCATCACGTGCGTGCGGTCCAGCCGCTGCTGGTCGCGCAGCTTCACCCGGCACAGGTTCAGCACCCCGTCCTGCATCGCCGCCAGAACGCGCTGGCCGCGCCCGGTGGTCTTGCGCTGATACAGCGCCGCGACGATGCCGAGCGCGAGGTGCAAGCCGGTGCCCGAGTCGCCGATCTGCGCGCCGGTCACCAGCGGCGGGCCGTCGTCGAAGCCGGTCGTCGACGCCGATCCGCCGGCGCATTGCGCGACATTTTCATAGACCTTGCAGTCCTCGTACGGTCCGGGGCCGAAGCCCTTGACCGAGGCGACGATCATGGCGGGATTCAGCTGCTGGATGCGCTCCCAGGTGAAGCCCATCCGGTCGAGCGCGCCCGGCGCGAAGTTCTCGACCAGCACGTCGCATTTCTTCACCAGCGCCTCGAGCACTTCCTTGCCCTGCGGATGCTTGGCGTCGACGGTGATCGAGCGCTTGTTGTGGTTGAGCATCGTGAAGTACAGGCTGTCCACGCCGGGGATGTCGCGCAGCTGTCCGCGCGTGATGTCGCCCTCGCCGGCCCGCTCGACCTTGATGACGTCGGCGCCCATCCAGGCCAGAAGCTGCGTGCAGGTAGGGCCCGATTGCACGTGCGTGAAATCAAGGATACGAACTCCGTCGAGCGCCTTGCTCATGGTCGTTGCTGCTCCGATGCAATTATCAATTCAAAGCCGCGTTGAGCGTCGGCGCGTCAAACAGTGGCCGAAGCCAAAAACACAATTCCGACGACGCTCCAACGCGGTCCGCCCGTTGAGCGTCGGCGCGTCGCATTAGCCTGAAGTCGAAATGCAATTCCGACGACGCTCGAACGCGGTCCGCCCGTTGAGCGCCGGCGCCTCGCAGCGGCCTGGGTTCAATACATAGTTCCGACGACGCTCGAACGCGGCGTTCGTCACGACTTCTTCTTCGCCGAGGGATTCAAACTGGTGATGCGGCCGCTTTCGGTCCCCGCCTTCTCATCGATGATCGCGTTGATGAGGGTGGGCTGGCGCGAGCGGATCGCTTCTTCCATCGCGCTACGGAGCTCGGCCGGCGTCGTGGCCATCACACCGATGCCGCCGAAAGCCTCCATCAGCTTTTCGTAACGCGCGCCCTTGACGAACACGAGCGGCGACGGGTCGGGCCCACCGGTGGGATTGACTTCGTCCCCGCGATAGACGCCGTTGTTGTTCAGGATCACGACGCAGACCGGCAGCTGGTAGCGGCAGATCGTCTCGACTTCCATGCCGGAAAAACCGAAGGCGCTGTCGCCCTCGACCGCGATCACCTGCTCCCCGCTGACGACGGCCGCCGCGATCGAAAAGCCCATGCCGATGCCCATCACGCCCCACGTGCCGACGTCCAGCCGCTTCCGCGGCTTGTACATGTCGACGATGCTGCGCGTGAAGTCGAGCGCGTTCGCGCCCTCGTTGACGAGAATGGCGTCCGGGTTCGCCTTGACGATGTCGCGCACGACGTTGAGCGCGCTGTGAAAGTTCATCGGCTTGGGATTCGCCGCCAGCGCGTCCGCCATCTTCGCCACGTTTCTGGTCCTGCGCTCCGCAATCGCCTCGAGCCACTCGACGGGCGGCTTCGGCCAGTTCGGGCCGATGCCGGCGAGCATCGCCGACACGCACGAACCGATGTCTCCGACGACCGGCGCGTCGACCCGGACGTTGCTGTCGGCTTCCTGCGGCGAGATGTCGATCTGGATGAACTTCTGGCCGCCCCAGGCCTTGGCGTTGTCGCCGCCCCATGTCTTGCCCTTGCCCTGCGACAGCAGCCAGTTGAGCCGCGCCCCGACCAGCATGACGACGTCGGCTATCGGCAGCACATAGGAGCGCGCGGCCGATGCGGATTGCTCGTGCGTGTCGGGCAGCAGACCCTTGGCCATCGACATCGGCAGGTACGGGATGCCGGTCTTTTCCACCAGCGCGCGAATATCCGCATCG
>DATNAR010000118.1:0-2709 GCA_035607385.1 Casimicrobiaceae bacterium
ATTTCTCCATGCTCGACGCGCCGGCGCTGTTCGTGCTGCTGCGCGCGTGGAAGCCGCGGCGGATCGTCGAGGTGGGGTCGGGCTTTTCGACGCTGCTGATGGCCGATGTCAACCGGCGCTTCCTGGGACGCGAGGTCAGCATCCGCTGCATCGACCCGTATCCCCCTGCGTTCCTGCGACAAGGCCTCGATGGCATCGACCGCCGTATCGAGCGCCGGGTGCAGGAATTGCCGCTGGAGCATTTCGCCGACCTGCAGGCGGGCGACCTGCTGTTCATCGATTCGTCGCACGTCGCCAAGACCGACAGCGACGTCAATTTTCTCTTTTTCGATGTCCTCCCGCGGCTCGCACCGGGCGTGCTGGTCCACCTGCACGATGTCTTCCTCCCGCACGATTACCCGCCGGACTGGGTGCTGGGCGAGAATCGAAGCTGGAACGAGCAGTACCTGCTGCGCGCGCTGCTGATGATGAGCAGCGGATTCGAAGTGTTGTTCGGCTGCTCGTACGCCTTCTGGCGTTATCCCGAGCTCGTCATCGCCGCGCTGGCGAATCCCGACGGTGCCGGGTACGGCGGCGGCAGCTTCTGGATGCGGCGACGCTAGGGCGGCCCAACCGTTCGGGCGGGCCGATACGATCGCGTCAGCGCTTGTCGACGTCCAGCTTCAGCTCCTGGATCTTGCGCGTCAGCGTGTTGCGCCCCCAGCCCAGCCACTGCGCCGCCTCTGACCGGCGCCCGCCGGTATGGGCCAGCGCGCGCATGATCAGCGTGCGCTCGAACTCCTTTTCCAGCCTGTCCGCCACCGCGCGCTCGCCGCGCGCGAGCGCCTGCGCCAGCTCGCGATCGAGCGCCTGCTGCCATGTGGCTTCGCTCTGGTGCGCGCCCGCGCCCGCCGCGCTGCGCACCTCGGGCGGCAGATCGGGGGCATCGACCCGCTGTCCGGGCGCCATCACCGTCAGCCAGTGGCAGATGTTCTCGAGCTGGCGAACATTGCCGGGGAAATCGAACGCGACCAGCAGCTTCAATGCCGCGTCGGTCAGCTGCTTCGGCTCGACCCCGAGCTCGCCGGCACTCTTGCGCAGGAAATGCCGTGCCAGCGGCGCGATATCCTCGCCGCGCTCGCGCAGCGGCGGCAGTCGCAGGCGCACGACATTGAGGCGGTGCATCAGGTCTTCGCGGAAAAGTCCCTGGCGCACGCGCTCGTCCAAGTCCTGATGCGTCGCCGCAATGATGCGCACATTGGCCTTCAGCGGAGCGTGGCCGCCGACACGGTAGTACTCGCTGTCGGAAAGCACGCGCAGCAGCCGCACCTGCAGATCCTGCGGCATGTCGCCGATCTCGTCGAGAAAAAGCGTGCCGCCTTCGGCCTGCTCGAAGCGGCCGCGACGGGCGCTTTGCGCACCGGTGAACGCGCCGCGCTCGTGCCCGAACAGTTCGGATTCCAGCAGGTCCTTCGGGATGGCCGCGGTGTTGATCGCGACAAACGGCGCGGCTGCACGCGGGCTGTGCCGGTGCAGGGCGCGTGCGACCAGCTCCTTGCCGGTGCCCGATTCCCCGGTGACCAGCACGGTGGCGTGCGAGTGCGACAGGCGTCCGATCGCACGAAAGACTTCCTGCATCGCCGGCGCCTGCCCCAGCATTTCGGCGGCATCGCCGACGGCGAGCGCCGCGGCCGTTGTCGCCGGGGCATCGGTGCTGGCGCGCCGGATCAGCGCGACCGCGTGATCGACGTCGAAGGGCTTGGGCAGGTACTCGAACGCGCCGCCGCGAAACGCCGATACGGCGCTATCGAGGTCCGAATACGCGGTCATGATGATCACCGGCAGCCGCGGATGCCGCGCCTTGATGCTCGCGAGCAGCTCGAGGCCGGTCTCGCCGGGCATCCGGATGTCGGACACCAGAACCTGCGGCTGGTCGTGCTGCAGCGCCTGCGCGGCTTCCTGCGCCGAGGCGAACGACCGGAACGGAATCCCCTCGCGCAGCAGCGCCTTCTCCAGCACCCAGCGGATCGAGCGATCGTCGTCGACGATCCATACCGCTGCCGCCGCTTCGCCGCGGGTCATCGAGATCGGATTACTGGCGAGCATCGCATCTGTCACAATCTACGCGCTACCGCGGCTGAACTCCAGCGGCAGCAGAATGGTGAAGGTCGTATGTCCGGGAACGCTTTCGCATTCGATCGCGCCGTTGTGCTGCGTGACAAAGGTCTGCGCGATCGTGAGGCCCAGTCCGCTGCCGCCTTCGCGGCCGGATACCAGCGGAAAGAAAATGCGGTCGCGGATCGCCTCGGGAACGCCCGGCCCGTTGTCCTCGACCAGCAGGGCCAGCGCCAGCCGGTAGCGCCGCTTGGCCAGCGTCACGCCGCGCGCCACGCGCGTCGTCAGCCGGATCTGCGGCACGCCGAGCGCGCCCTCGAGCGCCTGCGCCGCATTGCGAACGACGTTGAATATCGCCTGCGTCAGCTGCTCGGGATCGCCGTCGAACTCCGGCAGGCTGATGTCGAAGTCGGACAGAATCGCGATCCGCGGAAATTCCGCCTGCACGACCGTGCCGACGCGCGCCAGGATCTCGTGAATGTTGACCTTCTGGTATTTCGGCATGCGGTGCGGCGTCAGCAGCCGGTCGACCAGCGCCTGAAGGCGGTCGGCCTCGCCGATGATCACCTGCGTGTATTCGCGCAGCGGACGGCGCTCGAGCTCGCGCTCGAGCAA
>DATNAR010000077.1:0-7193 GCA_035607385.1 Casimicrobiaceae bacterium
AAGTCGCTCGACAACTATGTCGGCATCACCGAGGCTCCGGCGGAGATGTTCGGCAAGCTGATGTCGATCTCCGACCAGTTGATGTGGCGCTACTACGAGCTGTTGTCGTTCCGGCCGCTGGCCGACATCGCGCGGCTCAAGCGGGAATGCGCCGAGGGCCGCAATCCGCGCGATGCCAAGGTCGAGCTCGCGCAGGAGATCGTCGCGCGTTTCCACTCGCGGCAGGCGGCGGAAACGGCTCTGGCCGAATTCGAATCGAGGTTCCGCGACCACGCGATGCCGGACAGCATGCCCGAGATCACACTGCACAGCGGCGGCCAGGGCCTGGCGCTGCCGCAGCTCTGCAAGCAGGCGGGGCTCACCGCCAGCACCTCGGAGGCGATGCGCCTGATCGAGCAGCGCGGCCTCAAAGTCGACGGCGAGGTGGTTGCCGACAAGACGCGGGTCGTCGCGGCCGGCACGACGGTTGTCATTCAGGCGGGCAAGCGGAAGTTCGCGCGGGTGACGATCACCTAGCGCTTGCGGTCGCGCGGGTTCGCTCCTCTCGCGCCGGCGGGGTCGCGCATGACCCGGCCGCACCGATCAGGCGATGCCCGGATCGCCGCGGACGCCTTCGACTGCCGGCAGATTCAGCCGCGGCGGGCCGATCGTTTTTTGCGCACGAAGGTAGCGGGCAACGACGTCCCACACCGGCTCGCCACCTGCTGCGCGCGCCTCTTCCGCCACCGGCGCCCAGCCGGCGACCTTGTAGGTTCGCGCGGGGTCGATCGGCTTGCCATCGATCTCCATCCGGGTGATGCGCCGGCCGATCGCGGCCGCGGGTTCGATCGTGTAGCGCATGCCGCCGACGCGCACCATGTCGCCGCCCTGCTGGTAGTAGGGGTCCGGATTGAACAGGTTGTCGGCAACGTCTTCCAGGATCGTCTTGATCGTGTCGCCGCGCAGCGCGCTGACGGTAACGTACGGATAGGTGATCGCCGTCACGTCGAGCAGTTGCTCGTACCGGATGATCTCGCCCGGAAGCAACGTCGTTCCCCAGCGAAAACCCGGCGAGAAGGCGATCTGCGCGTTCTTTTCCGCCATCAAGGCGTCGAGCAGCAGCTGGTCGTACGTCCCGTTGAAGTTGCCGCGGCGATACAGCAGCGCCTCGCTGGTGGCCAGCGGCTCGTCGAGCCTGGCCGCGAACGGCGCGCGGATGTTGCCGATCAGCGCGGCCATCGCGCTGTCTTCGGGCAGCAGATCGGCGAATACGGGCACGAGACGGTAGCGGAAATCGACGACCTTGCCGCCGCCGACGTCGAGGTCGAGCACGCCGATGAACTTGCCGTTGCACCCGGCGTTGGTCACCACCGTCTTGCCGCCGCGGTTCGAAACGATCGTCGGCTGCGGCACGGCGTCATGGGTGTGACCGCCGAGGATCACGTCGATGCCGCTGACCCGCGACGCGAGCTTGAGATCGACGTCCATGCCGTTGTGCGACAGCAGCACGACCGCCTGCGCCCCTTTGCCGCGCGCCGAGTCGATCGCCTTCTGCATCGTCTCTTCCTGGATGCCGAACGTCCAGTCGGGAACGAGGTAGCGCGGGTGGGCGATCGGCACATACGGAAACGCCTGACCGACGATCGCGACGGGGATGCCGTTGACCGTCTTGATGACGTACGGCTCGAACACCGGATCGCCGAAATCGGCGGTGCGTACGTTCTGCGCGATGAAATCGACGCGGCCGGCGAAATCGCGGTCGATGACCTCCCTGACTCGTTGCGCGCCGTAGGTGAATTCCCAATGCCCGGTCATCACGTCGACGCCGAGCAGCTTGGCGGCATCGACCATGTCCTGGCCCCGGGTCCACAGCGAGGTCGCCGAGCCCTGCCAGCTGTCACCGCCGTCGAGCAGCAGCGCGCCGGGGCGCTGGCTGCGCAGGCGCTTGACCAGCGTCGACAGATGCGCGAATCCGCCCATCGCGCCGTAGGCGCGCGCCGCGCGCTCGAAATCGAGGTGGGTGAACGCATGTGCGGCGCGCGTTCCGGGCGCGATCCCGAAGCGCCTGAGCAGCGCTTCGCCGACCAGGTGCGGCGGCTTGCCGCGCGCGCTGCCGGCGCCGAGGTTGACGCTGGGCTCGCGGAAACGCGTCGGCTTGAGCTGCGCGTGGCAGTCGGTGATGTGCAGCAGGCCGACGTTGCCGAAAGGTCGCAGCGCGTCGTACAGGTGCTCGCCGTTCAGGCCGTCGGCGGCACGGCTGACATCGATCGGCAATCCGGCGGCGGCGGCGGCGGCGAGTCCCTGCAGGAATTCGCGCCGCTTCACGATTCGAGCATCGCCAAACCCCGCGGCGCCGGCCCGGGAGGCCGGTGCATCGAGCTCACTGGTTGACCGGCGAGGCGGGATCCATCAGCAGCGCGGTGACGTCCTTGATCTGCTGCTCCGACAGGATGCCGTTGTGGCCGAAGCGCGGCATCGTCGAGCAGGCGGCGAACGCTTCCGAGTTGAAGATCTTGCCGTAGGCATAACGCTGCGTCTCGACCGTGTAGCCGCGAAGCTTGCCGAAGCGGTAAAGACTCGGTCCGATCGTGCCGTACGCGAGCTCCTGCGGCGCGAGCTGATGGCAGGCGTAGCAATTGCCTCCGACCGGCCCTTTGGGATCGTCCGAATACTGCTTGCCGCGGCCGTCCTGCGCGATCTTCTCGCCATTTTTCCAGTCGCCGAGCAGCTTGCCGTCGGCCGGGTATTTGATCGTCGCCAGGTTCTGCTTTTCGATGCGCTCGGCGACATCCCTGGGCGGCGTCTTGCCGGCGGCCTGGCTGCACAGTCGCTGCGTATCGTCCTGGTCGAGACGATCGAGTCCCGCCTGGCCCCTGGCCTTGAACGAGTTCTTGATCATCGCGCTCGCGTCGGCCGAGATGCGCTCGTCCGACGGCGCGATCGCACAGCCGACGAGCACGGCGGCAAACAGCGCCGAGAAAAGCAAGATCCTGGCGATCATTCTCGCCTGCATCAGCGCTTGATTGCCGGCCCGTCGAACGCGGCTCCGTTGGCATTCTTCGCGAGGAACATCGTCAGCGCGATCGACGCATCCGAACCGAATTCGAGCTCGGGAAACCGCTGCTGCCGGAAGCAGTCGTTCAGCCGCCACTGAAAAGTGCGCAGCTCTCCCTGCGAGACGCGATATGCCGGCCAGGTCGTGTACGCCTTCTGCGTGCCCTCGATCTTGGTGAGGTTGGGCAGATCCTGCAGGCGGATGCGCTGGTTGTCGGCGCCATGGCAGGTCACGCAGCCGAAATCGTGCGGGCCACCGCGAAAATAGAATATCTTTTCGCCGACCCTGTACATCTGCATTTCCTTGGGGTGCGCGACCGAAACGTTCATCTTCACGCCGCGCGACTCGCTGGTGACATACGCGACCAGCGCTTCGATGTCCGATTTCTTGTCGTTGCCGTTGCCGAACGGATTCTTCTTCGCATCCGCTTCGCTGATGCCCTGCAGCTTGACCATGCACCACACCAGACGCGTCTCCAGATCCATGACGCGGTCGGTGTCGGCGAAATACTTCGGCAGCTGCGCGTATGCCCCCTTGACGATACCGGCGCCCAGCCCCAGATCGCAGCGCTCGAGCGAGACTTTGTTCGGCCCGCGCGGCGCCTTCCACAGCCCTTCGCCCCGCGCCTCCCACAGCTCGGCGGGATTGCCTTCCTGCAGCGCCTCGCGGTACTTGGCGATGCCCTCGGTCGTCGAGTTCTGGGCGGATGCGGCGAAGGCGAAGGCCGCGCAGGCCGCGGCGGCAAAACAGGCGAGCCTCACGCTATCGTCGCCTCGTCGGTGCGCTTCTCACCGCTGTGGCTGCGGCTCGCTGCCGCAATCGTTGCGTGCTCGGGCTCGAATGCACGTTCAGCCGGCATCACGCTATCGTCGCCTCGTCGGTGCGCTTGTCACCGCGATTGTCGACCCAGGCGATCGTGACCTTGTCGCCCTTCGCGCCACCCTTGAACTTGAACGAGAGGAACGGGTTCTTCGAAACGGCGGGTCCCCACTGGGCGGCCAGCACGGTCGTGCCGCCGTGCGCGACGGTGACGTTCTGGATGAACCATGCCGGTATGACGGCGCCTTGCGCGTCCTTGCGCTGGCCGGTCTCCATCTCGTGGCTCATCAGCACCTTCACTTCGGTTGAATCGCCGACGAGCGTCGCGCGTATTTTCATCGGGTCGGCCATCTTAGCCTCCACATCCGCCGAGGGTGACCTTGACGTCCTTGGCCGCGAAGTAATACTTGCCGTCGGCCTTGACCAGCGCATAGATGTTCGAGCTCTGCCCCATTTTCACTCGCGTGGAAAGCGATGGCTCGGTGCCCGGCGGGATATCGAATACCGCCGCCAGCATGTTGGGGTTTTTTTCGATCAGCACGGCGATCGATTCGGTCTTGGGGATGTTGCTCGTAATACCGACGGGGACGACGGCGCCGTTTTCGGCAATGTCGGGCGTCTGGAAGAACACGATGTCCTTGCTCTGGACCGGCTCGCCGCCGCCGAGCGCCTTCATCGTATCGGCCATGCTCTTGGTGTCGAACGCAGCCTTGTTCCAGGACTGCGCGCTTGCCTCGCCGGGCTTGAGCCACCCGGCGGCAGCGACGAGTGCCAGCAGCGTCGCACCGCTGCCCGACTTCAAGACCTGCCTTCGCCTGCGATTCATTTGTTGCCTCGGTCAGCTGTGGCTTCGATGCGGGATTTTAATCTATCCGTCGCAAGGTTTCCGCATCGACTTCCGTTCAGGCAATGACGAACCGCGGCATGCTGGCAGTAGGGGATTGGCTTTCCGCTAGCCCGATCCGGCGGAAGCGTGGATGGTGTCATCGGCGCGAGGGCGCCCGCCTCTCCGGGCCCGACGCCGATCGCGCGGAGCGCTACGCCGGCCGAACCGGCGATCAGCGGGCGTGCAGCCTAATGTATCGTTGCCGACGACAGAAAACGCAGCAGCACGCCGGACTTGAGCCGGTAGGTGCCTTCCCCGATGTAGGCGGCGTCATCGAGCTCGCCACGGGTGAACTCGAGCTCGGTGTTGCCCAATCGAAGCTCCATCACGACATCGTCGGGCACCGTGGACTCGTCCGGCACGCGAAGGTACTCGGTCGCGAACACAACCCCGTTGAGCTGCACGAAATCGGCTCCATGCATCGCTTCGGCCAGTGTCATATCGGATGACCTCATTGTGCTTGCGCCCTCCATGTCCCGGCCCCGTTTGACGGGTGCCCAGTAGTAAGATGCGGGCGCGCCGGAGAGGTTCAAGCTTCCGGCAAACAACGGGTCAAGCCGCGGTCTGAACGAGCTCGCGGACGAAGTTGGGCAGCGCCATTGAAGCGCGGTGGACGTCACCATTGTAATATTGCAAATCGCGTATGCCGCGCTGCGAAATGCGCCGGTCGGCCTCCAGCGGGGTCAGATACGACGGATTGAGCGTCGCCGAGGCGCAGGCCATCATCCATAAGCCGCCGTAGAGCGGAATCGACACCAGATACGGCACGACAATGGCGAAAGCCGCGCGCAGGTCGGCGATGCCGGCGCGAATGCGATCGGGATGCGCCACCGGCGATGCGATATGCAAGCTCATCGCGCCCGACGGCTTGAGACGAGCTGCACAAGCGCGGTAGAAATCGGCGTCGTACAACGGCGCCGAAGGTCCGCCTGGGTCTGTCAGATCCAGGACGATCAGGTCGTAGGTCTCGGCGGAAGCCCGGACGAACGCCAGTCCGTCCTCGACACGCAGCGACAGCCGCGGGTCGGAAAGCGCGCCGCGGTGGACTTTCGCCAAGTACTTGCGCGCGATGTCGACGACGGCGAGATCGATCTCGACCAGCGTCACCGACTTGATCGTCGGGTATTTGAGCAGTTCCTCGGCCGACCCGCCGTCGCCCCCGCCGATGATCAAGGCTGTCGTCGGCGACGGGTGCGCGATCGCGGCGACGTGGACGAGATTCTCGTGATAATAGAACTCGTCCTTTTCCGACGTCATGAAGTGGCCGTCGAGTCGAAACAGCGTTCCGAACGCCGCGGTATCGTGCACCTCGACCGCCTGGAACGGCGACTGAAAGTGCTCGAACTCGCGCGTCGAGCGGACGAAAAAGCCGGTATCGTCGGTCAGATATTCGGTCAGCACGCCCGGCAGCAGGTCCGAGGGTTTTTCCTCAGGCATCGCTCCCGCCGCGGTGGATGGCCTGGAATTTCGCGCGCTGCGGCCGCAATGCGTCCTGCATCGCGCGAAAAAGCTTTTCGGCCTTGGCCGTGTTGTCGGTCGTATAGTTGCAGACGTAGACGTCGATGGTGACGAAGCCATGCTCGGGCCAGGTGTGGATCGCCAGATGCGATTCGGCCAGAAGCACGGTTCCGGTGACGCCCTGCGGCTCGAACTGATGGAAGCTGTCGCCGACGATGGTCATCGCCGAGGCCTCGGCCAGGCGCACGCATAGAGCGCGCAGCGATGCGGAGCGCGTCATTTCGGCCGTGTCGGCCGCGCAGCCGTACCATTCTCCCAGCAGGTGGATGCCTTCCATCTTCTCTCCAGGCGCGGCTTCGCGATTAAGACGCGTTGCGAAGACGCTAAACTCTCTATTATTGCCCAAAATCAGCGCTTGGGCGATAATTTTACCGCTTTGTCGCAGCGTTCCACACCCGGTGCGTGCACCGGTTCCAGCGCTTCCGATTCCGCTCCCAAAGGCCATGACCGCATCGCTTTCCGTGCCGCATCCGGCTTCAAAGACGCATCAGCCGCCGCCCGACACGCGCTTGCTCGCCGACGCGATTCGCGCGCTGGCGATGGACGCGGTCCAAGCCGCCAATTCCGGGCACCCCGGCATGCCGATGGGCATGGCCGAAATTGCCGTGGCGCTTTGGCATCGGCACCTGCGCCACAACCCGGCCAATCCGCATTGGCCTGATCGGGACCGCTTCGTCCTGTCCAACGGCCACGGCTCGATGCTGCAGTACGCGCTGCTGCACCTGACCGGGTATGCGCTTCCGCTCGACGAGCTCAAGCATTTCCGCCAGCTGGGCTCGGCGACACCCGGTCATCCGGAGCTGGGGGTCACGCCCGGCGTCGAGACGACGACCGGGCCGCTCGGCCAGGGCATCGCCAATGCGGTGGGCATGGCGCTGGCCGAAAGGCTGCTCGCGGCCGAGTTCAACCGGCCCGGCCACACGATCGTCGACCACC
>DATNAR010000173.1:0-6144 GCA_035607385.1 Casimicrobiaceae bacterium
GGCGGGCGCGAGCGCGCTGCCGAGATCAACGTCGGCGTTTGCCTGATCACCTTCGCAGGGGCGGTCGCCCTGACCGTGCGCGTGATCGGCGAAGGCCCGCTGCTGATCGCGAGCAAGCTTTTTTTCGTCGACTCCTTCAACGTCTTCCTGATCGCGCTGACCGCCTTCGTCGGGCTGACGACGTCGATTTTTTCGCGGCCGTACATGAGGATCGAGCAGGAGCTCGGGCACCTGACGCCGGGGCGGCTCAGGCTCTACCACAGCATGTTCCAGCTGTTCAATTTCACGATGCTGCTGGCGCTGTCGACCAACAACATGGGCCTCCTGTGGGTGGCGATGGAGGCGGCGACGCTGACGACGGTGCTGCTGATCTCGCTCTATCGCACGCCGGCGAGCCTCGAGGCGGCGTGGAAATACTTCATCCTGTGTGGCGTCGGCATCGCGCAGGCGCTGTTCGGCACGATCCTGCTGTATTTCGCCGCGGAAAAGCTGCTCGGCGCCGGCGGCAACGCGCTGCTGTGGACCGAGCTCAACAGCGTCAAGGGCGAGCTCGAGCCGACGGTGCTCTCGCTCGCCTTCGTCTTCCTGCTGGTCGGCTACGGCACGAAGGTCGGCCTGGTGCCGCTGCACAACTGGCTGCCCGATGCGCATGCCGAGGGCCCGACGCCGGTGTCGGCGGTGCTTTCCGGCCTGCTGCTCAACGTCGCGCTGTACGCAGTCGTGCGCTGCAAGGTGCTGGTCGAAGGGTCGGTGCAGACGTCGTTCGCGCGGACCCTGATGATGGGCTTCGGACTGCTGTCGGTGGTCGTGGCCTCGCTGCTGCTGTTGCGGCAAAAGGACATCAAGCGTCTGTTCGCGTATTCGTCGATCGAGCACATGGGCATCATCACCTTCGCCTTCGGCATGGGTGGCCCGATTGCCAGCTTCGCGGGCCTGCTGCACATGACCGTGCATTCGCTGACCAAGTCGGCGATCTTTTTCGCCGTCGGCCACGCAACGCAAAAGGCCGGCACGCAGCTGATGGACGGGATTCGCGGCCTGGTGACGATCAGCCCGCTGATCGGATGGGGGCTTGCCGTGGGCGCGCTGGCGATCCTCGGGATGCCGCCGTTCGGCGTCTTCGCCAGCGAATTCCTGATCCTGACGACGGCGATCCACGAGCAGCCGTGGGCGACGCCGCTGCTGCTCGGGGCGCTGGGCATCTCGTTCGCCGCGATTTTTTCCCGCGTGCAGCCGATGGTGTTCGGCGAAACGACGGTCAAGCGGCTGCCGCATCGGCCCGCGATGATCCCGGTATTCGTCCATCTCGGCATCGTCCTGATGCTGGGCCTGTGGATCCCGCCGTTTCTCGCCGACTGGTACCGCCAGGCGGCGCGACTGATCGGATGATCCGGTGAACGTCGCGCCGCTTGGACTCGCGGCCTCGCCGCTGCACTGCGCGATACCGGCGCAGCGCTGCCGGGCCAATTCGGGCCAGCTGCTTTCCGCCTGCCGCCTGGCGTGGGAGCGCGGCGGAGCGCTGGTGGCGCTGTGGGCGAGCGACGAGCGCGATCGCGCTCGCGGCCTTTGCGTTCGCGTGTTGCTGCGCGACGGCGACGGGTTGACGTTGCTCGAGCACACGCTGCCGGACGAAGGCGCGCGCTATCCGGACCTGTCGCCGATCTTTCCAGCCGCCAATCGCATGCAGCGCGCGGCGTTCGATCTGGTCGGCGCGCAGTGCGATGCCGACGATCAGCGGCCGTGGACCTGGCAAGCGGCATGGCCGATCGACCGCTTTCCCTTGCAGCGCGATTTCGAGGTCTCGCCCACGTGGGAGCCGGGACAGGAGGACTATCCGTTCGTGCGCGTCGCCGGCGACGGCGTGCACGAAATCGCCGTCGGCCCCGTGCATGCGGGAACGATCGAGCCGGGGCATTTCCGCTTCCAGGTCGTCGGCGAAAAAGTGCTGCGGCTCGAGGAGCGGCTCGGCTATGCGCACAAGGGCATCGAAAAGCGATTCGAGTCGCTGTCGCTGCAGGACGGTTACCGGCTCGCCGGCCGCGTCTCGGGCGACAGCACCGTCGCCTACGCCTGCGCCTATGCCCAGGCCGTCGAATCGATCGCGGGCAACGGTGCGCCGCCGCGCGCTAAGTGGCTGCGCGCCTTGTGTCTGGAGCGCGAGCGCATCGGCAGCCACCTGGGCGACCTGGGCTACCTCGGCAACGACGGCGGCTTCGCCTTCGGCCATTCGCAATTCTCGCGCCTGCGGGAGGACGTGCTGCGCCTCAACGAGCGCGCGTTCGGCCACCGCCTGATGATGGATGTGGTCATCCCCGGCGGCGTCGCGCGCGATCTTCGCGCCGACGACGCGGCGCTGATGCGCGAGCAATGCGCCTCTCTTTCGCGCGAGCTTGCGGTGCTGCGCGACATCTACGACGAGCACGCCGGCCTGCAGGACCGGTTTCGCGGTTGCGGCCAGGTCACGCGCGAGCTGGCGATCAAGCTCGGCCTGACCGGTCTCGCCGCCCGCGCCAGCGGGCTCCCCGACGATCTGCGCTGCGATTTCGCCCTGGCGCCGTACGACACGCTGGGCGTGCGACGGGCGACGCGCGCCGACGGCGACGTCGCCGCTCGGGTCGCCGTTCGCTTCGACGAGACGGCTGAATCGCTGCGACTCGTCGAGGCGATCCTCGCGGCGATGCCCGACGGCGACATCGCGTCGGCGATGCCCCAGGCGCCCTCGCCGCAACTTTCGATCGGTTGTGCCGAGAGCTGGCGCGGCCCGGTCTTTATCGCACTGGAAAGCGGACCCGACGGCACGATCCGGCGCTGCCATCCGCACGACCCGTCCTGGCAGAACTGGCCGGTGATCGAGCACGCGGTCATCGGCAACATCGTTCCCGACTTTCCGCTGATCAATAAATCGTTCAACCTGTCGTACAGCGGCCACGACCTGTAGCGCCGCCACTCCGACGATGCTGCACATCCTCCACCAGATCGCCCGCACCGGAATAAGGAGCGAGACAGCGCCGGCGCCAGCCGAGGAAATGGTCGTCGTCGCGCGGCTGCAAGAGGCGATCCTGCGCACGCTGGGCCGGGCGCTGACGATCCGGCACGTCGACGCCGGCTCGTGCAACGGCTGCGAGCTCGAGATCCAGGCGCTGACCAATCCGTACTACAACCTCGAGGGTATCGGCATACGCTTTGTCGCGAGCCCTCGCCACGCCGACATGCTGCTGGTGACCGGCCCGGTATCGAAGCACATGGCGATCGCGCTAAAGCGCACCTACGACGCGACGCCCGAGCCCAAGCTGGTCGTCGCCGTCGGCGACTGCGGCTGCAGCGGCGGCATCTTCGGCCAGAGCTACGCCAGCCTCGGCGGCATCGCCAGCGTGATACCGGTCGATGTCGCGATTCCCGGCTGTCCGCCCTCGCCGCGGGCGCTGCTGCAGGGCATCCTCGCCTCGATTACCGCGCACGCCCCGCCGGTCGCTGCGCCGGGGGACCGTCCGGCCGTCGAGCCGACCCTCCGGTCGACGGACGCGCCCGACACCCCTTGAAATCGGCCGCCCGGCCGCCATTTACCGGACGTGCGCGGCTCGACGGCTTTCGTCGCGGCCTCGGAAAACTCATGGAGAAAGACAATGCCCAGTTTGATTCGCTATTTCGATCCGCTGGATCGCGTGTTCGACCGCGCGTTCGGGGCGGTGCTGGCCAACGGTGACGCGAACGCGGCCAGCCGCAGCATCGCGCTGGATGTCGTCGAGACGCCGGATGCCTATATCGTCAAGGCCGAGCTGCCCGGAATTCCCAAGGACAAGATCGAGGTCAACGTCGAAGACCGCAACGTCACGATCGGTGCCTCGTTCAGCCAGGAAATCGACGCCAACGGCAAGACGCTCTGGCAGGAGCGCAATTTCGGCAAGCTCTCGCGGGCGATCCGCCTGCCCGAGCCGGTCGATGCCAACGGCACGCAGGCAACGCATGTCGACGGCGTGCTGCAGCTGACGCTGCCGAAGGTGGCCAAGGCCAACAGCAAGCAGATCACGATTCAATAGTCGCGCGAGCCACCCGGCGAGGGGCCCCGCGCAGCGGGGATCGACGGGGAATTGCGAGTCGCGACCGCGGCCGAACCGTGGTATGTCACTCACGTGACAGGACAAGGAGGCCGCTCGTGCGCTGACAAAAGCGCGGCCCGACTTCGAGTCGGCGCCGCGCTTTTCTTTGCGCAAGCGCCGTGCGCGGCCTACCGCGTGGCCTGGATGTCCCGAGCGTTGAGCTCCTGCACCGGGCGGGCGTTCATCGGATACAACCTGGCGAAACGGGCGGCCTCGTCGGCCGAGATCTGCGTCGGCGTTTTCAGCACGAACCACTTGACGTCCTCGCTGCATGGCGGCGTCGTCAGCGAGCCGGCGAACGTGTAATAGCCTTTGTCGCGCGGCAACAGCTCAAGCGCGTTGATCTTCACCGCGTCGACGACTTTCTCCCGGTCCTTGGTCTGCGGCAGGTTCGCCCAGAGCGTCTTGACCAAGGCGCTCTCCTTGCCTTCGTCGAGCATGATGGCGATGACCGCGAGCTTGCCGTCCTTGCCCTTGTGGACCAGCTGCACTTCCATGTCGTGAGCCTTGCCGCTGATCTTGTGCTCGCTCGGCTTGTGGAAATGAAATTCGATCAGCTCGTAACGCTTGCCCTCGACTGAAACGGTGCTGCCGGGCGCATAGTTGACCTGGATCGTATGGCCGTCGTCGACGATGCGGAGCGGTACCGGCCGGTAGTCGAACAACAGCGGCGGCAGGTCGCCTTTCCTGGCCTCGGCATCCGGGATGTCGATCGGCGACTGCGTCTTGCCCGACGCGCAGGACGCGAAACTCTTTTCCAGCTTGGCCCACTTCGCCGGGCCGGTGGCGCCCGCATAGCTCCAGCGCGACGCGTCCGCGGCATCGGCCGCGCCCGCGCCGACGCTCAGACCCGCGACGACCACGGTGGCGAGCAGCTTGTTCCAGACTCGTTTCATCGCTCCTCCTTACGCGGTACTTGCGCCCACCGGCTCTGATCCTACCCGAGCAGATCCGCCGCCGCTTTTTTGTTGCGTCCGTTGCGCGACGGCTCGGCGCGCGCCCCAAGCCGACCCGCATGGCGCTCGAGCACCGGCTTCAGATACGCGCCCGTATAGCTGCCGGGCGTGTTCCCCACCTGCTCGGGCGTGCCTTCGGCGATGATGTTACCCCCGCCGGCGCCGCCTTCCGGTCCCAGATCGATCACCCAGTCGGCGGTCTTGATGACATCGAGATTGTGCTCGATGACGACGACGGTGTTGCCGTGGTCGCGCAAGCGATGCAGCACCGTCAGCAGCATTTCGATGTCGTGGAAATGCAAGCCCGTCGTCGGCTCGTCCAGAATGTAGAGCGTGCGGCCGGTATCGCGCTTGGACAGCTCGAGCGCCAGCTTCACCCGCTGCGCCTCGCCGCCGGACAGCGTCGTCGCCGACTGCCCGAGCGTGATGTAGCCCAGGCCCACGTCGAGCAAGGTCGACAGCTTGCGCGCGACCACCGGCACCGGCTCGAAGAATGCATGCGCCTGCTCGACGGTCATCGACAGCACGTCGTGGATGTTTCTTCCCTTGTACTGGATCTCGAGCGTCTCGCGGTTGTAGCGCTGCCCGTGGCAGACGTCGCAGGGCACATAGACGTCCGGCAGAAAATGCATCTCGACCTTGATCAGCCCGTCGCCCTGGCAGGCCTCGCAGCGGCCACCCTTGACGTTGAACGAAAAACGTCCGGGGCCGTAGCCGCGCTCGCGCGCCTCCTTCACCTGCGCGAACAGCTCGCGGATCGGCGTGAAGAGGCCGGTGTAGGTGGCAGGATTCGACCGCGGCGTGCGGCCGATCGGACTCTGGTCGACGCTGATCACCTTGTCGTAATGCTCGAGGCCGTGTATTTCCGCATACGGTGCGGGCTCCGCCGTGCTGCCGTACAGGTGCCTGGCTACCGCGTGGTACAGCGTGTCGTTGATCAGGGTCGACTTGCCCGAACCGGAAACGCCGGTCACGCAGACGAACACGCCGACCGGAAGGTTGAGCGTGATGTCCTTCAGGTTGTTGCCCGTCGCCCCGGTGATCGTCAGCACGCGCTTGAGATCCGCCTTGTGCCGGTGCGCCGGAATCGG
>DATNAR010000174.1:0-3405 GCA_035607385.1 Casimicrobiaceae bacterium
ATGGCTGCGGCACCTGATCCTGCCGAGCGTCGCGCTGGGCACGGTCTACGTCGCGCTGATCACGCGGATGACACGCGCCAGCATGCTCGATGTGCTGGCGCAGGACTACATCCGCACCGCGGAGGCGAAAGGGCTTGCGCCCAAGCAGGTGCTGATCGGCCACGCGCTCAAGAACGCGGCGATTCCGGTGGTGACGATTATCGGCGTCGGCGTCGCGCTATTGATCAGCGGCGCGATCGTCACCGAGACGGTGTTCGCGCTGCCCGGGATCGGCCGGCTCACGGTCGACGCGATCCTGCGGCGCGACTATCCGATCATCCAGGGCGTGATCCTGATTTTTTCGGCGGTCTACGTGCTGGTCAATCTTGCGGTCGATCTGTCGTACGTGCTGTTCGACCCGCGGATACGTCTGACATGAGCTCGGCCACACTCGCTCCGCCGCCGATCGCCGGCAAGTCGCGATCGATGTCGCCGACGTGGAAGCGATTTCGCGACGCGTTCCGCCGCCATCCCACCGCGCTCATCGGCGGCGCCATCCTCGTCGCGATGGTCGTCATCGCCATCGCCGCGCCCTGGGTGGGAACGGTCGACCCGCTGGCGGTATTTCCCTCGAAGCGGCTGCATCCGCCGTCGGCCGAGTCCTGGCTCGGCACCGACATGCTCGGCCGCGACGTGTACAGCCGCGTCGTGTACGGCGCGCGGGTCTCGCTGATCGTCGGCCTTGCCGTCGCGGCGCTGTCGACCCTGCTGGGGCTCGCGATCGGGCTGGTCACCGGTTACGTCCGCCGGCTCGACGCGGTCGTCATGCGCATCATGGACGGCCTGATGTCGATTCCGTCGGTGCTGCTTGCGATCGCGCTGATGGCACTCACCAAGGCCTCCATCGGCAACGTGATCGTCGCCATCACGCTGGCGGAAATGCCGCGCGTCGTGCGCCTGGTGCGCAGCCTCGTCCTGAGCCTGCGCGAGCAGCCCTATGTCGAAGCCGCCATCGCGGCCGGCACGACGCTGCCGCGTATTCTCGTCCGGCACATCCTGCCCAACATCGTCGCGCCGCTGCTGGTGCAGGGAACCTACGTCTGCGGATCGGCGATGATCACCGAGGCGATCCTGTCGTTCATCGGCGCCGGCACGCCGCCCAACATCCCGAGCTGGGGCAACATCATGGCCGAAGGCAGGAGCCTGGTGCAGATCGCGGGCTACCTGATCATCTTTCCCGGTATCTGCCTGTCGCTGACCGTTCTGGCGGTGAATCTGCTCGGCGACGGCATGCGCGACGCACTCGACCCGCGCCTCGCGCGGCGGATGTGATCGGATGAGCGAATCTTCCGCGCCGCTCCTCGACGTCCAGGGGCTGAAGACCTACTTCTTTACCCGCGACGGTGTGGTGCGTGCCGTCGACGGCGTATCGTTTTCGGTCGGTCGCGGCGAGACGCTCGCCGTCGTCGGCGAGTCCGGCTGCGGCAAGAGCGTCACGTCGCTGTCGATCCTGCGCCTGATCGCGTCGCCTCCCGGGCGGACGGTCGAGGGACGGGTGGTCTTCGAGGGCCGCGATCTGCTCGCGCTGCCCGAACCCGAGATGCGCAAGATTCGCGGCGATGCCATTTCGATGATCTTCCAGGAGCCGATGACCTCGTTGAACCCGGTGCTGACCATCGGGCACCAAATCGCCGAGGCGCTGATCCTGCACCGCGGTCTTGCGCACGACGCGGCGGAGATCCGCGCCGTCGAAATGCTGCGGCTGGTCCGCATGCCCGAGCCGGAGCGCCGCGTCGTCCAGTATCCGCATCAGCTTTCCGGAGGGATGCGGCAGCGCGTGATGATCGCGATGGCGCTCGCGTGCGAGCCGCGGCTCCTGATCGCCGACGAGCCGACGACCGCGCTCGACGTCACGATCCAGGCGCAGATTCTCGACCTGATGCGCGAGCTCAAGACCCGCACCGGCGCCGCGATCATGCTGATAACACACGACCTCGGCGTCGTCGCGGAGATGGCGCAGCGCGTCGTCGTGATGTACGCGGGACGCAAGGTCGAGGAAGCCTCGGTCATCGACTTGTTCGCGCGTCCGCGCCACCCCTACACGCGCGGCCTGCTCGACTCCATCCCGAAGCTCGGGGCCGCGAGCCGGGCGAGCGATGGCGCGGCAGGCGGACGGCTCGCGGAAATCGCGGGCACTGTGCCCTCGCTTCTGCAACCGATCGTCGGCTGCGCGTTCGCGCCGCGGTGCGCGTATGCGACAGAGCGCTGCCGGGTCGACTATCCGCCGCTCGAGGAGAAGGCGCGCGGGCACTGGGCCGCATGCTGGGAGTCGGAACGGCTGGTGGCCGATGAAGCAGTCGATGCCGCGCAGGCGACGGCATGAGCGCAATCGCCGAAGGCACGGCCGTCGCACCGACACTGCTCGAGGTGGCGCACCTGACCAAGCATTACCCGGTGCGCGGCGGTGTTTTCGGTCGAGGACGCGGCGAAGTGCACGCGGTCGACGACGTCAGCTTCGCTATCCGCCAGGGCGAGACGCTCGGCCTCGTCGGCGAGTCCGGCTGCGGCAAGTCGACGATCGGCAAGACGGTACTGCGGCTCGTGGAGCCGACGGCCGGGACCATCGCGTGGCGCGGCCAGCACATCCACCGGCTGCACGGCCGCGCGATGCGGCCTTATCGCCGCGAGCTGCAGGCGGTGTTCCAGGACCCGTACGCGTCGCTCAATCCGCGCATGCGCGCGGCCGATATCGTCGCCGAGCCCATCCGCAATTTCGAGAAGGTCTCCGCGGCTGAAATGGGCGAGCGCGTGATCTCGCTTTTCGAGAAGGTCGGATTGCGGCCCGACCAGATGCCTCGCTATCCGTACGAGTTCTCCGGAGGCCAGCGCCAGCGCCTCGGCATCGCGCGAGCACTGGCACCGCGGCCGAAGCTCATCGTCTGCGATGAGCCGGTCTCCGCCCTCGACGTCTCGGTGCAGGCGCAGGTGATCAATCTGCTCGGCGATCTGCAGCGCGAGTTCGGCCTGTCGTATCTGTTTGTCGCGCACGATCTGGCGGTGGTCGAGCACATCAGCCACCGCGTCGCGGTGATGTACCTGGGCCGAATCGTCGAGCTCGCGCCGACGCGCGCGGTGTTCGCCCATCCGCAGCACCCCTATACCGAGGCGCTGCTTTCCGCGGTTCCGGTGCCGGACCCTACCGTACAGAGAAAGCGCATTATTCTCGCCGGCGATGTTCCGAGCCCGATCGACCTGCCCAGCGGCTGCCGCTTCCACACCCGGTGCCCGTATGCGTTCGATCGCTGCCGGGTGGAGGAGCCGGCGCTGAAAGAAGTCCTGCCGGGGCATTTCGCCGCGTGCCACCTGCGCGATGCTCCGGCGGTCGCCGACAGTTCGGTGCACCACTAAAGCGTGTGAAGGAATCCG
>DATNAR010000189.1:0-8362 GCA_035607385.1 Casimicrobiaceae bacterium
CCAGGGCATCGAGCTTGGCGGCATCCTCATGCGATTCGAGGTTGCGGCCGTAGGCGCCCGCTTCCTTGCCGGCCTTCAGGATGGCGGCCTGGAGGTCCGCGGGCAGGGCCTTGAACGTTTTCCCGGAGAAGCAGATCGGCCGGATGGTGATGGCGTGCTGCGTGATGTTGAGGTTGGGTCCGACTTCGTAGAACTTCATCGCTTCCACGCCGGCGGCTTCGTTCTCGCCGGCCTGGATCACGCCGTTCTGGATCGCGTTGTAGATTTCGTCGTAGGCGATCACGGTCGGCGACATGCCCGCGGCGGCGAACGTCTTGCTCCAGATCGGCGCGCCCTGAACGCGGACCTTGAGGCCCTTCATCTCCTGCAGGTTGCGCACCGGCTTGTTGGCGAAGATGTTGCGCGTGCCGCCGCCGGCGAAGCCGATCAGCATCACGTCGCCCTTGGCGCTGACCTCGTCGACGATCGGCTTCAAGGTGTCGGCATCGAGAACCTTGTTCCAGTGATCGAGATCGCGGAACAGGAACGGCGCATCGATGAACGGTGCGGCCTTGGAGAACGTCGACATGTGCGCGGGCGAGACGATGCCGTAGTCGACCGAGATCCCCTGGTTCATGTAGGCGAAATAGTCCTTCTCGAGGCCGAGCTCGCTGTTCTTGTGCAGCACGAAGTTGATCGGCTTGCCGTAATACTTCTTGACCAGCTCCTCGAATTTCACCAGGGCCCTGGTGAACGCATGATCATCGTTGAACTGTACGGCGCCGTGCAGCGTAATGGTCGACTGCGCGAATACGCTGAAGGACAGCGCAAAAGCGCATGCGGCAAGACAGCGCGTAAACGCGCCGAGATAGGCAGACATCGTCTTTCCTCCGGGTTTGTGGTCTATCCAACGGCCGGATCTGCGCCCGGTTCCGCGGTGCGATAACGAACCATCTGGTAAGGTGGTCAGACCGCATTCAACGCTTCGGCCGGCGAAGTGTCAATGCCGGCTTGGCTCGAGGCCGTCTCGGGATTGAGCAAGCCCCGCCGCGGCGCGTGTAGAATCGGCGCAATGACAAGCCGCCGCCTCGCAATCACGCTCGTCACGCTGGCGCTGCATCTGCTCGCACCGGTCGGCGCCTATGCGTCGTCTCCACCGGCTCCTGAGTCGAGCGACTACTGTTCCGCGACGCGTGCCGACGCTCACTCCGCCGCCGGCGTGCCGGCGAGCCCCGGCGTCCCGGCGCCGCGACCCGGCCATTCGCCGCACTCGCATTGCCCATCATGTCTGGGCGCGTTCGCCGTCGCGGCGATACCGCTTTCGGCGACGCCGTTCGTCCTGATCCCGCGCTCGCTCGACCGCGCGCCGACCGGCGCGGTTGGCGCCGACATCGCAGCGCAGCCCGCGCTGCTGCCGCCGCTGCGCGGTCCTCCCTCGCTCCTCTCCTAAGCTCGCATCGATCGCGGCCGGCCCATCGGTCGCGGCTTGTGGTCCATCGCGCCTCGCGGCCCACCGCCGGCGCGATCGATCGTGTTCGAATCCAACGAGGTACGTCATGACGAAAATCCTGGCCATCGCGGCCGTCGCCGCGATCGCTGCCGCCAGCAGCGCATGGGCGCACGAGTATCGACTGCGCTCATTGCACATCGATCATCCATTTGCCCGCGCGACGCCACCGGGGGCGCGCTCCGGCGGCGTTTTCCTCAGCGTGGAGAACAACGGCGACCGGGCCGATCGGCTGCTCAGCGTATCGACCCCGGTGGCCGGTACCGCCGAGCTGCATCAGATGGTGATGGATGCCGGCGTGATGCGCATGCGGGCGGTCGCGGGCGTCGACGTCAAGCCCGGCGACCGGCTGGTTCTGCAGCCCGGCGGCTATCACGTGATGCTCGCGGATCTCAAGCGACCGCTGCAGGCGGGCGACAGCTTTCCGCTGACGCTGGGATTCGAAAAGGCCGGGTCGATCGAGGTCAGCGTCGTCGTCGAGAGCATGGGGGCCGGCGCGATGCATCCGCATGGCGCGCGTTGAAAGCCGGACCTTCGCATCCCGCATCGGCGGCACGCGGCCCATGAAAGGACGGCAATCATGAAGACGAAAAATAGGCGATCGATCGCCACGCCGCTGGCGCTGGCCGTGGGATCGGCGCTCATCCTGTCCGCGCAGACCGCAGCCGCGCACGGCGTCGCCGGCAAGCGCTTCTTCCCGGCGACGCTCGCGACCGACGACCCGTTTGTCGCCGACGAATTGTCGCTGCCGACGGTCGAAAGCCGCAGGACGCCGGCGAGCGGCGACGAGCCGGCGATGCGCGAAACCGGCTTTGCCGTCGATGTGTCGAAACGCATCACCGAAAACCTCGGCATCGGCTTCGGTGCGACCTACAAGGTGCTGCAGCCCGATGGCGGAGATACGCAGCGCGGCTTCGACAACCTGGCGGCAAGCATCAAGTACAAGTTCTACCAGAACGACGAGCGCGAGACGATCCTGTCGGCCGGAGTCGACTGGGACGTCGGCGGCAGCGGGTCGAAGCGGGTCGGCGCCGAATCGTTCAGCACGCTGACGCCCGCGCTTTTCTTCGGCAAGGGATTCGGCGATTTGCCCGAATCGATGAAGTTCGTTCGTCCGCTCGCCGTGACAGGACTGGTCGGGATCGGTATCCCGACCCGGCCGAGCACGACCTCGCGCGGCGACGAGGACGAGGCCGACGTCGAGCGTCATCCGCATACGCTGCAATGGGGATTCGCCGTCCAGTACAGCCTGCCGTACCTGCAGTCGTTCGTGCAGGACGTGGGCCTGCGCGAGCCGTTCAGCCGGATGATCCCCGTCGTCGAGGTCGCGCTGTCGACCGCGCTCGATCGAGGCGCCAGCGGGACAACGGGCACGGTGAATCCCGGCATCGTCTGGGCCGGCAGCTATGCGCAGCTTGCCGTCGAAGCCGTCGTTCCCGTCAACAATCGCAGCGGCAACCGCGTCGGGTGGATTGCTCAGCTGCACTTTTTTCTCGATGACCTTTTTCCCACGACGATCGGACGCCCGATCTTCGGCCGCTGACATGCGTATCCGGATGCCGCTACTCGTTTTTGCCTGCGCGTCGGTGCTCGCGCCGCCGGTCGGCGCGCATGCGTTCCTCGACCACGCCCTGCCCGCTGTCGGAAGCACCGTCCATGCGCCGCCCCCGCAGGTGCAATTGTGGTTTTCGCAAAAGCTGGAGCCGGCGTTCAGCACGGCGCAGGTGTTGGATTCGACCGGCAAGCGCGTCGACCGCGCCGACGCCCGTGTCGACGACGGCGACTCCACCGTGCTGACGGTGTCGCTGCCGGAGCTCGCCCCGGGTCGATACCGGGTGAAGTGGCGCGTGCTGTCGGTCGACACGCACGTCACAGAGGGCGACTACAGCTTCGATGTTGTGCGCTGAGTCATTGCGTCGTTCCGTCCCGGGTGCAGGGCGATGAACGCGTTGCTGGCATCGGCCCGCGCCGTCCACTTCGCCGCGACTCTGTGGCTGTTCGGCGAGTTGCTGCTGGCGTGCGCGCTGTCGGCATGGCGAGGAAACGGCGCGCCGTCCGCCCCCGGCGAAGCGCTGCGGCGACGGCTGCCGTCGGTCGCCCGCGGGTGCATCGCGATCGGCATCGTTTCCGCGCTGTTGTGGCTCGCCGCGATGGCCGCGACGATGAGCGGCCTGCCGCTGACGCGGGCGATCGGTTTCTCGACGCTCGGCGCGGTCCTCGGAGACACGTTGTTTGGCAAGGTGTGGATCGCCCGCTTCTGCCTCGCGTGCGTGCTGCTGCTGCTGTTGTGGCCGCGAACCACGGTTCCCGGCCTTCGCCGGCTCGCGGTGTCGACGCTGATCGCAGCTGCATATCTGGGCGCCCTCGCGTGGACCGGGCACGCCGCCGCCGCCGAAGGACCGTGGCGCGGCGGGCAGATCGTCTCGGATGTCGTGCACTTGCTGAGCGCGGGGGCGTGGCTGGGCGCGCTGCCGGCGCTGGTCTACGTGCTGGGCAGCACGCCATCGATCGGGGATGCGGCAGCGGCGGTGAAGCGCTTTTCCAGCGTGGCGCTCGTCGCTGTGACCGCGCTGATCCTGAGCGGCGTGGGCAACAGCTGGTTTCTCGTCGGCAGTGTCCCGGCGTTGTTCGGCACCCGCTACGGCACGCTGCTGCTCGCCAAGCTCGCCGTGCTCGCCGCGATGCTCTCGCTCGCCGCCGTCAATCGGCTGATCCTGACGCCGCGGCTCGCATCGGGCGACCGGCGGGCAGCGCGTGCATTGAGGCGCAATGCGCTGGTCGAGATCGGCGCCGGGCTCCTGGTCGTGGCTATCGTCGGCGTGCTGGGCATCACGGTCCCGGCGGCGCATCAATCGACGCTCTGGCCGTTCGCGCATACGCTGAGCTGGGCACCGGCGCGCGAATCGGCGGCGACCCTTGCATTGTTGCTTGCCGCAGTGCTCGTCGCCGTCGCCGGTCTTGTCAGTGTGGTCGTCGGCGCGCGCAGGCGCGCGTGGCGGCCGGCCGCGGCGGGGCTGATCGGTGTCGGTGCGTCGGTCGTCGCCGCCGCATGGCTGCTCGCCGTCCCCGCCTATCCGACGACCTACGCGACCTCGCCGGTGCGTTATACGACCGCTGCGATCGCCGATGGCGCCCGTTTGTTCGCCGCCCATTGCGCCGCGTGCCACGGCAGTGACAGTCGATCGACGGACGGAACGGCTGTCGCCGCACCGAACCTGGCCCGGCAGGCCGCGCGCCACCGTCCGGGCGAGCTCTATTGGTGGACTGCGCATGGGCGCGCGGGGACCGCGATGCCCGCGTTCTCGCCGCCGCTGGTGAGCGAGGAGATCTGGAGCATCGTGCAGTTCCTGCATGCGCTCGCCGACGCCGCCGATTTTGCCGGCACCCGCGCCGGGTTCCTCGCGCCCTCGCCGGTGCCCGCCCCCGACTTCAGCTTCGAGCTGCCGCACGAAGGCCAGCAAACCATCGTGCGACCGGATGCGAACGAGGCCACGTTGCTGGTTCTTTATTCGCTGCCGGATTCGGCCGCGCGCCTGCGCTCGCTCGCGTCGCAGCGGCGCGCGTTCGACGACAGGCACATTCGGATCCTGGCGTTGGCCGAGAGTGCGGGCGACGCACAAATCGCCGACGAGTCGATCCCCGGAGGCGATGCGATCCGGGCCATCGCGGCGCCCGACGTCGCCGTCGTCTATGCGCTGTTCGCCGCGCGCGATCGCGCCGCCGGTCACGCCGAATTCCTGATCGACCGGCGCGGCCGTCTGCGGGCGCGCTGGCTCGGAGTGCCTCCGCCAGGCGACGATCGAGATCGCGACATTTTTGCAGCGGCGCAGAAGCTCGGCAGCGCAGAGTCGGCGCCGCCTTCGCCGCCCGAGCATGCGCACTGACCGGGCGCGAGCCGGGTCCGGTTCCGCCGGTCCCGGTAGAATCGCAGCATGAACGCCACACGCTCGACGACGCTCGCCGGTCCCGCGACATCGCCCGCGGCGGATCGCCGCGCGCCGCGCGCCGTGGCGGCCTGGCTATTGGTCTGTTGTGCGCTGGTGTTCGCGATCGTCGTCGTCGGCGGTGTGACGCGGCTCACGCATTCCGGCCTGTCGATCACCGAATGGCAGCCGATCGTGGGCACGCTGCCGCCGCTTTCAGCGACGCAGTGGGACGAGGCCTTCGTCAAGTACCAGGCAACGCCCGAGTACCGTCAGATCAACAAGGGGATGAGTCTCGACGCGTTCAAGTCGATATTCTGGTGGGAATACGCGCACCGGTTGCTCGGCCGAGTCATCGGCGCGGCGTTTGCGCTGCCGCTCGCATGGTTCGTCCTGCGGCGGAGACTGCCGCACGGACTCGCGCCGCCGCTGGTTGCGATCTTCGCGCTCGGCGGCTTGCAGGGCGCACTGGGCTGGTACATGGTGCAAAGCGGTCTGGTCGACGATCCTCGCGTGTCGCAGCTCCGGCTCGCCGCGCATCTCAGCCTGGCCTTGCTGATTTTCGCGGCGATGTTCTGGCTGGCGCTTTCGCTGCTGCGCGCGGCGGCCGACGCGCCGCGCGCGCCGGCGGCGGGCGGACGCGCGGCGAAGCTGCGGCGCTTCGCGCTTCTGATCGTCGCGCTGGTGTTCCTCCAGGCGGTGGCGGGCAGCCTGGTCGCGGGAATCCGCGCCGGCTTCGCCTACAACACCTTTCCGCTGATGAACGGACAGCTCGTGCCGGCGGAGATCCTGTCGCTGACGCCCTGGTATCGCAATTTCGCCGACAACATGGCGACCGTGCAGTTCGATCATCGCCTGATCGCCTGGCTCCTCGCGCTGCTGATTCCCGCATTCTGGCTTGCAGTGCGTCCGCAGGCGTCGTCGCGCGTCGCACTGGCGGCCGACCTCTTGCTGGCGGCGCTGCTGTTGCAATTCGCGCTGGGCGTCGCAACGCTGTTGCTGGTCGTACCTCTTCCGCTCGCCGCCGCGCATCAGGCCGGCGCCGTGCTGCTGTTCGCCGCGGCGCTCAACGCCGCGCATGCGCTGCACGTGCGCGGCCGGCAGGAACGCGCGCGAGGACAACGCGCATGAGCGCATTTGCATTCTGTCCCTGCAGGGAGGATCATGACGGCCCGATGCGCAAACGAGCCCACCATGACTGAGCCCGCCAAGCTCGACGAACCGCTGGCCGATGCCGACTACGACGAGCTCGAGGCCTTTCTGGCGTCGAACGGCGTACCGCAGGACTGCATGGACCTGGAGATGCTGGACGGGTTTCTGACGGCCATCGTCAGCGGCCCCGAGATGATCCAGCCGTCCGAATGGCTGCCGGTCGTCTGGAGCGACAGCCAGCGCAGCGTCTCGCCGGTCTTTGCCGACAACGAGCAGGCGAGCCGGATTTTGTCGCTGGTGCTGCGCGTGCAGAACAGCATCGCGCGCACGTTGCGCGAATCGCCCACCCGCTTCAAGCCGCTGCTATATCACAGCGAGGACAACGTGAAGGGCGACAAGGCGCCGCCAGAAGCGAGCGCGTGGTGCGAAGGCTATATGACCGGCGTGCTGCTGCGCGAAGCCGAATGGGAACCGATGTATTCGCAGGAGGACGCCCGCGACTGGATGCTGCCGATCGAGGCGCTTGCCTACGGCGACCACGATCCGGAATACCTCGACTGGGTCGACAGCGAAGAAAAGCGCCAGGGAATGATCGACGAGCTGCCGATCGCTGCGGTGCTCATCTATCGCTACTGGCAGGAGCGCAACCGCCCCGAATCCGCCAATCGGGCCGAGCGGCGGGCACAACGGCGCGAGACATCGCGCAAGGGCCGCCAGCGCCTCCACTAGCGGCCCGCGGCGGCGCGGGGAAGCGCCCCGCGCTCGCCGCATCGATTCACTGCCGTTCTACTGGTGCATGGGCACGTCGATCATCTCGACGTGGTTGACTTCGCGCAGGTCCCCGCGTGTGTCGCCGTCGACCCTCCGGGCGGGCCGCGTGCCAAGCGCCTTGAGCATCAACGCGATGGCGAGCAGAACGACCGACCCGATCAGGAGAAAGGGTTGCCACTCGGCGGGAAGATCGGACGTCGCCGCAAACACAGGCGTCACGATCGATGCGCCGATCAAGACGCCCGCGGCGAACGACGCCACGTCCTGCACTCTGGTCGCTCGATGGTTCATCAGTGACTCCGCTTCGATTGATTGAACACGGCCTCACTTTAGGACCACACTCGCGGAGCCGTAATCGGCGCGCATCCGATTTGGGCGTAAGACCTGCTCCGACGCGGAAAAAAAACGTCGCCGGCGGGCGACAAATCAGTGCGGGCCGAAGCGGTACGAATCCATCGCCAGCGCTCCCGCTTCGAATCCTTCGACAAAACGCTCGACGTTCGCATCGTCGGCCGCCGCGCCCAGCGCGACGAACAACGGCAGAAAATGTTCGTCGCTCGGATGCGCGCGCACCGCTTCGGGCGCCTGCTCGTGCCACGCGACCAGCGCATCGATGTCGTGGGCGATCAGGCGATCGTGCAGCCAGCCGGCGAACGCCTGCGCGTAACGCAGCGGCTCCTTCCGGCGCGGGTTCGACATCCAGTCGCGCAGGTTGTGCGTCGTGTGACCCGAGCCGATGATCAGCACCGAGTCATCGGCCAGCGCGGAGAGCGCCCGCCCGATGTGCAGATGATGCGCGGCCCCGAGTTCCGGCTGAATCGAGAGCTGCACGACGGGCACGTCGGCGTCGGGATACATCCAGCGTAAGGGGACCCACGCGCCGTGATCGCGCCCGCGGCAGCCATCGATGCCGGCGGCCACGCCGGCGTTCTTGAGCAGCGCGACGGCTTGCGCCGCCAGCGCAGGGTCGCCAGGCGCCGGGTATTGCAATCGAAAGAGCTCGTCGGGAAAGCCGCCGAAATCGTGAATC
>DATNAR010000224.1:0-15933 GCA_035607385.1 Casimicrobiaceae bacterium
CCCGCGCCAGCCCTGGCAGCTCTCGCCCGGCGAGCTCGAGCGCTGGGGCGACCTGTACTCGAATCGCGATCCGGTCTCGCGGCGCTTCTGGTCCGGGGAATTTTCGCTCAAGGAGGACGTCGCCGCGGTTTATGTGATGTCCAACCTCGAGGGGCAGAACTGGAGCGGAAATGTCGGCGTGCGCGCCGTGCAGACCAAGGAAAAGGTGCTGGTCAATATCGGGCTGCCGAACTGCCCGGTGCAGGCGCCCTGTCCGCAGGTGCCCAACGCGATCACGACGTCGGCGTTCGGGTCGTTCTACCAGCAGCCGATTGAGCATACGTACACCGACATCCTGCCAAGCGCCAACCTCAAGTGGGATTTGAGCCGGGACCTGGTGGCGCGCTTTGCGATCGCCCGCACGATGGCGCGCCCGGACTTCAGCGCCCTGGGCGGATCGATCAGCGCCGACGACACCACGCACACCGGCAACGGCGGCAATCCGGACTTGAAGCCGATCCGGTCGACCAACGTCGATGCGACGCTCGAGTGGTATTTCCAGCCCAAGTCACTGCTGTCGGCCGGTCTTTTCTACATGGACCTGACCAACTACGTGGCCTTCGGCAACCACGATGTGACGCTGCTCAACATCAAGACGGGGACGTTCGACACATACTCGATCTCGTCGCCGATCAACAGCAGCGGCAAGGTCAAGGGCCTGGAGCTTTCCTACCAGCAGGAATTCCTCTATGGCTTCGGCGTGCAGGCCAACTATACGTACGCGGACGCCAAGGAAACCGGCAACCGGGACCTGGTCGGCGCGTCGAAGAACACCTACAACGTCGTCGGCTACTACGAGAACTACGGGTTCAGCGCGCGGCTGGCGTACACGTTCCGGTCGGCTTTCTTCGTCGGCCTCGATCGGAGCACGCCGGAGTACCAGGACGACACCGGCACGCTGGCCGCCTCGCTGGGGTATACGGTGAACAACAACCTGACGCTGACCTTCGACGCGCTGAACCTCAACAACCCGACGCTCAAGTATTACGGCGCCAATACCGACCAGCCCCGAGCGTTCTACAAGAACGGGCGTCAGTTCTACGCCGGCGTGCGCATCAAGTTCTAGGCGCTCGAAGCGAACGATCTCTCCTCGCCCTTCCGTTACGGCACGGCGGAGCAGCCAAGCTGCTCCGCCTTTTTTTTCGGCCGCTTTTAGCAAGCTTTGCAAAAGCGCGCCGGCGGGCCGTTATGATCGGAGCGCGCGGACTTGCCGCGCGGGAAATCTAGCGTGATCGATCGGAAAAAACGCCTCCTGCGGGCACCGCTCCGCGCCGCGCTGGTGCTCGTTGCGGCGGGCCTTTTCGGCTGCTCCCGGCTTGCCTCGCTCGGCGCGGAGGTGTCCGAAGCGGTCGCGGCGACCGGGGCAACGACGGCCGCGCGCCAGGGATTCGTCTACAGTCCGTACAAATACCTGCCGGTCGCGTTCGATCCTGCTTCGTATGCGATGTCGTCGGCAGTGGACGGGACGGTATCGCCGGTGGTCGTCGCCGGCGGCTCTATCCTGCCCTCCGGCGTCAGCGCGCTGACCTGGGCGTTCGCGACCGGCGAATGCGGGAGCGAAACCTGGGACGGCATCGAGCCGCGGCGCCTGGCCGATGCCAATGTCGCGGCCTTCGAGCGCGCCGGTGTCGACTACATCATCTCGACCGGCGGGGCGGCCGGCGTCTTCACCTGTGCCACCGATGCCGGCATGGAGCGGTTCATCGCCCGTTACGACTCGCCACGGCTGATCGGCGTCGACTTCGACATCGAGGCCGGACAGACCGCAGACGGCCTTGCAGCCCTGATGCAGCGCGTCCGGAGCGCGCAGTTCCATCATCCGCGCCTTCGGTTCAGCTTTACGCTGGCGACGCTGGCCGCCAGCGACGGCAGCCTGGGCAGCCTCAACCCGCTGGGCGAACAGGTGCTGCAGGCGATCCGGGTCGCCGGACTCGGCGACTACTACATCAACCTGATGGTCATGGACTACGGCCCGGCCATCCCCGGGAATTGCGTGGTCGTCGAGGGTGTTTGCGATATGGGGAAGTCCGCGATCCGGGCCGCCGAAAACGTCCATGCCAGATACGGTATTCCGATGCACCGCATCGAGCTGACGCCGATGATCGGCGTCAACGACGTCACCGCCAACGTGTTCAGGCTCGAGGACGCGCTGCGGACCGCGCGGTTCGTCCGCGGCCGCGGGTTGGGCGGCCTGCATTTCTGGTCGCTGGACCGGGACGCGCGCTGCGCTGCCGGCGACGCACCGGGTTCCTCGCCGGTGTGCAATACCCGCGACGATGTGCCGGGCCTGGCCTATACACGCGCGTTCCTGGCCGGCCTTGCCTCCTCTGCGGAACCGGACGGCGGCCGGCCGTCTCCAAATACCATCGAACGGAGGTGAGCATGCGAACATTCGCCAGAGCGTTTTCCCTAGCGGTACCGTTGCTCCTGGTCGCCGGATGCGCCACCCAGGCCGAGCGCGCGGCGCAGGTCCAGCGTGAAGTCGAGCAGATGATCCAGCTCTACGGACCGGGGTGCGAAAAGCTCGGGTACCGGGCGGACACCGACCAGTGGCGCGAATGCGTGCTGAAGCTCGCGCACCGCGACGACCGCTACAACCGCTATCCTATCTCCACCAACTGCATCGGGCACCGTGGATTCATGCAATGCACGACGTTCTGATCATCTCGCCAGGAAGTCGGACAGCGACAATCCGATCAGGATCGCGAGCCAGAAGAAGCCGGCAGCGGCGGCAAGTCTCAGCACGTAATGGCTGGAGCGCAGGTGCATGAAAAAGATCATGACCAGCAGCGCCTTGGCGGCTGCTATCGCGAGGTTGACGACACCGTTCAGCCAGCCCAGAGGAAGATAGGCGCTGCCCAGGGTGAGCAGCAACAGCGTTACGAGGCCGAGCCAGACCAGCACGTAGGTTCTAGCCGGCGCGACCGGGTGGCTGATCATGAGCGCGCCACCAGGTAGAGCAGCGGGTAGAGAAAGATCCAGACGACGTCGACCAAGTGCCAGTACATGCCGGAAAGTTCGACCGGGGTGTAGTAGGCGGGGCTGAAAGCGCGCCGCGACGCCATCGCGATCATCACGCCGACAAGGCAGATGCCGGCGATCATGTGCAGCGAATGCACCCCGGTCATGAAAAAGTACAGGTAGAAAAAGATCTGCACCTGATTCGCGTGCGGGCCGGCATAGGAGAAATTGAGCGCCGGAACCAGGTGCCCGGTGTAGTCGAGGTAGTATTCGATCCCCTTGATCGCGAGGAACGCCAGGCCCAGCGCGACGGTCGCGCTCATGAAAGCGATCGATGCCTTGCGCGCGCCGAGCTTGGTCGCCCGCACGGCCAGCGCCATCGTCAGGCTGCTGGTCAAGAGGACCCCGGTATTGACGCTGCCCAGGGCAACGTTGGTGAGCCGGCTGGCGATCGCGAACGCCTCCGGATAGCGAATGCGCGTGATCGTGTAAGCCGCGAACAGCGCGCCAAAGAACAGGATCTCGGTCGCGAGAAAAATCCAGATGCCGAGATCCGCCGCGGTGCGCTGCTGCGCCGCATCGTCGAACTGCCTGGCGACGATGGCACTGTCAGCCATTCCTTGATTCCGCGTACGCGTATGGCGCTTCGGTGATCACCGGCGTCACAACAAAGTTTTCGGTCGGTGGCGGCGACGGCGTCTGCCACTCCAGACCTTTCGCCCGCCATGGATTGGCGCCGGCCGCCGCGCCGTAGCGCAACGACCAGAACAAATAGGCGAGCGGCAAGAGGTAGCCAATCGCCAGGATCGACGCGCCGGCAGAGGACAGCACGTTCAACACCTGGAACTCCGGCGGGTACTCGTGGTAGCGCCGCGGCATCCCGAGGTAACCGAGGATGAACTGGGGGAAGAACGTGAGGTTGAAGCCGAAAAAGACGAGGATCGCCGCAAAGCGCGCCCATCCGTCGGAGTAGATGCGGCCGGTGATCTTGGGCCACCAGAAATGGATGCCGCCCAGGAAGGCCATCACCGCGCCGCCGACCATGATGTAGTGGAAATGCGCGACGACGAAATAGGTGTCGTGCAGGTGCACGTCGAGCGCCAGCGAGGCAAGGAACAGCCCGGTCATGCCGCCGATGGTGAAGAGTCCCACAAACCCCAGCGCATAGAGCATCGGCGCGTCGAACGAAATCGAGCCCTTGTACAACGTGGCGGTCCAGTTGAACACCTTGATCGCCGACGGTATCGCCACCAGGAAGCTCAGGAGCGAAAACATCATTCCGGCGTAGATCGACTGGCCGCTGACGAACATGTGGTGCCCCCAGACCAGGAAGCCAATGATCGCGATCGCCAGCACCGCGTACGCCATCGAGCGGTAGGCGAAAACGCGATTGCGGGCGAAGCAGGTGATGATCTCGCTCGCCACCCCCATCGCGGGCAGGATCATCACGTACACCGCAGGATGCGAGTAGAACCAGAACAGGTGCTGGAACAGCAGCGGATCGCCGCCGAGCGCCGGGTCGAATACGCCGACGCCGAAGAAGCGCTCGATGGCGATCAGGAACAGGGTCATCGCCAGCACCGGCGTGGCCAGCACGAAAATGATGCTGCTGGCGTACATCGACCAGATGAACAGCGGCAGCCGGAACCAGGTCATGCCGGGGGCGCGCATCTTGTGGATGGTGACGATGAAATTGATCCCCGTCAGGATCGATGAGAAGCCGACGATGAACACGCCGGCCGCCACGGCGATCACGTGAGTATTGGAGAACATCGTCGAGAACGGTGTGTAGAACGTCCATCCGGTATCCACTCCCCCGGCGACCAACGCGCCGATGGTGAACAGGCCGCCAAGGATGTACAGGTACCAGCTCGCGAGGTTCAAGCGCGGGAAAGCCAGGTCGCGCGCGCCGATCATCAGCGGCACCAGGAAGTTGCCGAGCGTCGACGGAATCGAAGGAATCAGGAAGAACCAGACCATGATGACGCCGTGCATGGTGAACAGCTTGTTATAGGTCTCGGCGCTGACCAGGTCGCCGGCGGGGGTGATGAGCTCCATGCGGATCAGCGTCGCCGCCGCACCGCCGATGAAGAAGAACACGGTGATCGACACCGCGTACAGGATCGCGATGCGCTTGTGGTCGACGCTGGACAGCCACGACCAGAGGCTGAAGCCAGCACCGAGGTAGGTCCGGTGCGCGGTCGCGGCGGTCATCGCACCGTCCCTTCGCGAGCATCATGCAGCGATTTGATGTATTCGACGATATCGAGCAGGTCCTCCTCGGCGATCTGGCCCTGGAAAGACGGCATGATCGGTGCGTAGCCCGCGACGACCTCCTTCTTCGGCAGCATCACCGAGTCGTGGATGTAGCGCTCGTCGGCGGTGACGGTTCCTCCGCCCTCGAGCTGTACCGGCTTGCCGAACAAGCCCTCGAGCTTGGGGGCGTGAACCGAGGCGTTCGCCCCGTGGCAGCCACTGCAGCCGTATTGCCGGAAGCGTTCCGCGCCGCGCGTCGCCATCGTCTGCGCGCCGTTGCCGCGCGCCAGCCACGCCTCGAACGCGGCAGGCGCCATGACCACCACATGCCCGATCATCCTCGAATGATCGGTGCCGCAATACTGCGAGCAGAAAACGTGGTAGTCGCCGGCCTTCGTCGCGTTGAACCACAGGATCGTGTAGCGGCCGGGAAGCACGTCCTGCTTGATGCGGAAGACCGGCATGAAAAAATCGTGAATCACGTCCTCCGACGTCATCACCAGCCGGATCGGTCGCCCTGCGGGCACGTGCAGCTCGTCGATCTCGCGCTGGCCGCCGGCATGCTCGAGCTTCCACATCCATTGCTTGCCGACGACGTAGACGTCGATGGCGTCGCCAGGCGGAGCCGCGTGCTCGTAGTACAGCTCGGCCGCCCAAGCGAACATCACGAAGAACAGGCTCAGCGGGACAAAGATCCAGGCGAGCTCGATGCGGCGATCCCGGCGCGCGCGAACCGCCTCCGGCGCCGTCGCCCGATTCGCGCTCGAGCCGCGGCGGTATTTGATCGAAAAAAATACGATCAATACCGCGACCGCCAGCGCTACCAGCGTCGCCAGCGCCAGCCAGACGAAAAAAAGGACATCGACGCGGGCGGCCAGCGACGATGCGCGGTCGGGAAAGAGCGGAAAGTTCCACATGAACCCTACCCCGCCGCCGGAGGTTGCCGGCCACGCCGGAGCCGGGTCGCAATCCACACCAGCGCGGCGGCGAGCATCGTCGCCGCAATCCACCGCAGCGCTTGCAAGATGGTCGCGCTGTATTTTCCGGCCGGATCGAAATGGAAGCAAAGCAGCAGCAGGTGCGCCGCGGGGGAGGCGATGCGCTCTTCCGACGCATCCTCCACCGCCTGCCGCAACTGGGCTGGCGTGAAATCGAAACCGAGGAAGTAGCGTGCGATCCTGCCGCCGGGCGTCAGCAGCAGCACCCCGGCGGGATGCGCGTACTGGTGCGTCGCGGCATCGTAGGCGTAGCGGAACCCGGCCGCGCCGGTCAACGCGGCGATGCTGTCGTCGCCGCCGGTCAGCAGGTGCCAGGCCCGTGCGGTTTCGCCTGATTCATGTTGGAGGTAGACGGCTTTGCTGTGCGCTGCGAGCAACGGCGAGTCGCCGGGATTGATGCTCAACACGACCACCCGGTACTGAGTCCCGGATTTCAAGCCGGTGCGGCGAAGCGCATCGCCAAGGTTGCCGATGACGGTGGGGCAAAGGTTCGAGCAGCCGTAGTACGAAAACGCCAGTACCACCGGCACCGATCCAAAATAATCGGCGAGCCGCACGGCGCGATTGTCGTCGTCCCGGAAAGCCAGGCCGAGCGGCACCGCTCGATTCAGATGCTGATCGAAGCCGACGCGCTGAACGAGATCGTCCGCGGTCGCATGCGCTGGCGCGCCGCACGCGATGGCGAGCCAGCAGGCCGCGGCGACGAGGAAACGCAGACTCACTGCTGGCCTCCGGCCGTCGACCCGGCGGGGCGCGCTCGCGCACCGCTGCGCTCGGTCAGCAACTCCATCGCGCGCTCGATCGGAATCCGCACAACGCCCGAGTCGCGGTCGAGCCACCGGTACTCGCTCAGCATCGCGCGCTTTTCCTCGCGCAACGCATCGAGGTCGCTTGACGGCGCGGTCTGCAAGCGCGGCGACGGCATCCGTGCCGCGGCGGCGCGCGGCGGCGACGCGTCCTGGCGGCTGCCCGAGCGGAGCACCGAAAGCACCGCCCAAGCCGCCAGCGCGACCACTACGAGCATCATCGCGAGTGCCGCGGCAGTCCACACGATGCGTCGGCCGCTGACATCGGCGACTTCGTGCCTGGGAGCCGTCGGGGATGCGCGCTTGCTAGGCATGGCCGATCGCCTCGCTGCGCCGCGAAGCGGCGCTGAACGACGCAGCCCTCGCGGTGCGGATGAAAAGCGCGAGCCAGATCCCGCCCAGCGCGAGCACGGCAAGCAGGTCGCTCCAGGCGATGGCAAAGCCGGTCGAGCGCCAAGCCGGCAATACCAGCCAGAACGAATCAACCAGGTGTGCCAGCACCAGCATCGCGGCCAGCATGCCCAGCGTTTGGGGAGCGCGCTTGGCCCGCCGCGACAGCAGGACGAGGAAGGGCAGCGCAAAATGAAACACGACGAGGACGATCGCGACCCAGCGCCAGCTGGTTTGCACGCGCGGCAGATACCAGACGATCTCGTTCGGCAAGTCCTCGGCCCAGATGATGAGGTACTGGGTGAATGCCAGGTAAGCCCAGGTCATGACGAACATGAGGAGCAAATTGCCCAGGTCCTGGAACACACCAGCTGCACGCTCGTCGGCAGTACGCTGGCTCAGGGCCGCGCAGACGACGGCGACTGCGAACGCTGACAGTGCCTGCCCGATGCCGGCGAGCAGCCCGAAGGTCGTCGAATACCACTGCGGGAAGAGCGACATGATCCAGTCCACCGCGGCGAAAGTGACCGTGAAGGCGTAGACCAAGAGTCCGAGCGCAGAGATCGCGCGCAGTCGCCTCGCGTCGGCGGTTTCGCCGCCGGCAGCGCGGGCGAACGACCACTTGCGAAGCAGATGCGCCAGAGCGAGCCAAATGACGAAGTAGACAGCGCCGCGCACAAAGAAAAACCCGCGATCGAGATACCAGGCCTTGGCCTGCAGCAGCGGGCTCTGGTCGACGTCGGCGGGTCGCGCCCACGGGTAGAGCTCATTCAATCCGAACCATAGCGGAATCGACAGGAACAGCACGACGGGGAGCGTGCGCAGCGCCGTTTCCAGGGCCGGCCGAATCCGCTCGCCCCAGGCGCCGCCGCTCATGTTGTGCACCATCAGGATCGCCATGCTGCCCAGCGGTATGCCCAGCAGGAACCACCATACGAACAAGTACGAAAAAAAGATACCGCGCCGGTCGACGAATGCGTTGACCGCCAGCAGGACGACGCCGATGACTCCCACACTCCATGCGGTGCGTTGGGCGCGTCCGCCAGGGATGGTTGCTGACGCGATCATCGGGAACTTTCGAGCTCGGTTCGCTGCGCGTCCGGGACGTCGGAGAGCCGCGCGTTCTGGCTCAACTGCAGCGCGCGGATATAAGCGACGATTGCCCACCTGTCAGGCGCGTCGACGCGGTCGCCGTACGAATACATGGCGCCATAACCGTTGGTGATCACGCTGTAAAGGTGCGCGTCGGGCGCTTTGCGCAACCGGTCCGTGTGGTACGAGGGTGGGTTGGGGAAGCCGCGCCGCACGACCATGCCGTCGCCGTCACCGGCTCGGCTGTGGCAAGGGGAGCAATAGATGTCGAAGCGCTCGCGTCCCCGCTCGAGTGTGGCCAGGGTGATGGGTAGTGGATTGTTCGCGAGTGGCGGCGGCGGACTTCCCGGTGCGAAATTCGCTTTGACCTGTCCATTTTCATCGACCGGATACACGACGGCCTCGCTCTGCGGGAGCGCTTGCTCGCCCAGCCGTCCGCTCGACGTGCCCGCGATAACGCCTGCGCTTCGCGCGACGGTCCCGGGCTCGATCGGCCGCGCCGACTGCCCGTCGGGCCACAGGCTGCTTGCCGCCAGCGGCTTGTATTTCGGCTGGTTGTACATGTTCTGGGCTGCCTTCTCGCAGCCGCCGAGCAGCATCATTGCCGCGAGAGCGCCGAAGAGTCGCTTGTCCATGCCTCGCTACCGCGGGACCTCGCCAACCTTCAGCGGGTCGAGCTCGTGCAGGAATCGACGCGTCAGAGTCGCGTCGAAACGCGGATCGGCGGCCTCGATGCAGAGGAAGAACCGGTTGCGCGAAGCAAGGTCGAAATCCGGCGCGTTGAATATCGGATGATTGAGCCTCGGCAGGCCGTTCAATATCAGCATGCCGAAGAACGCGGCCAGCGCGGCCCCGAGCACGGTCATCTCGAAGGTCGCCGGAATGAACGCCGGCCAGCTATGCAGCGGCCGGCCGCCGGCGTTGATCGGATAGTCGATCACCGCCGTGTACCACTGCAGGAAATAGACGCCGGTTCCCCCGACAATGCCTCCGAGCAGCGTGAGCAGAGCCACCCTGTCCTTGCGAAAACCGAGTGCGTCGCTCAGGCCCTCGACCGAGAACGGCGCGTAGGCGTCGAGGTTGCGGTAGCCGTCCGCGCGAGCGCGCCGCACGGCGTCGACCAGCGTGTGCTCGTCGGCGAACTCGGCGATCAGCCCGTACAGGGACGAAGCGGATGTCATGCCTCGCCTTCCTTCTTCTCGAGCACCAGCTTGCGCATCTCGGATATCGAGATTGCCGGCAGGAAACGCACGAACATCAGGAACAGCCAGCCGAAAGCTCCGAGCGATCCGACCAGGATCGCCCAGTCCCAGAACGTCGGATAGAACATGTCCCAGCTCGACGGCAGGAAGTCGCGATGCAAGCTGGTCACGATAATCATGAAGCGCTCGAGCCACATTCCGATGTTGACCACGATCGACAGAACGAACAGCGTGCCGACGCTCAATCGAATACGCTTGAACCATAGCGACTGCGGCAGCACGACGTTGAACAGGATCACGATCCAGTAGATCGGAGCGTAGGGGCCGCGCATGCGATTCAGGATCATGTACTGGTCGAATTCGTCGCCGCTGTAGAAAGCCATGAAGATCTCCATCAGATAGCTGTACGCGACGATCAGGCCGCACACCAGCATGATCTTGCCGATGTTGTCGAGGTGACGCAGCGTGATGAAATCCTTCAGGCCGAAGATGGCGCGCAGCGGAATCGATATGGTCAGCGCCATCGCGAAGCCGGAGAACAGCGCTCCGGCGACGAAGTACGGCGGGAAGATCGTCGAATGCCAGCCGGGCGTGTTGCCGATGGAAAAATCGAGCGACACGACGCTGTGTACCGAGATCACCAGCGGCGTCGCGAGCCCGGCCATCAGCAGGTACGCGGTATCGAAGCGCCGCCATTGTCGGGCCTCGCCGCGCCAGCCCAGGGCTCCCAGGCCGTAGACGATTTGCTTGGCCCGCGAACTTGCGCGGTCGCGCAGCGTGGCCAGGTCGGGTATCAGCCCCATGTACCAGAACAGGATCGACACGATGATGTAGGTGCCGATGGCGAAGATGTCCCACACCAGGGGGCTCCGCCACTGCGGCCAGACATTCATGATGTCCGGGTAGGGAATCAGCCAGTAAAAAAACCACGGCCGGCCGAGATGCAGGATCGGCATCAGGCCCGCCATCGCCACGGCGAAGATCGTCATCGCCTCGGCGAAGCGATTGATCGACGTCCGCCACTTCTGGCGCAGCAGCAGCAGGAACGCCGAAATGAACGTACCGGCGTGACCGATCCCGACCCACCAGACGAAATTGGTCAGCGCGAAGGCCCACGCGATCGGCACATTGACCCCCCAGATGCCGACGCCCTTGTAGAACAGGTATGACATCGCCCCGACAAGCAGCAATGTGAGCACCGAGCATAGGGTAAAGCCCACGACCCAGCCCCAGTGTGTCGGCCGGGTGAGGACGATGTCGCTGATCTTGTCGGAGATGCTCGCGTACGAGTAGCCTCCCTTCAACACCGGCAGTGCCGATTCGCGCAGCGGCTTTCCCGAATTGGTGGCGACCAAAGACACGCTCAACCTTCCCCGAGCTCAGGATTGGCGTTGATCAGCTTAGCGAGATATGTCGTGCGCGGCCGCGTATTGAGCTCGCCGAGCAGCGCGTAGTTGAGCGGCGAGGCCTTGCGCGCGTTGACGCGGCTCGCCGGGTCGTTCAAGTCGCCGAAGGTGATCGCCTGCGTCGGGCACACGGCCTGGCAGGCGGTGACGACTTCACCGTCGCGTATGCGTCGATCCTCCTTGTCGGCTTCGATTCGCGCGTTGGCGATGCGCTGGATGCAATAGCTGCACTTTTCCATGACGCCGCGCATGCGGACGGTCACTTCGGGGTTACGCTGCCCCTTCAGACTCTCCGAGTCTTCGTCGGCATACTGGTAGAAGTTGAAGCGGCGCACCTTGTAAGGACAGTTGTTCGAGCAGAATCGGGTCCCGACGCAACGGTTGTAGACCTGGACGTTGAGCCCTTCGGAGTCGTGCACCGAGGCTTCGACCGGGCAGACCAGTTCGCAGGGCGCGCGTTCGCATTGCATGCACGGCACCGGCTGGAAGTGCGTGCGCGGAGCCTCGGGTCTCCCATCGTAGTAGCGGTCGACGCGGATCCAGTGCATCTCGCGTCCGCGCCCGACCTCGGCCTTCCCGACGACCGGGATGTTGTTCTCGGCCTGACAGGCGATCGTGCAGGCATTGCAGCCGATGCAGGTGCCGAGGTTGATCGTCATGCCCCAGGCGTAACCGTCGTATTTGAACGGCGGGTACAGCGTGCCTATCGGTATGGTCTTGAGCGGCTTCACCGCGCCAGTGGCCCGGAATTCCGCCAGCGGGATCGCGCGCACCAGGGCGCGCCCCTCCATGGCGTGATGATGCTGGGTGGTCGACAGCGGATACTTCTTGCCGGTAGCGCGGATACCGACGCCGCCGGCGAACCACGGCGCGTCGGAAGTGCGCAGCGCGTAGGCATTGGCGCCGCACCCGTTGCCGACCCGGCCGGCGTGCGTTCGTCCATAACCGAGCGCAACGCTTACCGCGCCGTCGGCGTGCCCGGGCATGATCCAGACCGGCAACTGGAGCACGCGCTGCTGATGCGAGATCTCGACGACGTCGCCGTTGGTCAGCGACACGCGGCGAGCGAGCGCCGGGCTCAGCAGCGCCGCATTGTCCCAGGTCAACTTGGAAAGCGGCCGGGGCAGCTCCTGCAGCCACGCATTGTTGGCGAAACTGCCGTCCCAGACGGACGCGTCCGGCAAGAAGATCAATTCGAGCATCGAGCTCGCTTCGGCGTCGGAACCCGCTGAGGAATGGGCAAGCGCGTCGGACTTCAGAGCGACGCGTCGCTCCGGCAGCGCGGTGTTCGCCACGACGCCGTCGCGCAAAGCCGTTTGCCAGCCGAGCTCGAAGTCGGCGCCGAGCTTGTTCCGCCAATGGTCGCGCACCAGGTCGTAGCCGCTGCGCGACGCGCCATCGCTGAAGAGCGCCAGCATCTCGTGTGCCGATCTTCCGCCATATAACGGCGCCAGCAGCGGCTGCTGTATCGTGACCGTACCGTCGTAGGCGCGGGTATCCGACCACGCTTCCAGGCAATGCGTCGCGGGGACGTGCCAGCGGCATGAGAGCGAGGTTTCGTCCTCGGCGAGCCCGAGGCGCACGCTCAACGCCACCTTGTCCAGCGGGCCGAATCCGACGTCCGCGGGCGCGCTATAGGCGGGGTTGCCGCCAAGCACGAGCAGCGTGTCGACGTCGCCCGCTTCGATGTCGTGCACCAGTGCACGCAGGGATTCAGTCTGATGCTCGACATTGGCGCATACCGGGTCGCTGTAGGTCACGGTGACGCCGTCGTTGCCCAGCGCGTGGTTCATTGCGTGCGCCAGCGCATGAACGTAGGGCGGCTGGCCGACGCCTGCGATAACGAGCGATGCGCCGCGGTGCTGCTGCAGGTCGCGGGCGCAGGCGGCAAGCCAGTCTGCGGGGACACCGGCCACTTCCGGGGGCGCGGCCACGGAGATGCCCAGCATTTTTGCGATGGCAGCGGCGCCGGCGCCGATCGCGCTTGGGCGCAGCGCCAATCGATGATCCGCTACCGCACTGGTCAAGGTCGGGCTCGCGACCAGCGCATACAGGCGGTTGTCGCCCGCCGGATCGTCGCCGCTCGCGCGCCGCCGCATGAAATCGCGCGCGTGGCGCACCCGTGCAGGACCGGCGCCCAGAACGTCGGCGTCGAGGCTCAGGACGACACTCGCCTTGTCAAACTGGTAGCGAGCATCGGCGACCTCGCCGAATGCCAGCCGCGCGCCGTCGTGAATGTTGTCGCGGTTGATCGGCTCGTATTGATGCCATCGCGCCCCGGGATAGCGCGCAAGCATCGCCGCGAGTTGCGCCGCCAGGGTCGGTGAGGTGACCGTCTCGGTCAGCACACGAAGACCTTTTCCTTGTGTTTTGGCGAGCCGGGCCCGCGCGTCTTGCATCGCGGCCAGCAATGCCTCCCACGTGCTCGGCTGGCCGTCGCGCGTCACCAAGCGCGAGCGGTCCGGATCCCACAGGTCGAGAATGGCGGCTTGCGCAAACACATCGGTCGCGCCCAGGCTTGCCGCATGCGAGGGATTGCCTTCGATCTTGGTCGGGCGCCCCATGTTGCTTTCGACCAGGACGCCTAGCGCGAATCCGCCTTGCGTGACCGCGGTCGCGAAAAACCGTGGCTCGCCGGCGGCCGCCTGCTGCGGCGCTTTGACGTAGGGCAGGATCTTTTCCTGCGGCTCGCGGCTGCAGGCACCCACGCCCGCGAGCGCCATCGAAGCCGCCATCACCTTGAGGAACTCGCGACGGTCGAAATCGAAACGATCGGCAAAGCGCGGAAATTGCCGCCGAAGGTCGTCGCCGAACGCCTGCGCCTCCGCCGCTTCGTCCAGGCTGCGCCACAGCAACGGTTCCGGGGATTTCATCGCCGCTTTCGCCTCAACGGTGACAGATCGAGCAGTCGGTCAGGCTGCTCAAGTGAATGTGATTGGCGGCGACCAGCTTGTTGCCGAGCGCGATCTGGTCGCCCGGGGCATGCCACTCCATGTCGAACACCTTGTCGTGCGGGCGCAGGTATTTTTGCGGCGCCCGGTGGCAGTCGAGACACCACTGCATCTCGAGCGGCGCCGTGCGCCAGGTCAATGGCATGCGATCGACCGGGCCGTGACATGTCGCGCAGCCCACGCCCTTCGCGACGTGGATGGCGTGATTGAAATAGACGAAATCCGGCAAGTCGTGTACGCGCCGCCACTGCAGCGGCTCGCCAGTCTCGAAGCTCCTTATCACCGGCGAGAGCATCGGCGCGTGGGTGAAAAGCTGCGAATGGCAGGTCATGCAGGTATGCGTCGGCGGTATGCCGGCGAAGGCCGATGATTCGACCGACGTGTGGCAATAGCGGCAATCCAGTCCGACATCTCCGACATGATGCTTGTGGCTGAAAGGCACGACCTGCTCGACGGGCGAGCCCACGGCAGGATGCGGCGCGATGCTGATCCGCCAGGCCAGCACCGCGACGGCGAACAGCAACAGAGCCGACAAGGCGCCCAGCTTGAGCGCGAGGACGAGACGCGGCTGAAAAACCTGGGCCATTCGGCATTCAGTCTTTCGAGCGAGGGAGCGGCTCGAAAAAAATCCACTTCACCTGCGGAAAGGCCGTCTGCAACGCCGTTTCGCAGCGGGCAATGGCCGCCACCAGCTCGCCCGCCGTCGTCGTGCGGCGCATCCGAGCCTTGACGTTGAGCATGATAGCCTCACCCTGCTGCTGGGTGATCATGCTCGCGATTTCGACGATTTCTTCGCGCGCGTCGAGGAAATCCCGGATCGCGTCCCGCACCGCCGGCGCAGCGCTCTCGCCGATCAGCAGGCTTTTGATCTCGGCAGCGAGGATCAGTGCGACGACGACCAGCAGAACGCCGACCGCAATCGTGCCGCCGGCATCGTAGAGATCGTTGCCGGTCGCCATGGCCAGGAGCACCGCGGCCAGCGCGATGGCAAGTCCGACCAGGGCCGCGGCATTCTCGGAGAACACGACCAGCAGCTCGCTCCTCCGCGTCTCGCGAAACCAGCGCCACAGGCTGCGGTCGCCACGCAACCTGGTAATCTGTTTCATCGCGATGGCTTGCGAGATGCCCTCCGCCACGGCGGAGAATGCCAGTATGGCCACGGCGATCCAGGGCGATTGCAATCCCTCGTGTCCCTGCAGCTTGTGGATCCCCTCGTATATCGACGCGATGCCGCCGGTGCTGAACAGCAGCATTGCGACGATGAACGACCAGAAATACGTGGCGCGCCCGTGACCGAGCGGATGATCCGCCGACGGGGGTCTCCTGGCCTGCCGGCGTCCCCACAGCAACAGCCCCTCGTTCCCCGAGTCGGCCAGCGAATGCAGCGCCTCCGCGAGCAGCGCGCCGGAGCCGGTGAAGAATGCGCCGACGAACTTGGCGACCGCGATGGCGACGTTGGCGCCGAGCGCGTAGACGATCGAGCGGGTGGGATCGTACCGACTTGCGGAGCGCGCCGCGCGCGTCTTCTTCGCCCGCTTCATACGAAGCATTCCTCCCTCGATGCCGCCGATGCCTCCCGGCCCCCCCCACAACAAACGCTTTTCGCGCAGGGCGCCATCAACGGGAGACGCCCGCCGGGGAATTATGCCGCGGCGAGCCGAATATTGTCGCGCGCCGCAGCTAGCGCCCTTCCGCCTGGCGCACCTGCTTGCGCACGTCGGCAACGGTGCGGGCATCGACCACAGAAGGCGTGGTTGCCCCAGCCGTTGCGGATGTAGGTCGAAGGTCGGCAATTTCCTGGTCGGAGAGCTTCCAGCCGAAGGCGGGCATCG
>DATNAR010000228.1:0-11249 GCA_035607385.1 Casimicrobiaceae bacterium
TTCGGTCGGCGTTACCAGGCCGCTGAACATGCCGCCGAGGAGGATCACCGGCGTCAGCAGCGCCCACCAGCTTTCCTTCAGCGCGACCCACACGTCGCACAGGCCGCCGAACGAATGCCGCGGCAGGCCCTGCCGCGGCGCGATGATCGCCACCAGCGTCATCAGCGAGAGTCCCATCAGCACGCCGGGGATGACGCCGGCCAGGAACAGGCGTCCGATCGAGGCGTCGGCGCTGACGCCGTAGATCACCATCGGCAGGCTGGGTGGAATGATCGGGCCTATCGTCGCCGCGGCCGCGCTGATCGCCGCCGCGGTCTCGGGACGATAGCCGGCCTTTTTCATCGCGCGCACCTCGACCGCGCCGGTGCCCGCCGCGTCGGCGACGGCCGATCCGACCATACCCGCGAAGATCATGCTCGACAGGATGCTCGCGTGCGCGTAGCCGCCGCGAAGCGAACCGACCAGCGAGGTCGCGAAACGCACGATGCGGTCGGTCAGCTTGGCCGCGCCGAGCAGGTTGCCCATCAGGATGAACAGCGGCGCCGCGACCAGCGGAAAGGAGTTCATCGCCTGCGCCATCTTCTGCGGGACGATCGACGGCGAGAGGCCGCTGAAGACGACGAAGGCCAGCGCCGCCAGTCCCATCGACGCGAACAGCGGCATGCCCATCAATATGGCCACCAGCCAGACGACGACGATCTCGATCATCAGGTGGATCATTCGACGGCCGCCTTTTCGATCGCCGCGGGCGAAGAAGGCGGCGGCGGCCGCCGCAGCGCTTCGATGAGCTCGCTCGCGCCCTGCAGCGCCGTGATCGCGCCGCCCAGCACCATCGGCGCGTACATCCACGCCATCGAGATCGGGAGCGACGTCGCGTCGAGGTCGTGATTCTTGCCGACCAGTCCTACGCTATAGACGGCCACGAGCAGGCCGAACAGCGTCATCGCGAACTGGATGACGAGCTCGGTCGCCTGATGCGCGCGCGCCGGGAGCCGATCCTGGAAGAAGCGGATGCGCACATGGATGCGCTTGCGGCTGGCGACGACCCAGCCGAACACCGCGAGCCAGACCATCAGGAAACGGGAGAGCTCGTCGGTCCAGATCAGCGGCTCGCCGAACGAGCGCGTCAGCGCGCCGAGCGAGACGACGGCGAGCAGCGCGACCACCAGCGCGCAGCAGACGAACGCGGACGTGCGGTCGAAAGCGCCGGCGACGGCGCGACCCATCGGCAGTCGATTGCGCGGTGGCGGCACGCGGTCAGCTCCGCGCGGGTGGAGCGATCGTGACTTCGGTCCGAACGCGGTTCAGGTCAAGTCGCGGCGATGCGCTCCCACAATCCCTTGCCCCATTTCGACTCGAACTTGGCGGGCACGCTCGCCAGCACAGGCTTGCGGAAGCTCTCGATGTCGGGCTGGATCACCGTCATTCCGGCGGTCTTGAACGTGTCGGCGAGCTTGCTTTCCTGCGCCAGGATCTCGTTGTCCTGCGTCTGGCCGTGCTTGTCGACCGCGGACTTGAGCGCCTGACGCTCCTTGGCGTGCAGTCCCTGCCACGCGCTTTCGTTCACGACGATCAGCCGCGGCGTGATGATGTGGCCGGTCAGCACCAGGTACTTCTGCACCTCGAAGAACTTGTTGCTCTGGATCGTCGGCAGCGGGTTTTCCTGTCCGTCGACCGCGCCCTGGCTCAGCGCGAGATAAAGCTCGCCGATGTTGAGCGGCGTCGGCCGCGCGCCCCACGCCTCGGCCATCGCCCGGAACGTGTCGACCTCGGGGATGCGCAGCTTGAACCCTTTCATGTCGTCGACGGTGTTGATCGCCTTCGATCCGGACGTGACGTGCCGCTTGCCGTAGTAGGTCGAGCCGATGACCCGCATCGACCGCTTGGCGACGAGCTGGGTGTTCATTTCCTCGAGCACGGCGGAGTTCAGGACGCGGCGCACGTGCTGCGGATCGCGCCAGATGTACGGCGCCTCGAGGATCGAGAACTGCGGCACGAACTGGCCGAACTGCGCCGCGCCCTCGTCGACGATCTGGATCGCGCCCGACGAGGCCGACTCGATGACGTCGCGCGACGAGCCGAGCTGTCCGGCGGGAAAGGTCTGGATATCGACCGATCCGCCGGTCTCTTCGCGCACCTGTTTGGCGACGCGCTCCATCATCGCGACGCCCGGGTGGTTGGTGGCGAGCACCGTCGCCCAGCGCAGCGTCGTTGCTGCCCCCGCGCGTCGCGGCAACGCGCCGACGGCCATGCCCGCGAGCCCGGCACCGATCCACCTGCGCCGCGTCCAACGCATCGAATTGCCCATCGCGCCTCCTCCGTTGGTATCGATCCGGCTTTCGCTTCGAACGATACCAGAAAGCGGCCCCGGCCCGCATGGACGAGCCGGGGCTTCAGGCGCGATCTTGCCTGGGCGGCGTGCCTATTTGGTCCTGGGCTTGGCCTTCCACAGCCCCAGCGCGGCGCCGGTCGGGTCGACGATGATCGACAGCCAGCCCATGCCCATGACTTCGGTGACGTCCTTCATTACGGTGGCGCCCAGGGATTTGGCCTTTTTGGTCGACGCTTCGATGTCGTCGACCAGCACATAGGCGAGCCAGAACGATTGGCCGCCGGGCATCGGATTTTTCATCATCCCGCCGCCGGTGCCGTCGCCGACGCCGATCATCGTGTAATTACCGCCTGCGGCGGGATTCGGGACGTCTTCCAGCTTCCAGTCGAACAGCTTGCTGTAAAAGCCCTTCGCCTTGGCGACATCGTTGGTTTCGAGCTCGACATGCACGAACGGATTGCCCATTGTTGTTCTCCAGTGAGCGAACGATCAATGTGAAATGTGCGAAATAAAACCGCCGAGTCGATCGAGGCAGACGATCCAGCCTTGCTGATGCCGGTCGCGCGCCTGCGTGTCGGCGAACCGTTGATGGGCGAGCACCAGCTCGGTGCCTTCGCCTGAAGGTTTGAACTCGAGCGTGACCAGAGATTCCCGGTCCGGCGTGCTTTCCCAGGCCCAGGTGTAGACCAGCCTGCTGTTGGGAACGACTTCGCGGTAGACGCCGCCGACGCGATGCGTTTCGCCGTCGGGCGAATACATGACGATGCGATATCGCCCGCCGACGCGGACGTCCATCGTGACTTCCGCCTCGCGGGGCGCGTCGTTCGGCCCCATCCACTGCTTCATCTGCTCCGGGTCCGTCCACGCCGCCCAGACGGCGGCGACGGGGGCTTCGTAGACCCGGCGGATGTGGAGGCTGGTCTTGTCTTCGGTTGCGGTTTCCATGCGGGATTCTCCTTTTGCTCCAGAAACGCGCCCAGCCGGTCCAGCCGGGTGTTCCAGAATTCCTCGTTGCGCTCGAGCCAGTCGAGCGCGCCCTTCATCGCCCCGGCCTTGAGCTGGCAGCTCACGACGCGGCCCACTTTTTTCCGGGCGATCAGACCGGCATCCTCGAGAATAGCCAGATGCTTGATGACTCCCGGCAGCGACATGCCGATCGGCGCGGCGAGCTCGCCGACCGAGCGCTCGCCATGCCGGAGCCTGACCAGGACAGCGCGCCGCGTCGGATCGGCGAGCGCGCTGAAGACGGCATCGAGCCGGCGCGGGGAATAGTGAACCATACGGTTAAGTGTGCGCGGGAATTGCGCACCTGTCAAGCGGCCTGCGAGGACAGGGCCGGGAACGCTTACCGGCCGATGCTCATCCGCAGGATGAGCCGGGCCCGGATCCTCCGCCCCGCCACGTGGAAATCGTGGCGGATCGGATCACCGCAGACGAATCCGCTGCGGCCTCAGTAGATGCATCTGACGGCGACCAGCAAGGTAAAGCCATCGAGCCCGAAGTCGGTCTCGAGGTCGTGGCCGAACAGGCCGAGCCACTTGTCCTGTGCGGCGTACGCCAGCTCTTCGCTCGCCGGCACGCATTCGTACTTCAGGTGCGCCGCGTACTGGAGATGATGGACCATCTCGTGCACGAGCACCGACAGGTCAGCCGGCGTGTCCCCGGTCCATTCCTCGGGCAGGATGATCGTCCGGGTCAACGGGTCGTAGCTCGCGACGGTTTCGCGCTGGCCCGGCGGCACCGCCGCCGTGTCTGCGGGCCGATCCGATACCAGACCGGTATAGCGAAACGTGGCGATCTTGCGCGCGGGCTCGAACGTGATTGCCGGATAGGCATAATCCTTCGGGAGCTTGAAATTATTCGACAGCCACACGACGATCGCCTTGAGCAGAGCCGGCGACGGCTGTGTCGCGCGCGGCGTCGCGGCGCGCCTGTCGACGATGACCTCGTAATCGGTTCCGGGGATCCTTATTTTCTTTGTTGCGCGCTGTTTGTCCGCGCCCGACGGCGGGGCTGCCGCGGTCTGCGTGGCATGCGAAAGGCCGAATCCCGCGAAGATGGCGAGCAGGGCGCCGAGCAACAGTCGTTTGACCATGGTGTCCTCCTGTTAAGGCGGGTCGACTATGGCTCCGGCACGGGCCGGCGGTCTTTGAGGTAACCTTGATTTTTCGCTGAGATTTCCCTGAGCCGCCAAACGGGGATCGGCAAGCGGAGTGTGGGGGGAGGATGATCTACCTATTCGAAGATCATTCGCTCGATGCCGAGCGTCGGGAGTTGCGGCGCGGCAACGAGGTCGTTGCCGTCGAGCCGCAGGTGTTCGACATCCTGCAATATCTGATCGAGAATCGCGGCCGTGTCGTAAGCAAGGACGATCTGCTCGCCAGGATCTGGAGCGGGCGGATCGTTTCGGAGTCGACACTGAGCAGCCGGATTACCGCGCTGCGCCATGCCGTGGGCGACAACGGCGCGCAGCAGCGCGTGATACGCACGGTCGCCCGCAAGGGATTTCGTTTTGTCGGAGCCGTGCGCGAGGTAGCGGGGCTCGACGTCGCTGGTTCGACGAGCTCGACGTCGGTCCAGGCGAAGGACGCCGCACCTGCTGCAACGGCGTTGCCGGCGTTTCCCGAGCGGCGTCAGCTGACGATCATGGCGTGCAACGTGGTCGGCGCCATGGCCATCGCATCGCGCCTCGATCCCGAGGATCTGCGCGCGGTGATGACGCAATACTACGACTGCGTCAACGCGGCGGTCGAGCGGTACGGCGGCTACGCCGCCAAGCACACGACCGACGGCGTTCTGGTCTACTTCGGATATCCGCAGGCCCACGAGGACGACGCGGAGCGCGCGGTGCGTGCCGGGCTTGCCGCGGCAAAGGCGGTAAGCGAGCTCGACAGCCGGATGGTCGTTGAGCCGCTGAAGGCGCGCGTCGGCATTGCGACGGGCCTCGTCGTCGTGGGAGAAATGAACGGCGCGGATGCGCTTTTCGACCGCGCGGTCATCGGCGAAACGCCGCATCTCGCGACACGGCTGCTGGACGCCGCCGGTCCGGGCGCCGTCGTCATCTCTTCGGCCACGCGCCGGCTGATCGGCAAGCTGTTCGACTGCCGCGATCTCGGCGCGCTGGAGTCGAGCGGAAGAGCAGAGCCTGTCGAAGCATGGCAGGTGATCCGCGAGAACGCGATTGCCAATCGCTTCGAAGCGCTGCGCCCCGCGCGTGCGCCGCTGATCGGCCGCGAAGAGGAACTGGAGCTGCTCTTGCGCCGGTGGAATCAGGCGAAAACCGGCGAGGGCCGGGTGATCCTGATCTGGGGCGAGGCCGGCATCGGCAAATCGCACCTGGTTGCCGCGCTGCAGGACGCGCTCAAGCCCGAGCGTCATTCATCGCTGCGCTATTTCTGCTCGCCCCACCGCGTCCAGACGGCGTTGCACCCGATCATCGCTCAACTCGAGGACGCAGCGGCCTTCGCGCCCGATGACAGCGACGGCGCCAAGCTGGACAAGCTCGTACACCTGCTTCCGCTTTCTTCGCCGGACGCCGGGCAGGACGTCGCGCTGTTTGCCGATCTGCTCTCCATCGCGACCGCCGGCCGCTATCCCCCGCTATCGATCAGCCCGCAGCGGCGCAAGGAAATGTTTTTCGAGCGATTCACCGCCCAGCTGTCGGGTCTGGCCGCGCGCGGACCGGTGCTTATGGTTCTGGAGGACGCGCATTGGGTCGATCCGACGACGCGCGAGCTGTTCGACGTCGTCATCGAGCGCGTCCGCAAGCTGCCCGTCCTTTTCATCATGACCTATCGGCCGGAGTTCATTCCGTCGTGGCTCGGACAGGCGCATGTCACTGCCCTGACCTTGAACCGGCTGGGGCGGCGGGAAAACGCGGCCCTGGTCAAGCGGGTCGCCGGCGGCAAGGACTTTCCGCCGGAGCTTCTCGAACGGATGCTGAACCAAACGGATGGCGTACCGCTGTTCATCGAGGAGGTCACCAAGTCGGTGCTGGAGAGCGGAATCCTGCGCGAGGAAGACGGCGCCTACGTGCTCGCGGGGCCGTTGCCGGTGCTCGCCGTGCCGTCGACGCTGCAGGCTTCGCTGATCGCACGGCTCGATCGGCTGGCACCCGTCCGCACTCTGGTGCAGACGAGCGCGGCGCTGGGCAGGGAGTTCAGCTATGCGGTGCTCAAGGCCGTCACTGCGCTGTCCGATGCCGAGCTCGAACCGCTGCTCACTCGACTGGTTGCGTCGGAGCTGGTGCAGCAGCGCGGCGTTGCTCCGCACGCCGGTTACATCTTCAAGCATGCGCTGGTGCAGGACGCAGCCTACGAGACGATGCTCAAGAGCCAGCGCGCGCGTATCCACGGCCGCATCGTCGATGTGTTCGAGCACGAGTTTCCCGATATCCCGGAGCGCCACCCGGAGCTGCTGGCGTACCACTGCAGGGAGGCGGGCCTCGCCGAAAAGGCAATCGATTTCTCGATCAAGGCCGCTCGCATGGCGCTCGAGCGCTCGGCGGGCGTCGAGGCACAGGCGCAGGTCGAGCGAGCGATGAGCTTGCTGCCCAGGATCACGGCGGGAGCGGCACGGCAGCAGCTCGAAGGGCGTCTGCAGGTAGCGCTGGGCGACGCCTTGAGCATGACCCGGGGCTTCGCCTCTCCCGATGTGATGGCCGCGCTGTCAAAGGCGCGGGCGCTGCTCGACGAGGACGAGCATCCGATCGAATCGATTCGAGCGCTGTGCGGGCTGTTCAACTACCACTTGATCCGCTCCGAATCGCCGCGCTGCCTCGAGCTGGCCGCGCCATTCCTGAAGCGCCGCCTCGATCGTCCGACCGAGAATGTCATTCATTACATGATCGGGACGGCGCATCTGCACCTGGGCAATTTCGCAGCTTCGATCCGCCATCTGGAAACGGCGCTATCCCTCTACGACGAGGACGCATGCCGGCCGGTGGCATTCGTCGGAGGCTATCATTTGCGGTCGTTCACGCTGATCTGGCTCGGTCTCGGCTATCTTTACGTCGGGTCGCTGAAACGGGCCGCCGAAACGATCTCGGCCGCGGTCAAGGATGCCAGGAGCAGATCGCATCCGTTCACCTTGGTGTCTGCGCTGCTGGCGCTGGCGCGCTTTCTGAATCACACGCACGAGCTCAAGGGTGCGATCGAGGCGACCGAGGAAGGCCTGGCGATCGCGACTGAACAGCGCAGTCCCTATCACCTGTCGCGGGCCAACGTACTGCGCGCGGTGAACCTCGTCGAGAGCGGCAGGGTGGAGGAAGGTATAACGCTGATGGAGCACGCGCTGATCGCGCATCGCAAGACGGGAGCGAATTTTCAGAGCTCGTACAATTTGTCGCGATTGGCAGAGGCGCACGCACGCGCCGGAAGAATCGAGCGCGCGCTCGAGCTTGCCGATCAGGCGGTAACGGAGATCGGGCGTACCGGAGAGCGCTGGTGGGAAGCCGAGGCGCAGCGCTCGCGCGGCGAGATCCTGCTGCTGGCGGGTGCGGGAGAGCGCGACGAAGCCGAACGCTGCTTCAAGAAAGCACTCGCGTGTGCCCGGCGCCAGGAGGCGATGTTCTGGGAGCTCCACGCCGCGGAAAGTCTGGCCCGCCTGTGGCAGGCGCAAGGCCGCGGCAAACAGGCGCACGAATTGTTGACTTCAGTGCATGGCCAGATCGCGATGGCTTCGGTATCCCGGATCTGAGCTGCCGCCGCGCGGTCAAATATTTACACCGCTCGCCGGTGCGGGCGTTTTCGCCAATCGCGCTTGAGGCGGTTTGCCCTGTTTTCGCAGGACATTTTTCTCCTGGCACGCGATATGCACCGGCAGAACCATGATGCGCAAGAACCAACTTCCCGACCGCGACGCGAGTGTCGAGCCTGCGCCGTTGTACGCGAGCGATGACGACATCGAGCTCGCGCAACGGCTGCGGCATCAGCTCGAGGAGCGCTACCTCGGTCCGTCTGCGGCGCCGTCGCCTTTACGCTACCGAAAGGGCGACAACCACTGATTCGCCCGGCGCGATGCGCGCTCACCGCGCGCAACCCGCGCCGGCCGATCGCGTGTTCAAATGCTCATTTCGAGCAGCGCATAGCTTAACGACTTGCCGTGCGCATCGAGCGCCAGCGACGTCGTGACGCCGCCGTTCAGCGCCCGGGCACACACGAACTGCAGCGCCCATAAACCCGGCAGCTCGTAGCGCCGGACCTCGCCCAGCACGATGCCTTGCAGGTGTCGCCTGACCGCATCGACGGTCACGCGCTCGGCCAGCAGCGGATAGTCCTCCGCGCGGTAGGCGATCAGCGACAGAATCGAGGTGTCGCCCTTGTCGCCGGCGCGGCAATGCGCGATCTCATGCAGCCTGGGCATCGCGCGACCACTCTCTCAATGTCACCTTCGTCGATACCCGCTCGCGCTCGATCAAGGTCGAGACGATGCCGATCTGCTCATGCACGTATTTGCGCGTGCCTCCTCCACCGGCGGGACCGTTGGTGTACAGCGCTTCGACTTCCTCGCCGACCAGCGAAGCGCGGTCCGGCGTTGGCGCGCGCGCGGCGACGCGCAGGCGGACTTCATAAGGCTGTTCGGCGGGATCGAACGACTTTCCGTGCAGCGAGGTGCTGCCGATCAGGTCGATGCGCAGGTCGGGGAATTCCTTCTCCAGGCGCTGACGGATGATGTCGCCGGCCAGGCGGGCACGGCCAAGCGCATTGGCGCCGCCGTAGCTGATCTCGCCTTCGCCGACGTATCCGGCGAGGTAGCCGACGCTGACCTTGAGCTTCGCCGGACGCATCTTGCCGGTTGCGCCGCGCACTTCGATGCGATCGGGCCCGGCCTCGCGCATCGTCACGGTGGAAAAGTCGGCGACGACATCCGGTGTCACATAGCCGAAAGGATCGGTGACCTCGTAGAGCAGCTGTTCTTTTGCCGTGGCCAGGGTGATGCAGCCGCCGGTTCGTTCGACCTTTCCCAGCGTGGCGCCGCCGTCGGCTTCGACATCGGCGTACGGAAAGCCCAGGTGCGCCATGTCGGGCACATCCTTCGGGCCGGGCTCGGCAAAGTAGCCGCCGCAAAGCTGTCCCGCGCACTCGAGCAGATGCCCGATCGACGTGCCCCGTGCCAGCCGGTCGAAGTCGTCGAGCTGCCAGCCGTATTCATGAACGATCGGCGCCAGGAACAGCGATGGATCGGCCACGCGGCCGGTGATGACGATGTCGGCGCCGGATTGCAGCGCGGGCAGCAGCGCCGCGGCGCCGAGATAGGCATTGGCCGAAACGAGCTCGCCGTAGTTGGCGATCGGCGCGTCGGTCTCCAGCGTGCGCTCGGACGGCCCGATCTTCGCCAGCACGTCGTCGCCGGTGACGACGGCCACGCGAATCGGCGTTTTCTGCGTGCGCGCGATCGCGATGATCGCGTCGGCCGCGGCGATCGGATTGGCCGCCCCCATGTTGGTGATCAAGCGCACGCCGTGCCGCCGCAACAAGGGGAGCAGGATCTCGATGCGCCGTTCGAGCAATGGATCGTAACCGCGCGCGGGGTCTCGTCGTTTGCGCAATTGCGCCAGCGCCACCGTGCGCTCGCCCAGGCACTCGAGCACCAGGTATTGGACGCGGCCGCGTTCCGCGAGCACCACCGCGGGCTCCAGGCGATCGCCCGAGAACCCGGCGCCGGCGCCGATGCGGAGCGTCGCGGGCATCTCGTCGCCCTCAGTCGCCCGGCAGGTTCTGCACCTCGGGAAAGAACAGGTCCTTCCACGAGGCCGGCCTGGTCTTGATCGAGCCGATCTTGTACATGAAGTCGGCGGTTTTGCCGACTTTCTGCGGCACCAGCGTGTACGCGTAATCGGAGGCGTTGATCATCGCGTAGATGTCGTCGACGGTGTTCTTCGTGTCCTTCGCCTGCTCGAGATAGACCTTGGCCGCGGCGCGCTTGTCCTTGTTGATGGTGTCGATCGCTTCCTTGAGCGCGTCGAAGAACGCCTTGTAGCTCTTCGGATTGGCCTCGCGATACTTGGTCGACGCGGCGATCACCAGCGCGGTCGCCGGGCCGCCCAGGATCTCGTAGTTGGTAGTCAGCGTTCGGATGCCAGGGACCTTGATCTCCTGCTCGTGAAACGGCGACGTGGCGAAATGCGCATCGACGCCACCGGTCTGGTTGATGAATGCGACCAGCGCATCCGGGTGCGACAGGCCCACCGTCCATGGGTCGAAGTGCGCGTAGTTCTGATCGCCGTATTCCTTTGCCGCCGCCATCTGCAGCATGATCGCCTGCGTCGAGATCTTGACCGACGGCACGGCGATCTTGTCCTTGTCGCTGAAGTCGCGGATCGACTTGATGTTCGGGTTGCGCACGTTGAGATACAGCGGGTAGGTCGTCAGCGCCGACATGCCCTTGATCTGGACGTTGTCCCGGGTCTTGTCCCACAGGGTGATCAGCGATGGCGCGCCCACCGAGATGAACTGCAGCGCGCCGCTGATGATGCCGTCGTTCATCACGCTCGGGCCCGCCACCTTGATCCAGCCGACCTTGACCTCGCCCAAGCCCTCGGCCCTGGCGTGCTTTTCGACCAGCTTGTCGCGCTCCATCAGCATCAGCGGGAGGAAAGCGACGCCGTACTGCTGCGCGACGTTGATCTCCGCCATTTCCGCACGCGCCGTCGTCGCGACGACGGCAAGCAAAAGACCCGGCAACAAACGCTTGGCAATGAACATCAGTCCTCCTGACCGTCTTTGCGGCATGACCTACGGCGCCGTGGGAAAGTATATCCAGTATAGAGCGGCGGACAGCAGCGCTAGCGCATGCCGACCTTCGCATGTGCGATCACAGTGGCGGCGTCGCGCGGAGGCGAGCGCCAGTACGGCTGGGGCGCATGGACGTTGGCGCCCAGGACCGCCGCGGCGTGCCATGGCCAGCGCGGGTCCCA
>DATNAR010000127.1:0-6847 GCA_035607385.1 Casimicrobiaceae bacterium
AGCATGTCGGAAAAAAGCTCGAACGACTCGCGCTTGTATTCCTGCTTCGGATTCTTTTGCGCGTAGCCGCGCAGATGGATCCCCTGCCGCAAATGATCGAGCGAGCCCAGATGCTCGCGCCAGTGCTGGTCGAGCGTCTGCAGCATCAGGTTGCGCTCGAACTGATGGAAGAGCTCGGGGCCGACGAGGTTGAGCTTCGACTCGTACTGCTTGGTCGCGAACTCGCGTGCGCGCTCGCGCAGCGTCTCGTCGGAGAGCTCCGGCTCGTTCTGCAGCCACTCGCCGACCGGCACGCGCAGCTGATACTCGCCCGCCAGCGTGCTTTCCAGTGCCGGCACATCCCATTGCTCCTCGACCGATTCGGGCGGGACGTACTGGCGCACCGTGTCCTCGATCTGCCCGGCGATCATGTTGCGGATCGTTTCCGAGATGTCCTCCGTCTCGAGCAATTCGTTGCGCTGCTGATAGATGACGCGGCGCTGGTCGTTGGCGACGTCGTCGTATTCGAGCAGCTGCTTGCGGATGTCGAAATTGCGCGACTCGACCCGGTTCTGCGCCTTGGCGATCGAGCGGTTGACGATCGGGTGCTCGATCGGCTCGCCTTCGGGCATCTTCAGGCGCTGCATGATGCCGGACAGGCGCTCACCGCCGAAAATGCGCAGCAGCGGATCCTCGAGCGACAGGTAGAAGCGCGACGAGCCCGGGTCGCCCTGGCGGCCGGAACGGCCGCGCAGCTGGTTGTCGATGCGCCGCGATTCGTGCCGCTCGGTGCCGACGATGTGCAGTCCGCCGGCGGCGATCACCTGATCGTGCAGCACCTGCCATTCGCGCCGCAGCTTGGCGATCTCGATGTCCCGGTCGGTCTGCGCGCGCGACGCGTCCTCGCGAATCGCGAGCAAGGTCGGCTCGATCGCGCCGCCGAGCACGATGTCGGTGCCGCGGCCGGCCATGTTGGTCGCGATCGTGATCGCCTTCGGCTGCCCGGCCTGCGCGACGATTTCCGCCTCGCGCGCGTGCTGCTTGGCGTTGAGCACCTGGTGCGGCAGCTTCTCCTTGACGAGGAATTGCGCCAGCAGCTCCGAGTTCTCGATCGACGTGGTGCCGACCAGCACCGGCTGGCCGCGCTGGTAGCAGTCCTTGATGTCGCCGATGATCGCGTCGACCTTTTCCTGGAACGTCCGGAAGACCAGATCGTTCTCGTCCTTGCGGATCATCGGCACGTTGGTCGGTATGACGACCGTCTCGAGATGGTAGATCTGCTGGAATTCGAACGCTTCGGTGTCCGCCGTGCCGGTCATGCCGGCCAGCTTGTCGTACATGCGGAAGTAATTCTGGAACGTGATCGACGCCAGCGTCTGGTTTTCGCGCTGGATCGGGACGCCTTCCTTCGCTTCGACCGCCTGGTGCAGTCCGTCCGACCAGCGCCGGCCCGACATCAGGCGTCCGGTGAACTCGTCGACGATGATCACTTCGCCGTCCTGCACGACGTAGTGCTGGTCGCGATGATAGATGCCATGCGCGCGCAGCGCGGCGTACAGGTGGTGCATCAGCGCGATGTTGTGCGCGTCGTAGAGACTGGTGCCGGCAGGGAGCAGGCCGGCCTTGGCCAGGATCTGCTCGGCGTGCTCGTGCCCTTCCTCCGACAGCAGGACCTGGTTCGCCTTCTCGTCGACCCAGTAGTCGCCCGGACCCTTCTCTTCGGCCTGCCGCGTCAGCTTGGGCGCGATCTCGTTCAATCGATAGTAGATCTCGACGTTGTCGTCCGACTGCCCGGAGATGATCAGCGGCGTTCGCGCCTCGTCGATCAGGATCGAATCGACCTCGTCGACAATCGCGTACGACAAGCCGCGCTGCACGCGCTCGCTGGCGTGGAACACCATGTTGTCGCGCAGGTAGTCGAATCCGAACTCGTTGTTCGTGCCGTAGGTGATGTCGGCGGCGTACGCGGCCTGCTTGGCGTCGTGCGCCATCTGCGACAGGTTGACGCCGACGGTCAAGCCGAGGAAGCGATAGATGCGGCCCATCCAGTCGGCGTCGCGCTGGGCCAGGTAGTCGTTGACGGTGACGATGTGGACGCCGTTGCCGGTCAGCGCGTTGAGATACGCGGGCAATGTCGCGACCAGCGTCTTGCCTTCGCCGGTGCGCATTTCGGCGATCTTGCCGTAGTAGAGCGCCATTCCTCCGAGCAGCTGCACGTCGAAGTGACGCATTTGCAGCGTTCGCTTGCCCGCTTCGCGCACGACGGCGAACGCCTCGGGCAGTACCGAGTCGAGCTCCTCGCCGTTGGCCACCCGCTCCTTCAGGGTCGCGGTCATCGCCTTGAGCTCGGCGTCCGACTTGGCCGCCATCGCCGGCTCGAACGCGTTGATCTTCTGCAGCGACTGGCTGTACTGCTTGAGCAGACGCTCGTTGCGGCTGCCGAAGATCTTGGTGAGGATGTTGGAGATCATAGGTTTACTGACGCGATACCTTGTCCATTTGGGCCCGGCGCGCGCAAAAAACAAGGGGTGAGGACTTCCTCACCCCTTGCGTTTCGGCCCGCCGACGTCGCATCGGCGGCACGCGGCGGCGGTTAGTGCGACTTCAGCCGCTGGCCTGCAGAAAACGCGCCGGATTCTGCGGCACGCCGTTCAAGCGTACCTCGAAATGCAAATGCGGGCCGGTCGAGCGTCCGGTCGTGCCGACCTTCGCGATCAGCTGGCCCCGCATGACGAAGTCGCCTTCGCTGACCAGCAGAGCCGAACAATGCGCGTACCGGCTGACCAGTCCGTTGCCATGATCGATTTCGATCATTTTACCATAGGCCGGATGCACGTCCGCGAAGACGACCTTGCCGCTCGCGGCGGCTTCGATCGCGGTGCCGACGTCGGCCGGAAAATCGATGCCTTCGTGGAAACTCTGCTGTCCGGTGAACGGATCGAGGCGCCAGCCGAAATTGGACGAATACCATGCATCCTCGATCGGCTTCAACGTGGGCAGAAACTTCTTGGTGGCCGAGTCGTTGACCAGCAGCGCCTCGAGCACGCCGAGCTGATCGGAGCGCTGGTCGACCTGCTGCGCGAGCTCTCCCAGCATCGCGTTGAACTCGTCGAGCGACAGATTGCGCTGCAGCGTCGGCGCCGGACCGCCGCGTCCCGGGGTCGTGCCCGGCTGCAAAGGTCCTGGCAATTCCTGCGGCTTGAGACCCGCGAGCTTGGCCAGGCGCTCGCCCAGGCCGTCGAGGCGCAGCATCTTCGCCTGCAGATCGCCCAGCTTGATCGCCATCGCATTCAGGTGCCCTTGCACGACTTCCTGCGTTTTCTGCGCTTCCTGCCGCTGGTCGGCCAGAAGGATTGCCTGCAACAGCGGGTGATTGATCGCCGCGGCATAGCGCAGCGTCATGTAGTTGAACAGCAGGGTGAACGACAGGAAAAGCGCGAGGAGACCGAAGCTGCCGGCCGTCCAGTGTCGCCAGTCGAGGCTCAGCGTGCGGGCCCGCGCCGTGGCGCCGGAAACCAGGATAATGTTCAAACCGAATCTCCCTGCAATCGTCGGCCCGCGAGGCGGCATCCGGCTTCTGGCAAATATGCTACTGTCATGCGGCTCCTAGGGCAAGTACTGGAAACCGAGGCCACGCTGGCCGATCTCCAGCGCCGCCGGGAGCGCGAGCTCCGCCTGCAGCTGCGATTGCGCCGGGCGCTGCCGCCGGCGCTTGCCGCCCACGTCAGTGTCGCCGATGCCCGGTCCCAGGAGCTCGAACTCGTCGCTGCCAGCGGCGCAGCGGCAGCTTTGCTGCGCCAGCGCGCGCCCGATGTGCTGCACAAACTCGCCGGGGAGGGGTGGGAATTTACTGGAATAAGGGTGCGGGTGCAAGCCCGCCCGGCAGTGGGCGGACCGGAAAAACCCCCAAAGAAACAACTGGATGAAGCGGCGGCGGCAACGTTGGAGGGACTCGCCTCGCGGCTGGGCGACGCACCGCTGGCCAAGGCGCTGCGCCGCCTCGCCCGCCACGCCCCCCGCCGCGCGCGATCAGGCGACGACGATCAGGCGCTCGAAGGCGTAAAAGATAAGGATCCCCAGCAGTAGGAGGATCGTGTATTGGACGACGCGCCAGATGAAGCGCAGATAGCGGCGGTCGCGCTTGAACAGGTATGCCGCCCCGGCGCCGGCAATCGCCGCCAGCGCCAGAAACAGCAGCATCCGCACCAGAACCAAGGAATTCCTTAGAGAGTGGCCGGCCGGATCGTCCCGCCGGCCCGGGGCGATGCGCCCGGCTTTCGCCTCTATCGTGCTTGCACCGTCAGCCGGCTAGACCGGCTGCACCAGCTGCCAGCCCTGGAACGCGCGCGGCACGTCGGCCTGCACGTCGAACGTCACGATCTCCCAGGCTTCAGGGCGATCGAGCAGCGCGCGCGACAGCGCGTTGTTCAGCGCATGACCGGATTTGAATGCCGTATAGCGGCCGATCATCGGATGGCCGAGCAGGTACAGATCGCCGATCGCGTCGAGCACCTTGTGCTTGGCGAACTCGTTGTCGTAGCGCAGGCCCTCGCTGTTGAGGACGCGCGTTTCATCGAGCACGATGGCGTTCTGCATGCTGCCGCCCTGTATCAGCCCCGCGGCGCGCAATGCCTCCACGTCCTGCATGAAGCCGAACGTTCGCGCGCGGCTGACTTCCTTCGTATACGAATTCTCGGCGAAATCGATGAGCACGTGGCGGTTTTCCGAACCGAACACCGGGTGCGGGAAATCGATCGTGAAGTCGAGCACGAAACCGTCGTGCGGCTCGAAGCGCGCCCATTTGTCGCCGTCGCGCGCTTCGACCGGCATCTTGATGCGCAAATAGCGCTTGGCCGCGTCCTGCTCGACGATGCCCGCGGATTGCAGCAGGAAGACGAACGGAGCGGCGCTGCCGTCCATGATCGGCAACTCGGGGCCCGCGACGTCGACGTGGACATTGTCGATGCCGAGTCCGGCCAGCGCCGACATCAGATGCTCGACGGTCGACACGCTCGCGCCATCCTTGGACAGCGACGATGAAAGTCGCGTATCGCCGACGTTGCGGGCTTCGCCCGGAATCGCCGCCGAGCCGGGCAAATCGATGCGATGGAACACGATCCCCGTCTCGGGATGCGCCGGACGCAACGTCAGTTCGACGCGCGCGCCGGTATGCAGGCCAACGCCGGTCGTCTTGATCTTGGATTTGAGCGTGCGTTGTTTCATCATCGGTATCCCCTTTGCCCGCCGGTAAGCGATTCACTTGCCGGCTCAAGGAGTTAGCAAAATATTGTAGCACAGGCCCCGACGCCGGGACGTGCTCGCCCTGGTCGCGCTTCCGCCGCGCCCGAGCCGACGCCGCCGCCTTTTCACGGCCGCTTTCGCTTGGGAAGCCTCGGGCCAGCGCCTAATCCGCCTGCTTGCGCAGAAACGCCGGAATGTCGGAGGCATCGAACGCCGATCCGGCCGCGGCCGGCGACGGCGTGCGTCCGCGCCGGATCACCGCCGGCGTCTTGTCCAGCGAATCGTAGTCGACGGTCTCGATCGACACGCCGACGCCGTCGGTTCCCGTGCGCTCGACCACATGCTCGACGACCTCGAGCCGCGGCTGCCGGCTGCGCGCGGTGACGCCGCCCAAGCCCGTCGCGATCATCGTCACGCGAAGCTCGTCCTTCATCGCATCGTCGATCACCGTCCCGACGATCACCATCGCGTCGTCCGCGGTGAACGATTTGATCGTGTTCATGACCTCGTGATACTCCTTCATCTTGAGGCCGGCCGACGCCGTGATATTCACCAGCACGCCGCGGGCGCCGGCGAGGTTGATCTCCTCGAGCAGCGGACTGGCGACGGCGCGCTCGGCGGCAAGCCGCGCGCGGTCGGGGCCGCCGACCTTGGCCGAGCCCATCATCGCCATGCCGACTTCCGACATCACCGTGCGCACGTCGGCGAAGTCGACGTTGACCAGGCCCGGATTGTTGATCACCTCGGCGATTCCGGCGACCGCGCTGTGCAGCACGTCGTTGGCGGCCGCGTAGGCATCGAGCACCGAGACGTCTTCGCCGAGCACCTGCATCAGCTTGTCGTTCGGGATGATGATCAGCGAGTCGACGGTCTTCTTCAGCTCCTCGATGCCGGCTTCGGCGACTCGCTGCCGCTTGCCCTCGAACTGGAACGGCCGCGTGACGACCGCGACGGTCAGGATGCCGCGGTCCTTGGCGACCTGCGCGACAATGGGCGCGGCGCCGGTCCCCGTGCCGCCGCCCATGCCGGCGGTGATGAACAGCATGTCGGCGCCGTCGATCATTTCGCCGATCCGGTCCTTGTCCTCCATCGCCGCGTCGCGTCCGATCTCCGGTCGCGCTCCGGCGCCCAGGCCTCGCGTCAGATTGCTGCCCAGCTGCAGCTGGACGCGCGCGGTCGAGCGTTTCAGCGCCTGCGCGTCGGTGTTCGCCGCGATGAACTCGACGCCTTGCAATTGGCGTTCGATCATGTGCTCGATGGCGTTGCCGCCGCAGCCGCCGACGCCGATGACCTTGATGACGGCTTCCTGCGGGTTCTGGTCGATGATTTCAAACATGATGTGCTCCTCTCTCCTGTCGAAGTGCTTCAAACGATTGACGTGCTGTTGCATACCGCATCAAAAATTCGCCTTGAACCACAATTTCATCCGTTCTCCGACGTTGCCCAATCCCTTGGTCTGGCCGCGCGCGATTTCCGCGCGCAGAAAATGTTCGCGCCCGTCGAGCAGTAGGCCGACGGCGGTCGCGTAGCGCGGGCTCCTGATCACGTCGGCCAGCCCGCCGACGTAGGCCGGCACCCCGACGCGCACCGGCAGGTGAAAGACTTCCTCGCCGAGCTCGACCATCCC
>DATNAR010000249.1:0-3453 GCA_035607385.1 Casimicrobiaceae bacterium
CGAGCATATAGACGATGCTCGCGTTGGCGCGCAAGTGGCTGTGCGGCATGCAATAGTCGCCGGTGCGGTAGATGCTGCCCCAGCTGTCGTCCGCATAGACCGGCCGGCGCGACAGCGTGTGGTGCGCCAGCATCAGCGCGCGGCTGTGGATCAGCGCGGCCGCGGCGCCGTCCCAGGCCGGGATATTGCGCACCTTGGTCCCGCACGCGCCGCGAAACATTTCGCCGCGAAAGCGCGGATCGTTTTCGGCCGCGAGCGCCGCGGCGAGCAACGGCGGATGATAGTCCGCATGATCTGTGAACGTCGTGATGGCCATCAGAGGCGCCGACAGCGGGGCGACGCTCTGGGCGTCCGGCCAGGGACTGAGCTCGGCCCCGCCGACGCGAAACGAGGCGGGCAGCGCCGCCTGCTCGCCGGCGGGCGGCGACGATTCGATGGTCGACGCCGGCACGCGTGTGGGAGCTAGACGGCGACCGCGCGGCGGCCGCCGCGGTCAGGCATTCGCGACCTGTCTTGCCTGCGGCAAGCTCGCCCAGCCGCGCTCGACCGCGCGATTGGTCGCGCTGATGACCGCGCGCAGTGTCGCGGTAACGATATTCGGATCGAGACCGACGCCGTAACAGGTTCGATCGGCACCGACCCGCAGCTGCACGTAGGCGACCGCCGTCGCATCCTCGCCGCTGCCCACGCCGTGCTCGTGGTAATTGAGCACGTGCACGTCGAGTCCGGTCGCGGCGCGCAGCGCGTGTATGAAGGCATCGACCGGTCCGTTGCCGTCGCCGGACAGCACCGTTTCCACGCCGTCGATCTTGAGCCGCGCCGTCAGGTGCTCGATCGCGCCGTCGGCGACGCTGTGCTGCGCGCGATGGTCGACGTACGCGATGGGGGCTGCGGCCCGCAGATATTCGCGCTCGAACGCAGAATGAATTTCGGACGCGGAAAGCTCCTTGCCGGTCGAGTCGGTAATCTGCTGGATGACCTGGCTGAATTCGATCTGCAGCAGGCGCGGCAGCGCGAGGCCGTAATCGCGCTCGAGCAGGTATGCGATGCCGCCCTTGCCCGACTGGCTGTTGACCCGGATGACGGCCTCGTACGTGCGGCCGACGTCGGCGGGGTCGATCGGGAGATACGGCACTTCCCACAGCGTCCTGCCGGCCGACTCGGCCTCGGTCTGCGCGGCGAGCCCTTTCTTGATCGCGTCCTGGTGCGAGCCGGAGAACGCGGTGAATACCAGCTCGCCCGCGTACGGATGGCGCGGATGCACCGGCAGATCGGTGCAGTACTCGGCGGTGCGGATGATGACGCCCATGTCGGAAAAATCGAGGCCGGGATCGATGCCCTGCGAGTACAGGTTCATCGCCAGCGTGACGAGGCACACGTTCCCGGTGCGCTCGCCGTTGCCGAACAGGCAGCCTTCGATGCGGTCGGCGCCGGCCATGACCGCAAGCTCGGCGGCGGCGACGCCGGTGCCGCGGTCGTTGTGCGGATGCAGGCTCAACAGCGCGCTGTCGCGCCGCGACAGATGGCGATGCATCCATTCGATCTGATCGGCGTAGACGTTCGGCGTCGAGACCTCGACCGTCGCCGGCAGGTTCAGGATGATCGGCTTCGCCGGCGTCGGCTCCCACACGTCCATGACCGCCTCGCAGATCTCCTTGGCGAAGTCGAGCTCGGTCATCGTGAACGTTTCCGGCGAATATTCGTAGCGCCAATCGGTGCCGGGCTGCTCGGCCGCGCATCGGCGGCAAAGCTCGGTGCCGTTGACCGCGATCTCGACGATCCCCGCCTTGTCCTTGCCGTAGACGACGCGCCGGAACAAAGGCGCCGTCGGGTTGTACAGATGCATGATCACGCGCTTGGCGCCGCGCACCGAGTCGAACGTACGCCGGATGAGCTCGTCGCGCGACTGCGTCAGCACCTGTATCGTCACGTCGTCGGGAATCAGATTGCCCTCGATCAGGCGGCGCACGAAGTCGAAATCGGTCTGCGACGCCGAGGGAAATCCGACTTCGATCTCCTTGAATCCGATCCTCACCAGCTGCCGGAACATGCGCAGCTTGCGCTCGGCGTCCATCGGTTCGATCAACGCCTGGTTGCCGTCGCGCAAATCGGTCGACAGCCAGATCGGCGGCCGGGTGATCGTTTGCGATGGCCAGCGTCGATCGGGGAGATCGATCGGCGGAAACGGGCGGTACTTTTTCGACGGATCAGCTTCCATGGCGGTCCTCGTCGCGAATGCGTCTAACGTGCAACAGTCACCCGGGTTTCGGGTGGCGCGGGCACTGCTCTAAAAAGGGGGGGATTTTATCTGCGCGCGGGGCGCAGCAGCAGCAGACCGCCGAGAATGGCGATCGGGGCATCGGGTGCAAGGGCACGGGCCGGGCTGCTCATAAAACGACTATAGCGGGATTTGCGGCACCGCGCAACGGCCCGAGGCTACGTTTGGAAGTGCCTTGCCGCGCCGCGGGCTTGCGCTCCGGTCAGAGGGCCGCTCAGCCGCGCCGGCGTTTGAGCGCCAGCCAGCCCGACCAGGCGTAGCCGGCCAGCGCGTAGATGACAACGCCGGCGAACAGGACGATCGCCGGCTGGTAGAGAATCAGCATGAGGACGAGCACGATCGACAATATCGCGAGAAACGGCACGCTGCGTCGGAGGTTGATCGTCTTAAAGCTGTAGTACTTGAGATTGCTGACCATCGTCAGCCCGGCAAAGACGGTGACCGCCCAGGCAAGCCAGCGGATGCTTTCCGGATCGATCGCGTTGTCGTCGGCGATCCAGACGAAGCCGGCGACCAGGGCGGCCGCGGCGGGGCTGGGCAGCCCCTGGAAGTAACGCTTGTCTGCCACCTCCAGCATCGTGTTGAAGCGCGCGAGCCGCAATGCAGCGCCCGCAACGTAGACGAAGGCCGCGATCCAGCCGAGCTTCCCCATGCCGCGCAGCGTCCACTCGTAGACGACGAGCGCCGGCGCGGCGCCGAACGACACCATGTCCGACAGGCTGTCGTACTCGGCACCGAAAGCGCTCTGCGTCTTGGTGAGCCGCGCGACGCGTCCGTCGAGGCTGTCCAGCACCGCAGCGACGAAGATCGCGATGGCCGACTGATCGAATCGGCCGTTCATCGCCTGCACGATCGCGTAGAAGCCGGCGAACAGCGCCGCCGTCGTGAACAGATTCGGCAGCAGATAAATCCCGCGCCGGCGTACGCGGTTCTTGATCAGTGCACGTTCCTGCTGGAAATCCCCCATGCGGACAGACTAGCAGCTGGCGTCCGGCCCCGCAAATCAGCTCGGTCGCGGCGACGTGGTCCGGTGCCGCGTCAGGCGAGCTCCGCCAGCACCGTCGTCGTCGCATGGACGACGTCACCGACGGCGACCCTGGGCGCCGCGCTGGCCGGAACGTAGACATCGACCCTCGAGCCAAAGCGGATAAACCCGTAGCGCTGTCCGCGCCTGA
>DATNAR010000322.1:0-7928 GCA_035607385.1 Casimicrobiaceae bacterium
GATCGCGACGTCGGTCTCGTCGGGCAGTGCAATACCGATGCGCGCACCCCGCCCGAAGCCCGCTGCAGCCAGACCGGCTGCGATCGTATCGATCTTGCGTCCGAGGTCGCCATACGTCAGCGCAGGCTTACCCGGGGCGACGATCGCCACCGCCTCGGGATGGCCGCGAATCGACGCTGCCAGCAATTGCGAAAGCGTGGCGCGCGGATGCCGCGGCGCTGCCCGCGACGATATCGCCGGTCCTGGTGAGCTTTTCAATTCCAAACTAACGCTGACCCGGATCGACGGCAAAGATCTCCACCGCGACCGCCTTGCCCTTGAGCGGCACGGGGCCGAGCGGCTCGACCGCGATGCGCTCGCTCAACGACGAGCGGGTGGCCTCGTCGATCAGGATGACGCGCTGGGCGACCTTGGTGTGCGTCTCGAGCCGCGCCGCGAGATTGACGGTGTCGCCGATGCAGGTGTAAGTCGCGCGCTTGTTGGTCCCCGTGTATCCAGCCACCATCTCGCCGGAGGCGATCCCGATGCCGATCCTGATCGGCGCCTTTCCGGCGGCCGTGCGCTCGACGTTGAACAGGTCGACCAGCTCGACCATTTCCTGCGCGGCGCGCACGGCGCTTTCGCCGTGGTCGACGAGGGGCACCGGCGCCCCGAACACCGACATCAGTCCGTCGCCCATCATCAGCGTAACGATGCCCCCGTGCCCGCTGATCGCGTCGAACATCAGCTCGTAATAGGTATTGAGCAGCTCGATCGTCTCCTCGGGCGGCTGCGATTCGGCCAGTGAAGTAAAGCCGCGGATGTCGGAGAACATCACCGCCGCGTGGACCAGCTTGCCGCCCAGCGAGAAACCGGAAGTTTGCAGATCCTGCTCCACTTCCGGCGTGGCGAAGCGGCGCATCAGCTCTTTCTGCTGGTCGCGCAGGCGCTTTTTCTCGAGGCTGGTTCCGATGCGCGCTTTCAGCAGCCCGGGGTTGACGGGCTTGGATAGATAGTCTTCGGCGCCGAGCTCGATGCACCGGACGACGTTCTCGACGCCTTCGAGCGACGACGTGACGATGACCGGCAGGTCGCGCAGCTGCCGGTCGCCGGCCAGCTGCTCGAGCACCTGGAAGCCATCCATCTCCGGCATTTCCATGTCCAGCAGCAGCAGGTCGAAGGCTTCGCGCCGCAGCAACTCCAGCGCGACGCGGCCGTTCTCGGCCGATGCGACGCTGTGTCCCTGCAGTTCCAGATTCCGCGTCAGCAGCAGCCGGTTGACCTTGTTGTCGTCGACCACCAGAAGGCGGCCCGGCCCGCTCCGCAGCTCACGCATGACGCAACGCTGTCAAGGCCGCCGCCACGCGCGAAAATTCGCCAGCCAGCGCATCGACCGGTTTGGCGTCGCCCTCGCTCACCTTCGATGCGCTCGAAAGCTCGAGCTCCCGCGCCATCGCGCCGAGAGTGAGCGCGCCAAACGTGTTGCTGTTCGATTTCAGTGTATGCGCGATCCGGCGGAACTTGTCCGCGTCTTTCGCCGCAAGCGCGCCGCGCAGGTCCTCGAGCATCGCCGGCGCCTCCTGCAGGAAGGTGTCGACCAGCTCGAGCACGAACTCCGCCCCCGTCGTTTCCTTCAGCGCATTGAATGTCGCGGCATCGATCGCCGGCGCGCTCATCATCGGTCCTTTCGCGCGGACGCGTGGTTCAACGCCTCGACCAGGCGCTCGACGCGGATCGGCTTGGTCAGGTAATCGTCCATGCCCGCGGCCAGGCACATGTCGCGATCGCCCTGCATCGCGTTGGCCGTCATCGCGATGATGCGTGGCCGGTCTCCCGGCTGCCATCGCGCGTTGATCTGGCGCGAGGCTTCCAGTCCATCCATCTCGGGCATCTGCACATCCATCAGCACGACGTCGTAGGTCTGACGGCGCACCGATTCGATCGCCTCGATCCCGTTCGACGCGAGGTCGGCCCGGTAACCCATCTGTTGCAGCAGGCGCAGCGCCAACTTCTGGTTGACGACGTTGTCCTCGGCCAGCAGGATGCGCAGCGGGTGCCGCTCCGCCTGATGCGGGTCGAGCTGCGGCTTGCCCGGCGCGGCTTCGATCTTGGGTGCAACATCGCGCGCAAGAAGGCTCACCAGCGTATCGAACAGCTGCGACTGGCGGATCGGCTTGGCGAGGTACGCGTTGAACAGGCGCTCGTCATCGCCGGCTTCGCGCCTTCCCAGCGAGCTGAACAGCACCAGCGGCAGCATGGCATTCCGCTCGCGAATCCTCCGCGCGAGATCGATCCCGTCCATCTCGGGCATGTGCATGTCCAGCACCGCGAGGTCGAATGCCTCGCCCGCCTCCAGCCACGACAGCGACTCGGATGGAGAACCGGTGGCGCGGCACTTCATTCCCCATTTGGCGGCCTGGAGGCTCAAGACGCGGCGGTTGGTGGCGTTGTCGTCGACGACCAGCAGGCGCTTGCCTTCCAGCTCGGGCTGCACGCCGACGAAGTCGCGCTGCCGCGCGGCCGGAAGCTCGGCGATGGGCGCCTGGATACTGAACAGGAACGTCGACCCCTTGCCGGGTCCATCGCTCTCGGCCCACATGTGTCCGCCCATCAACTCCGACAGGCGCCTGCTGATCGCGAGGCCGAGGCCGGTGCCGCCGTATTTCCGCGTGGTCGACGAGTCGGCTTGCGAAAAGGACTGGAACAGGCGGCTCATCTCGTCGGCCGACAGGCCGATGCCGGTATCGCGGACCGAAAAGGTGAGCTCGACTCGATCCGATGCTATCGGCTTGGCGACGACCGTCAGCACGACCTCGCCCGACTCGGTGAATTTCACCGCGTTCGACAGCAGGTTCAGCATGATCTGGCGCAGGCGTGTCACGTCGCCGACGATAGCCGCGGGAATATCGCCTTCGAACACGTAGACGGTGTCCAGGTTCTTCTCCACGGCCCGCGCGGTGACCAGGTCCAGAGCCGACTCGACGCAGTCGCGCAGATCGAACGGCTGCGCCTCGATGTCCATGCGCCCGGCTTCGATCTTCGAAAAGTCGAGGATGTCGTTGATGATCGTAAGCAGCGCATCGCCCGATTCGCGGATGGTTGCGACGTAGTCGTGCTGCTCGGCATCGAGCTTGGTATCGAGCAGCAGGCCGCTCATGCCGATCACCGCGTTCATCGGTGTGCGGATCTCGTGGCTCATCGTCGCCAGGAACGAGCTTTTGGCTTCGTTGGCGGCCTCGGCCGCGGCCCGCGCCTCCTGCGCCTCCTGGAACAGGCGCGCATTCTGCAGCGCCACGCCGACATTGGCGGCGATCGTGGACAGCAGGCGCTCGGCGTCGGCGTCGTAGACGCCTTCCCGCTGCGTGCTTTGCACGCTGATCGCTCCCTGACACGTCCCAGCCACCAGGATCGGCACACCAAGGTACGACATCGCCTGCTTGCCGATGACAATGGCCCCGAGCTCGAGAGTGCGCCGGTCGGTGTCGCGGTTGATGATCAGCGCCTTGCCCGACCGGATGATCCTGCTGGTCAGGCCTTCGCCGTATTTGAGCGGATTCAGGTGGTCCCCGTACTGGTAGGGAAATTCGATGATGCCGGTGCGCCGGTCGAGCAGGGCGACATAGGCAACGTCCGCCTTGAACACCGTGCGGATCTGCTCGCCCACGAGATCGAGCAGATTGGCGAGATCCAGCTTGCCGGCGAGCTGCTGCGAGACCGTGTTGACGGTCGCGAGCTCCGCCGCCCGCTGCTGCGATTCGGCGAACAGGCGCGCGTTTTCGATCGCGACGGTGGCCTGCAAGGAAAGACCGACCAGGAACTCGAGGTCCGTGTCGCCGAACGGCTGGCCCTCGGTGCGCCACACGGCCATCACGCCCTTTACCGTTTGGCCCGCCATCAGCGGAGCCACCATAAGCCGTTCGTGCTCCTCCTTCCGCGTGCCCGGAATCTGGATCGCACGCGGATCGGCGCCGGTGTCGTTGATGAATTCGGCGCGGCGGCTCTGGACCAGGCTGCCGATGATGCCCTCGCCCACGTTGATCACCGTCGATTGGATCGCCTCCGCGATGTCGCCGACGCCGACGATCGCGCGGTAGCTTTGCCCGCCGGCGTCGGGCAGGAAAATGGCGCTGCTGCCCGCGTTGAGCAAGGTCTTGGCGTGACGAGCGATACGGTCCATCACCGTCGCCAGGTCCAGCGTCGACGAAATGTCGCGGCCGACCTCGGCAAGGGCGGCGGTCTCGCGGGTCCGCCGCTGCGTTTCGTCGAACAGGCGCGCATTTTCGAGCGCGACGCTCATCGCGTTGGCCAGCGTCTGCAGCAGCCGCACGTCGGATTCGCTGAACGCGTGCTCCCGCTCCATGTCCGCCAGGCTGATCAATCCGCGCGCCTGGTCGCCGGCGACCAGCGGGACGAACACCAGCGATTTTTCAGACTTTGTGCCCGGGAAGATGAAGCTGCCGTATTTTTTCGCCTCCTGGTCCATATTCTCGTTGATCACCACCGTTTCGCGGGTGGTCAGGACATGATCCGAAAAGCCCGACGTGGTCCGGGGCCGTGACGCCACGGAAATTCGCTGGCCGGCTTCGTAGAGGTACGGGTAGTGAATCAGGCCCGTCTGCGGATCGTAGATGCGCACGCCCACGTCCGCCTGGTTGAAGATCTCGCGGATCTTGTCGCCGACGGCGTCGTAGATGCCCTGCATGTTGAGCTCGGCGGCGAGCGCCTGCTGCACGCTGTTGATGATCGCGAGCTCTGCGGCGCGCTGCTCGCTTTCCTTGAACAGGCGCTGCGTTTCGTCGAACAGCCGGGCGTTCTCGAGCGCCACGCTCATGCTGTTGGCCAGCGTCTGGAGCAGGCGCACGTCGGAGTCGCTGAACGCGTGCTCGCGCTCCAGATCGGCCATGCTGATGACTCCGCGCGCCTGATCGCCGACGACCATCGGCACCAGCACGACGGATTTTTCCGTCTGGGTGCCCGGCAGCGTGTAGGAGCCGTACTTCTGCGACTCCTGCGCCATGTTCTCGTTGATGACCAGCGTCTCGCGGGTGCGAAGAACGTGCGAGGCGAATCCCTTTCCGCCGAGCGGCTCGGAATCGAGGGTCAGGCGTTCCCCGCTCTCGTAGGTGTACGGATAGTGGATCAGGTCGGTCTTCGGATCGTAGATGCGGATCCCCATGTCCCGGTTCTGGAAGATCTCCCGTATCTTGTCGCCGACCGCGTCGTAGATGCCCTGGATGTTGAGTTCGGCCGCCAGCGCCGCCTGCACGCTGTTGATGATCGCGAGCTCGGCATTGCGCTGCTCGGTTTCCTTCAGCAGCCGCTGCGTTTCGTCGAAGAGCCGCGCGTTCTCCAGCGCCACGCCCATGCTCGCGGCGACCGTACTGAGCAGACGTACCTCCGCTTCGCCGTAGGCGTTCTCACGCTCGTAGTTCTCGAGCTGCATCGTTCCGAGAACGCGATCGCTGCCGACGATGGGCACCCTGACAATGGCCAGGCTCTGATCAGTACCCGGGACCGGATCGCCCATCCCCTTCGCTTTCTGCTCGGCCAGCGTGTTGGCGATCAGGATCTGACGGGTCCGCAGCATGGTGTCCGTGAGTCCGCCTGACTTCGGCGTAACCGGCGGAATGGTCAGCCGCACACCGTGCTCGTAGGCATACAAGTGGTGAACCAGATTAGCCTTCTCGTCCCACCAGGCAATGCCGATGTCGCCGGTCCCGAACACCTCGCGTAATTTGTCGCCGACCAGATCGACGATGGCCTGGAAGTCAAGCTTCGAGGCCATGCCTTGCTGAATACTGTTGATGACCGCGAGCTCCGCGGCGCGCTGCTGCTCGGCTTTGAACAGACGCTGCGTCTCGTCGAACAGTCGCGCGTTCTGGAGAGCGGTTCCGAGCGACGCGGCAATCGTCCCGAGCAGGCGCAGCTCGGACTCCCCGTAGGCGTTCTCGCGCTCGTAATTCTCGATCCCGATCATCCCGAGCACGCGGTCGCTGCTGATGATCGGCACCGCGATCATCGACTTGCTCTGGTCGGTTCCGGGAATCGCGGCGCCGATGCTGGCGAGCGTGTTTACCACTTGCGGTTGGCGCGTCCGCATCATCGTCTCGAACAGGCCATCCCGAACGGGCTGCCGAGGCGTAATGCTCAGCCGCTTGCCGTGCTCGTACGCGTACAGGTAGTGGAGCAGGTGGGCTTTCTCGTCGTACCAATTGATGCCCAGATCCGGAGTCGCGAAGACCTCGCGCAGCTTGTCGCCGACCAGATCGACGATCGCCTGGAAGTCCAGCTCGGCGGCAAGCCCCTGCTGGATCGAGTTGATGATCGCGAGCTCTGCGTTGCGCTGCTCGGTTTCCTTCAGCAGCCGCTGCGTCTCGTCGAACAGCCGCGCGTTCTCGAGCGCGGTGCCCAGCGACGCGGCGATCGTGCCAAGCAGGCGCACCTCGGAGTCGCCGTACGCATGCTCGCGCTCGTAGTTCTCGATGACGATCGTTCCGAGCACGCGGTCACTGCTGATGATCGGAACGGCGATCAACGATTTGCTGGAGTCCGTGCCGGGAAGTGAGCCGCCAGGCATGTTTGCGTATTCCGCTGCAGTGTTAATGACCAGCGGCTGGCGGGTCCTGCGCATCGTCTCGAACATGCCGCCCGGAGCAGGCGGTCGAGGTGAAATAGTCAGGCGTTTGCCGTGTTCGTACGCGTAGAGATAGTGGCTCAGGTTGGTCTTTTCATCGTGCCAACGAATGCCTAGATCGCCGGTGTTGAATACTTCGCGCAGCTTGTCGCCGACCAAGTGGACTATGGCCTGGAAGTTCAGTTCGGCGGCGAGCCCTTCCTGGATCGAATTGATGATGGCCAGTTCGGCGGCACGCTGCTGCTCTGCTTTGAAGAGTCGCTGCGTCTCGTCAAAGAGGCGCGCGTTTTCCAGCGCTACGCTCATGGCGTTGGCGAGCGTGGTCAGCAGACTCACGTCCGAATCCGAAAAGGCGTGGGCGAGTTGCTTCCCCACGGTGATCACGCCATTGACCGCATTGCCGTGCAGGATAGGAACGTAGATGAACGAGTTGTCTACCGTGTCGCCGCCTATGTTCTTGGCACCCAGTTCCACCATCCGCTTGTTCAATTCGTCGACCGTGTGAATGACGATGGGTTGCCGCGTGCGCAGAATTTCCCGGGTGAACCCGGCTGGCGGACCCGATTCCGGATGAAAACGTTCGCCGTGATCGAGGAGGAAGACGTAGCGAACCAAATTGGCTTCTGCGTCGAACAGCCTGATCCCAACCACATCGGCAGCGAATATCTCTTTGATCTTGTCGCCGACCAGATCGTAGATCGCCTGCATTTCGAGCTTCGACGCCAGGCCTTCCTGGACGCTGTTGATAATCGCCAGTTCGGCGGCGCGCTGCTGCTCGGCCTTGAACAGCCGCTGCGTCTCGTCGAACAGCCGCGCGTTTTCGAGCGCCGTGCCCAGCGACACGGCGATCGTCGTGAGCAGCCGCACCTCGGATTCGCCGTACGCATTCTCCCGCTCGAAGTTTTCGATCACGATCGTGCCGAGCACGCGGTCGCCGCTGATGATCGGAACGGCAATCAACGACTTGCTGGTGTCCGTTCCAGGCACCGTTCCGCCCGGCATTTTTTCGTAATCCAGCGCGGTATTGAGGACCAAGGGCTGACGCGTCCTGCGCAGCGTCTCGAACAGGCCGCCCGGGGCTGGCGGTCGAGGCGCAATGGTCAGCCGCTTGCCATGCTCGAAGGCGTAGAGATAGTGGCTGAGGTTGGTCTTTTCATCGTGCCAGCGAATGCCGAGGTCAGGCGTGTCGAAGACTTCGCGCAGCTTGTCGCCGACCAGATCGACGATCGCCTGAAAGTCCAGCTCGGCGGCGAGACCCTGCTGGATCGAATTGATGATCGCGAGCTCTGCGTTGCGCTGTTCGAGGCTGGCGTTC
>DATNAR010000330.1:0-6867 GCA_035607385.1 Casimicrobiaceae bacterium
TGCTCGACCAGACCTACGTGGCGGCGGTGGAGCGACAGATCGAATATGGACGGCAACGCGGCGTACCGTGGGGAATGTCGGAGTGCGGCTACAACACCGTCGACGTTCATCTCAATTATCAGTACCGCGCCTTCGGCGTTCCCGGTTTGGGGTTAAAGCGCGGGCTGGCCGAGGATCTGGTCGTGGCGCCGTACGCGTCGGCACTCGCCCTGATGGTCGCGCCCGAGGCCGCATGCCTCAATCTGCAGCGTCTGGCGGCTGCGGGATTGGCCGGCAGGCTGGGCTTGTTCGAGGCGATCGATTACACGCCGTCACGGCAACGTCGCGGGGAATCGAGCGCGGTGGTCCGATCATTCATGACGCATCACCAGGGCATGAGCCTGCTGTCGCTGGCCTATGTGCTTCTGTCACGCCCGATGCAAAAGCGCTTCGAGTCGGATCCGCTCTTGCAGGCGACCCTCCTTCTCCTGCAGGAACGCATCCCGCGGGCCGCGTTGTTTCATCCGCGCACGACCGAACTTTCCGACCTCCATGCCGGCGGCGCCGGGCCCTCGCTGCCGGTGCGTGTCCTCACCAGCCCGGACACGACGATTCCCGAGGTGCAGTTGCTGTCGAACAGCCGCTACCACGTGATGGTGACCAACGCCGGAGGCGGTAGCAGCCGGTGGCGGGATCTGGCCCTGACCCGCTGGCGCGAAGACGGCACCGCGGACAACTGGGGCACGTTCTGCTATCTCCGGGACGCGGCCAGCAAAGAGTTCTGGTCGACCGCGTATCAGCCGACTCTCAAGCAGGGCGAAAATTACGAGGCCATCTTTTCCGAAGGCCGGGCAGAGTTTCGCCGCAGGGATTTCGACTGGGAGACGCATACCGAGATAGTCGTTTCGCCGGAAGACGACATCGAGGTTCGCCGCGTCCATATAACGAACCGGTCGCGGGCCGCGCGCGCGATCGACGTGACCAGCTACGCCGAGCTGGTTCTGGCGCCGGCGGCCGCGGACGCGCTGCATCCGGCGTTCAGCAACCTCTTTGTGCAGACCGAGATTCTCCAGCAGCGGCGCGCCATTCTTTGCAGCCGGCGCCCACGCTCGCAGGAAGAGCAGGTTCCCTGGATGTTCCACCTGATGACTGTGCATGGCGCAGACGGCACGCGAATTTCGTTCGAGACGGATCGCATGAGCTTTATCGGACGCGGCGGTTCGACCGCTGCTCCACGCGCGATGATCGATCCCGGCCCGCTGCCCAACACGGCCGGCTCCGTGCTGGATCCGGTTGCGGCGATCCGCCACCAAATGATCGTCGACGCCGGCGCCACGGTGGTGATCGACATGGTCTCAGGTGCCAGCGAGACGCGCGACGGCGTATTGCGTCTGGTCGATAAATATCAGGATCGCCGCCTGGTGGACCGCGTGTTCGAGCTGACTTGGACGCACAGCCAGGTGGTGCTGCAGCAGCTCAACGCCACCGAAGCCGATTCGCAGCTGTATGGCCGCCTTGCCAGTTCGGTCATCTACGCCAATGCATCGTTGCGCGCAGCCGCGAGCGTTCTGGTCAGGAATCGCCGGGGGCAATCCGGGCTGTGGGGCTACGCGATTTCCGGCGACCTGCCGATCGTGTTGCTGCAGATATCGGCCGCCAGCAACATCGACCTTGTTCGGCAGCTCGTGCAGGCACATGCCTATTGGCGGCTGAAGGGACTGTCGGTCGACCTGGTCATCTGGAACGAAGATCACGACGTCTACCGGCAGCGGCTGCAGGAACAGATCCTGGGCCTGATCGCTGCCGGCGTCGAAGCCCGCTTCGTCGATCGGCCCGGCGGCATTTTCGTGCGCCACGCCGAGCAGATTTCCTCCGAAGACCGCACGCTGTTCGAGTCGGTCGCCCGCGCGATCATCGTCGACAGCCGCGGGACGCTGGCCGAACAGGTCAACCGTCGCGTGCCCGCCGAGGTACGAATCCCGCGGCTCGCTCCGATCCACGCCTACCGGCCACAGGGCTCCAGCGAAGTCGCTCCGCCGCAAGACGATCTGATCCTGTTCAACGGGATCGGAGGATTCTCGCCGGATGGACGCGAATACGTCATTGCGCCCGGCGCGGGAAAAACAACGCCTACGCCATGGGTCAATGTCATTGCCAACTCTCGCTTCGGCAGCGTCGTGTCGGAAAGCGGGCTCGGCTACACGTGGAGCGAGAACGCGCATCTGTTCAGGCTCACGCCGTGGCACAACGACCCGGTCAGCGATCCGAGCGGAGAGGCGGTGTACTTGCGCGACGAGGAAACCGGCCATTTCTGGTCAGCGACTTCCTCTCCCTGCCCCGGCTCGAATCCTTACGTCACCCGGCACGGATTCGGCTACAGCGTTTTCGAGCATACCGAGGACGGGATTCGCTCGGAGCTCACCGTCTTCGTGGCGATTGACGCAGCGGTCAAGTTTTTCAGCTTGAAAGTGCACAACGACTCGGGGCGGATGCGACGGCTGTCCGCGACCGGTTACGTCGAGTGGGTCCTGGGGGACCTCCGCGCCAAGTCCGCGATGCACGTGTCGACCCAGATCGACGCCAGGCATGGGGCGTTGTATGCGCGCAATGCCTACAACAGCGAATTCTCGGACTGCGTCGCATTCTTCGACGTCGACGAACCAACGCGAACCGTGACGGGTTCGCGGGCCGAATTCCTCGGCCGCAACGGCACGCTCCGCGACCCGGCCGCGATGCATCGGACGAGACTATCCGGCAAGACCGGCGCGGGACTGGACCCGTGCGCCGCCATGCAGGTCGCGTTCGACCTCGCCGACGGACAGCACCAACAGACGGTTTTCCGGCTCGGTGCGGCGGGCAACGCCGACTCCACCAGCCAGCTGCTGCTGCGCTTCCGCGGATCCGCAGCCGCCGCAGATGCGCTCGCCGGCGTGATCGAGCACTGGCGGCACACGCTGACAGCCGTGCAGATCGACACGCCGGATATCGCGCTCAACGTGCTGACCAATGGCTGGCTGATCTACCAGACGATCGCGTGTCGCCTTTGGGCGCGCAGCGGCTTCTACCAGTCGGGCGGCGCCTACGGGTTCCGTGATCAACTGCAGGACGCCATGGCGCTGGTGCACGCCAAACCGCAGCTGCTGCGCGATCAGATCGTGCTTTGCGCGAGCAGACAATTCATCGAAGGCGACGTCCAGCACTGGTGGCATCCGGGATCGGGCCGCGGCGTGCGCACGCATTGCTCGGACGACTATCTCTGGCTGCCTCTCGCGGCATCCCGCTATATCCTGGCCAGCGGCGACCTCTCGATTCTGGACGAAACCGCCCGTTACCTCGACGGCCGGCCGGTGAATGCCGAAGACGACTCGTACTATGACTTGCCGGCGCATTCCGACCGGCGCGCGACCGTCTATGAGCATTGCGTCCAGGCGCTTCTCCATGGCTTGAGGTTCGGCGTCCATGGCCTGCCACTGATCGGGTCGGGCGATTGGAATGACGGCATGAACCTTGTCGGCCGGTACGGCAAGGGCGAGAGCGTATGGCTCGGCTTTTTTCTCTGTCACGTTCTGGGCGAATTTGCCAAGGTGGCGCGTCTGCGCAATGACCCGTCGTTCGCCGACCGTTGCGCTATGGAAGCGATGCAGCTGCGCCAACAGATCGAGAAGAGCGGCTGGGATGGCGAGTGGTACCGGCGCGCGTACTTCGACGACGGCTCGCCGCTGGGTTCGATCACCAACGCCGAGTGTCAGATCGATTCGGTCGCCCAGAGCTGGGCGGTACTTTCGGGGGCGGGGGATGCCGCACGCTCGCGGGCTGCGATGAACGCGGTCAGCGCGCGCCTGGTTCGTCGCGACCACGCGTTGATCCAGCTTCTCGATCCGCCGTTCGATACTTCCGATCTCGAGCCCGGATACATTCGCGGCTACGTGCCGGGTGTGCGGGAGAATGGTGGCCAGTACACCCATGGGGCGATCTGGGCCGCGATGGCGTTCGCGGCGCTGGGCGACAATGCGCGCACCTGGGAGCTGACGCAGATGATCAACCCCCTTAACCACGCTCGAACGCCCGAGGCCGTTGCGGTTTACAAGGTCGAACCCTACGTCGTTGCCGCCGATGTCTACGCGCTGGCGCCGCACACCGGCCGCGGCGGCTGGACCTGGTACACCGGCTCGGCTGGCTGGATGTACCGGCTCGTCGTCGAAGCACTGCTCGGCCTCAAGCTGGAAGGAGATACCCTCCGGGTCGCGCCATGCATGCCTCCGGAATGGAGCAGGTTCGCGTTGCGTTACCGCTACCGCGAAACCAGCTATCAAATCACCGTATGGCGGACCGAGATCGACGGCGACGAAATGATGAACGCGATCAGCGTCACGATCGATGGGATCGCCCAAGAGCGCGACGTCATTGTGCTCGCCGACGATCGGCAGGAGCACGAGGTCGACGTGCACATTCGTTCCACGCGGCCGGTGCCGCAAGTGATCGCTGCCGTGACGGTTCGGTAGCTGTTCGCCGACTATGTACGCTATCGCACGGAGGCGGCTGCGTAAACGTGGACAATCACAGCATGAACCGTGATCGCATCGAGGGCGTGTGGAAGCAGGTTCGCGGGAGATTGAAGCAGCGATGGGGCGTGCTGACCTCCAGTCGGCTGAGCGTCATCGCAGGCGTCCAGGGGCAGCTCGCCGGCAGGATCCAGGAGCGGTCCGGCATCGCGAGAGAGGAATCACAGCGCGAGCTCAAGCGCTTTTTGCGGCGCAACCGGCGTTGGCTTTCGCGCAGCGACCGCGGGGGCGCGCGCGGGCTTTCGTGAAACCGGTCTTCACGTAGAATATCCATAGGCAACACGGGAGGACGCGTGCGCGTACGCTTCTGGGGTACCCGGGGATCGATTGCGACACCGGGCCCTGGCACGGTCCGATTCGGCGGCAACACCTCGTGCGTCGAAGTGACGACGAACGCCGGCGCGACCTTTATCCTCGATTGCGGCACCGGCGCCCGCGCGCTCGGCGCAGCGATGATGGCGCGCGGCTCAGCTCCCATTACGGCGACGATCCTGCTCAGCCATACCCATTGGGACCACATTCAGGGCTTTCCCTTTTTCGTCCCGCTCTTTGTCGCCGGCAACCGCATCACCGTCTGCGGCCCGGAGGGCAGTGCCGGTTCGCTGCGCGAAGTCCTTTCCGGCCAGATGGAATTTACTTATTTTCCCGTCGAGATCGGACAGCTTCCCGCCACGATCAGCTTCCTGGAGCTCGAAGAAGGAACGCACGAAATGAACGGCGTGCGCATCATCGCCCAATACCTGCATCACCCGGCGATGACCCTCGGCTATCGCATCGAGGCGGACGATGCGGTACTGGTCTACCTCTGCGACCACGAGCCTTTCTCCGAAACCTTCTCGCATGACAACCGCGCCCAGCTTGGCGCCGACTACATCGCGCACGAAGGGGACCGGCGGCACGCGCGATTCATGGCGGGCGCCGGCCTGGTGATTCACGACGCTCAGTACACGCCGGAGGAATACCCGTCGAAGAAGAACTGGGGTCACAGCACCTACGAGTACGCCGTCGATATCGCCGCGGCAGCAGGGGTGCGTGCGCTCGCGCTCACCCATCACGATCCCGCACACGACGATGCTTTCATCGCCGAGGTCGAGAATCGCGCCCGCGCTTATGCGAAGCAGTTCGGGTACGCCATTGAGGTCTGCTGCGCGTACGAGGGGCTCGATGTGGCCGTCGAGCCGCATAGCGCCCGGCACCTGCCCGACACGATGCCCACGGCACCGTCCGGCCGGGATGCGAGCCGGGGCGCGCGCATCCTGGTCGTCGACGACGAACCGGACCTGCGCACGCTCGCCAACCTTGCGCTTACCCAGGCCGGACACGACGTTGTCGAGGCGTCCAGCGGCCAGGAGGCGCTCGCGCTGATCGACGCCGCGATGCCCGATCTGGTCTTGCTGGATCTGCTGATGCCTAAGCAGGGGGGGCTGGAAGTGCTCAGGATCCTTCGTTCCAGGCCGGCGACCGCCGCGCTGCCGGTGATCGTATTGACCGGGATGGACGACGAGAGCACGACGCGCGCCGGCTTCGAATTCGGCGCGACGGACTTCCTGACCAAGCCGTTTTCGATTCCGCAGCTCGCCGCGCGCGTGCGTGCCTGTCTTGCCCGCACCGGCAGCGGAGACGCGCCGACAGCGCGATGATCGACCGCGCTGCGCCCGATTCGTCGCCACGGCGATAACGCAGCGCGCTCCCAAAGCGGGGTTTCACCTGGGACAAGCAGCCGGGTTGCGCTCGGGGCTTGCACTTTTTCGGTTATCCCCTATCTTATGTAGTTGTACCTCCCTGCCGTGGCTGCCTGTCTCCCGTGAAGAAAACCGCTTCGTTTCACCCGGCTGTCGACCGTTGGTTTCGCAAGCACTTTGCTGCCCCGACCGAGGCGCAGGCCGGGGCCTGGCCGGCGATCCAGGCAGGCCGCAACGTCCTGGTCGCCGCCCCGACCGGATCCGGCAAGACGCTGGCCGCCTTTCTCGCCGCCATCGACGACCTGGTCCGCCGCGGCGTCGAGGCGCCGCTGCCCGACGAAACGCTGGTCGTCTATGTTTCACCGCTCAAGGCACTGTCCAACGACATCCAGAAGAATCTCTCGCTGCCGCTTGCCGGTATTCGACAAGAGCTCGAAAAGATGGATTCGCCGGATGTCGAGATCCGCACCCTGGTCAGAACCGGCGACACGCCGCAGGCCGAGCGCGCCGGCATGCGCAAGCGGCCGCCGCACATCGTCGTCACGACGCCCGAGTCGCTGTACGTTCTGCTCGGCTCGGCGTCGGGCCGGAAGATGCTGGCGACGACGCAAACCGTCATTGTCGACGAGATCCACGCGCTCGCG
>DATNAR010000336.1:0-8644 GCA_035607385.1 Casimicrobiaceae bacterium
GTCGCCGACATGGCCGAAACCATGTACGCCGCCCCGGGCGTCGGCCTTGCCGCGACCCAGGTCGACGTGCACAAGCGGATCATCGTCATCGACGTCAGCGAAGCGCGCGACGACCTCAAGGTTTTCATCAACCCGACGATCCTGGCCGCCGAGGGCGAAGCCGAGTGCGAGGAGGGCTGCCTGTCGGTCCCCGGTTACTACGACAACGTCAAGCGAGCCGCGCGAATCACCGTGCGTGCCCAGGACGAACGGGGCGATCCGTTCGAGCTTTCCACCGACGGCATGCTGGCCGTATGTATTCAGCATGAAATGGATCATCTGGTCGGCAAGGTCTTCGTCGATTACCTGTCGCCGCTCAAGCGCGCGCGGCTTGCGGCCAAGCTGAAGAAAAAGCAGCGGCTCGCGGGCTGACCCGGCGTGGCGGATGCGCTCCGAGTAGCTTTCGCCGGAACCCCACCGTTCGCCGCGACGGCGCTCGCGGCGATCCTCGACGCCGGCCACGACGTCGCGCTGGTCCTCACGCAGCCCGACCGCCCGCAGGGGCGCGGTCTTAAGCTTGCCCCGTCCGCCGTCAAGGCGCTGGCCATCGGGCGCGGCCTCCCGGTGCTTCAACCGCCGACCCTCAAAGCCGCTTCGCCGCCGGTCGGCGAGCGCATCGATGTACTGGTCGTGGCCGCGTACGGGCTGATTCTCCCGCCGGCGATGCTCGCGTGGCCGCGCCATGGCGCAATCAACATTCATGCCTCGCTGCTGCCGCGCTGGCGCGGCGCTGCGCCGATCCAGCGCGCTCTGCTCGCCGGCGACAGGGAGACCGGGATCAGCATCATGCAAATGGACGCCGGGCTCGACACCGGGCCGGTCATCGAGCGCACGATCGTGCCGATCGCGCCGCGCGACACCGCGGGCGTGTTGACGGACAAGCTGGCCGCGGCCGGAGCCGGGGCGATCGTGCGCACGCTGGCCATGCTCGGAAAAGCCGGCGTCCTCGCCGCGCAGCCGCAGGATGCGTCGGCGGCGAACTACGCGGGCAAGATCGAGCGTGCCGGAGCCGCGATACGCTGGGACGACGACGCGGCGGCGATCGACCGCGCGATTCGCGCCTTCAATCCGACCCCCGGGGCTTTCGCGAGGCTGCAGGGCGCCACGATCAAGATCTGGGCTGCCGAGCCCGCGTCGGCAAGCGCGGGTCCCGCCGGCCGGATCGTCGGGGCCGACGGCAACGGCCTGCTGGTCGCCTGCGGGCGCGGCGCGCTGCGGCTGCTGGAGTTGCAGCGAGCGGGCGGCCGGCGGCTCTCCGCCGCCGCGTTTCTTGCCGGACATCCGGTGGCGGTCGGAACGAGTTTCGACATGGGCATCCGATTGAATTAGTCGCGCATCGCGACCATCTAAGGGACTCGGATGCCTCGCTATGTGGAGATGACGACGATGCTCGGCAACTGGTTCAAGACAGGTTTGTTGATGGCGGCGATCATGGCGCTCTTCGGCGTCGCCGGCGCGGCAATCGGCGGCGGCCAGGGGATGCTGATCGCGCTGCTGTTCGGCCTCGCCACCAATCTGTGGGCGTACTGGTTTTCCGATGCGATGGTGCTCCGGCTCTACAACGCCCGCGAGGTCGATGCGGCGACTGCGCCGCAACTCTACGGCGCGGTGCGCGATCTGGCCGCGCGGGCCGGCCTGCCGATGCCCAGGGTCTATCTGATCGACGAGGCGCAGCCGAATGCGTTCGCCACGGGGCGCAATCCGGAGCATGCCGCCGTCGCTGCGACGCGAGGAATCGTCGAGTTGCTCAACGCGCGCGAGCTCAGAGGCGTTCTTGCGCACGAGCTTACTCATGTCCGGAACCGCGACATGCTGACCTCGACGATCACCGCATCGATCGCCGGCGCCATATCGGCGCTCGCGCATTTCGGCATGTTCTTCGGTAACCGTGACGATGGCGAGCGCAACCCGCTGATGGCGCTGCTGGTGATGATCCTCGCGCCGATCGCCGCGGTGCTGATCCAGCTGGCGATTTCCCGGGGGCGCGAGTACGAGGCCGATCGCGGCGGCGCCGAGATTTCCGGCGACCCCGCGGCGCTCGCCGACGCGCTGGCGAAGATGGAGCGCTATACGAAGGGCTTGCCGCTGCCTCCGGCAGAAGAGCATCCGGCGACCGCACAGATGATGATCGTCAATCCGCTGCACGACGGAGGGCTGGCCGGGCTGTTCAGCACGCACCCGCCGATCGAGGAGCGCATCCGCCGGCTGCTCGCACTCGCGTCGCAGTATCAGCGCGGATTGCAGCCGCGCTAGTGTCGGTGCGAACCATCGAGCGAAGTTGCGGGACACGACACTAGTCGCGCGCCCCGCGATGGAGCGCGCGCAGCGGTCCGCGGCGAAAGTCGTCCGTCGCGTCCTCGCCGGCAATGCGCTTGCGGCCGTGCTGGCGGACTTGCCCTTGCCGCCGGGGGAGCGCGCGCTGGCGCACGAGCTCTCCTACGGCACGCTGCGCTTCCTCGGCGAGTCGCGTGCGATCGTGCACGCACTGGCGGAGCGCCCATTGACCGACGCCAGTGTCGAAGCGCTGCTCTGGGTTGCGCTCTACCAGTTGATCCACACCGGCGCGCCGCCGCATGCGGTCGTCGACGCCGCCGTGCGTGCGACGGCGCAGCTCAAGCGCACGTCGGCGCGGGGTCTGACCAACGCGATCCTGCGCACTTTTCTGCGCCGCCGTGACGCCTTGCTCGGCGAGATCGCGACCGATCCCGAAGCGCGCTTCTCGTATCCGCGCTGGTGGATCGAGCGGGTGTTCGCCGAGTATCCGCAGCATGCCGCCGCGGTGCTCGACGCGGGCAATGCGCGGCCGATGCTGAGCTTGCGCGTCAACCGCAGGCAGCTATCGCGCGAAGACTATCTCGCCGCGCTGCACGCGCAGGACATTCGCGCGCACGCGATCGGCGAGGCTGGCGTCGTGCTCGACGAAACGGCCGTCGTGCCGGCGCTGCCGGGGTATGCCGACGGATGGTTTTCGGTGCAGGACCCCGGCGCCCAGCTCGCTGCACCGCTGTTGGGGGCGCAGGATGGCATGCGCGTCCTCGACGCCTGCGCCGCGCCGGGCGGTAAGACGACGCATCTGGCCGAGCTTGCCGCACTCGATCTGACCGCGCTCGACGTCGACGCCGCACGGATCGAGCGCGTGCGCGACAATCTTGCGCGCCTGGGCCTGGATGCGCGTCTGGTCGCGGCCGATGCCGCCGAACCGGGCCTCTGGTGGGACGGCGATGCATTCGATCGCATTCTGGCCGACGTGCCGTGCACCGCTTCGGGCATCGTGCGGCGGCATCCCGACGGCAAGTGGCAGCGCCGCGAGACCGATATCGCCGGCTTCGTCGCGCAGCAGCGTCGCCTGCTCGACGCCTTGTGGCCGTGCCTGAAACGCGGCGGCAGACTGCTCTACTCGACCTGCTCGATATTCGGCGCCGAGAACGACGATCAGATCGCTGCGTTTCTCGAGCGTCACCGCGATGCGTTGCGCATTCGACTCACATTGCCGGCGGACTACGCCGCGATCGACGGTCAACTCTTGCCAGCCGCCCCGGGCGCAGCGCACAATCACGACGGGTTTTTCTACGCCCTCCTGCAAAAGAGCTGAGTCTTTCCGGAAGGATCGCGCGGCTCGCCGCTCCCGTCCATGCGCCGCATTCTCGCCGGCCTGCTGTGCCTGATGGCTTTGCTGTCCTCGCCGGCGGCAACGATCGCGCACGCCGATACGATCGGGGTCAAATCAGCCGAACTGCTGCCCGAGGACGAAAGCTATGTCCTGAATGCGCAATTCGACCTCGCGTTCAATCCGACGCTCGAGGAAGCGCTGCAGAAGGGAGTCTCGCTCTATCTGGTCCTCGAGTTCGAGCTCGTGCGTCCGCGCTGGTATTGGCTCGACCAGAAGGTGGTGCAGATGTCGGTGCAATACCGCCTGACCTACAACCCGCTGACCCGCCAGTACCGCGTGACCAGCGGACTTCTGGGCCAGCAGTTCGATTCGCTCGATGAGGTCGAGCGCCTGCTTTCGCGCGTGGTCTCGCGACCGGTCGTCCGCAAGGACGCGCTGTCCCCCGGCGAGCGGTACGAAGCGGCCGTTCGCCTGCGGCTCGATGTCGCGCAATTGCCGAAGCCGTTCCAGATCAACGCGCTGGCCTCGCGCGACTGGTCGCTGCAATCGGAGTGGTTCCGCTGGAGCTTCACCCCGTGAGCAGGATTCTCGCGCCGCGCGCGTTGCGCTACGTGCTGCTGGCGTGCGCCGTCCTGGGCACGGTGTTCCTGTTCCTGCTCGCCACCGCGAGCGCGAATACCGCGCTCTTCGCCAGCAACTACAACCTCCTGCTGGTGCTCAACGGCGCGATGGTCGCCCTGCTGATGGGGCTGGTCGGGTACCAGCTGTGGCGGCTGCGCAAGAACCTCAAGGCTGGCGTGTTCGGTTCGCGACTCGCGATCCGCCTGGTGCTGCTCTTTGCGCTCGTCGCGGTGCTGCCCGGCGCGCTGCTTTACGGGGTGTCGGTGCAGTTCCTCGGCAAGAGCATCGAATCTTGGTTCGACGTGCGCGTCGACAAGGCGCTCGAAGGCGGATTGAATCTCGGCCGCGGTGCCCTCGACTATCTGCTGAAGGAAACGACCAACAAGGCTTCGCAGCTCGCGCTCACCCTGCAGGAAGGCGATGCGGCCAGCATGCCGCAGCGGCTCAATCGCGCCAGCGAGCAGGCGGGCATATACGAGGCGTCGCTGTTCACCTCGAGCGGCGGAGTCCTGGGCGTCGCCGGAATCTCGGGCTCGACGCTGACCCCGGAGCCGCCGCCGGCGCAGGCGCTGCGGCGTGCGAGGCTGCAGCAACCCTACTCGGCGATCGACCAGACCACCGACCAGGGGATGCTGCTGCGGGTCGTCGTGCCGGTCAACACGTCCGATCCCGGGGAGCCGCTGCGGCTGCTGCAAGTCGTGGAGCCGGTGCCCCGGCAATTGCAGCTCGATGCCGAGAAAGTGCAGGCCGGCTACCGCGACTACCAGGAGATAACGTTTTCCCGCGTTGCGCTGAAGCGCCTTTATGCGCTCACGCTGACCCTGACGTTGCTGCTCGCGCTTTTTTCCGCGCTCGGGCTCGCCGTCGTGCTCTCCGAGCAGGTGAGCGGACCGCTGGGTCTTCTGGCCGAGGGCACGCGCGCTGTCGCGCAAGGCGACTTCAGCCGCCGGCATCCGGTGCAGAGCCGTGACGAGCTCGGTGTCCTCACCGAGTCGTTCAATACGATGACCGCGCAGCTGGCCGAAGCGCAGCAAAAGACCGAGGAGAGCCGGCACGCGATCGAAACGGCCAATGCCTATCTCGAAAGCATTCTGTCCAACCTGTCGGCCGGCGTGCTGGCATTCGACAGTGCATTTCGGCTGCGCACCGCGAACCCGAGCGCCGCGGTGATCCTGCAGCAGCCTCTGGCCGATTTGATCGATGCGGCGCTTTCCGACTGGGGACGCCGTCTGCCGGCGCTCGCCGGCTTTGCCGAGCTGGTGGCCGACGGATTCCGGGGCGGGCGCGACGGCCAGTGGCAGCGGCAGGCCGAGGTCACCGTGTCGAATCACAGCCGCGTGCTGCTGATGCGCGGGTCGAGGCTGCCGGGCGAACCGGTTGCCGGCTTTGTCGTCGTCTTCGACGATGTGACCGAGCTGGCCGAGGCGCAGCGCGATGCCGCCTGGGCGGAGGTTGCGCGCCGCCTCGCGCACGAGATCAAGAATCCGCTGACGCCGATCCAGCTGTCTGCCGAGCGGCTCGCCGTCAAGCTCGGCGGCAAGCTTTCGGACGCCGATGAGGAGGCACTGGCCCGGGCGACGCGGACGATCGTCGCGCAGGTGGGTGCGATGAAGCATATGGTCGACGATTTCGCGATCTACGCCAGGCAATCGCGCCCGGGAAGGATGCAGCCGGTCGACATCAATGCGCTATTGCTCGACGTACTCGGTCTGTACGAAAATCTGCGGCCCCATGTATCGCTCCGCCTTGCGGAGGGCGATCCGGTCATTCACGGCGAGCCGACTCGGTTGCGTCAGGTGATCCACAATCTGCTCCAGAATGCCATCGATGCTCAGGCGGAATCGCCCGACCCCGCGTACGATATCGGCCTCGAGGTGCGCGGCGACGAGGTAGCGTTGTCGATCGGCGATCGCGGCGGCGGATTTCCCGACGATGTCGTGCGCCGCGCATTCGAGCCGTATGTCACGACCAAGGCGAAGGGAACCGGCCTCGGGCTGGCGATCGTCAAGAAGATCGCCGAGGAGCACCATGGACGGGTAACCATCGGAAACCGGTCTCCGCATGGGGCGGTGGTGACCTTGTACTTGCCGTTCAAAGGAACCAACACGTGATGCCGCAGCAGAAAGAAATTCTGATCGTCGACGACGAGGTCGGCATCCGAGAGCTGTTGTCCGAGATTCTGCAGGACGAGGGATATCAAGTCAGCGTTGCCGAAAATGCCGGGGAGGCGCGAAGTTACCGGCTGCGCACGCAACCCGCGCTGGTGCTGCTCGACATCTGGATGCCGGACACCGACGGCGTGACGCTGCTGCGGGAGTGGGCGGCGAACGGCCAGCTGACGATGCCCGTCGTAATGATGTCGGGCCACGGGACGATAGAAACCGCGGTCGAGGCGACGAAGGTCGGAGCCTTCGACTTTCTCGAAAAGCCGGTCGGGCTGCAAAAGTTGCTGTCGACGGTGACCCGCGCGTTGAAGACCGCCGCCGGTCAGGGGCCGCGCCGGATATCGCTCGCCGCGCTCGGCACCAGCACGCCGGTGATCGAGGTCGAGCGCGCGATCGAGCAGCTGCTGCGCGCCAACCGTCCGGTGCTGATCGTCGGCGAGCCCGGCGCCGGACACGACACGGCGGCGCGCGCGCTGCATGTGCCGGACGCGCCGTTCGTCATCCTCGCCAACGGCGCGCGGCTTGCCGCAAATCCGTCACAGGTGCTCGAGGAAGCGCGCGACGGGCTGCTCTACTGCGTCGAAATCGGCGCGTATTCGAAAGCGGAGCAGAAAGGGCTGGCCTTCGTTCTGCCGAAGCTGGAAAAACAGGACACGATTCTGGTCTGCACCAGCAGCGAGCAGCTCGGCAACCTCGCTGCCGAGGGCCGCTTCGATCCGGCGCTGCTGTCGATCCTGTCCGCCGGCGCGGTCATGCTGCCTCCGCTGCGCGCACGGCGCGACGACATGCCGGCGCTGATCGCGCGTTTCTGGCGCGAGATCACGGCGAGCCAGCGCACGCTGGGAACGCTGCACCCGAGCGCCGTGTCCGCGCTGGCGGCGGCATACTGGCCGGGCAATCTCGACCACCTGCACAACGTCATCGCCAATCTCGCCTTGACGATCGAAACGGAGATCACCGGCGAGCACGTGCGGCGCCTTCTCGGCGAGTCGGCGCTGCCGCCGTCGGCGGCGCTTGCGCCCGAGGTCACCGCGCGCTTTTTCGAGCTGCCGCTGCGCGAAGCGCGCGAAGCCTTCGAACGGATCTATTTCGAGCAGTTGCTCGGCAAGGAACAGAGCAACATGAGCCGGGTCGCGGAACGCGCCGGGCTGGAGCGCACGCATCTGTACCGCAAGCTCAAGCAGCTCAACATCCGATTTTCGCGTCGTTCCGACGAAGGAGCATGCTGACCGGGCAGCAGGCCGGCGCGGTGGCGGCTCCGGCCGACGCGGCCAAGAGGCCGACGGCTCCGCTGATCCTGGGCGCGATCGGCGTCGTCTTCGGCGACATCGGGACCAGCCCGCTCTATACGCTGCGCGAATGCTTCACCGGGCCGCACGGGCTGCCGCTGACCGCCGACAATGTGCTCGGAATCCTGTCGGTGATCTTCTGGGCGCTGATGATCGTCGTCACGCTGAAGTACGTGACGCTGATCATGCGCGCCGACAACAACGGCGAAGGCGGCATCATGGCGCTCACCGCCCTGGTGTCGCGCGGGCTGGAAGACCGTCAGGCTCGCTGGTGGCTGGTGGGCCTGGGAATTTTCGGCGCGGCGATGTTCTACGGCGACGGGATGATCACGCCGGCGATCTCGGTCCTGTCCGCGGTCGAGGGCCTCGAAGTCCTCGCGCCGGGTCTCAAGAGCTATGTCATCCCGGTGACCCTGGTAATCCTGCTCGCGCTGTTTTCGATCCAGCGCCACGGGACGGCGAAGGTCGGCGGGCTGTTCGGCCCGCTGATGTGCGTCTGGTTCGCGACGATCGCGGTATTGGGTGCGGCCGCGGTCTGGCAGGACCCGCGGGTGCTGATGGCGCTGCTGCCGTCTTACGCATTCTCGTTTCTGACCGGCAACCCGCTGGCCGCGTTTCTCGCCCTCGGGGCGGTCGTGCTAGCCGTCACCGGCACCGAAGCGCTGTACGCCGACATGGGCCATTTCGGCGTATCGCCGATCCGGCGTGCCTGGCTGTATCTGGTGGCGCCCGCCCTTGTGCTGAATTATTTCGGACAGGGCGCGCTGATCATTGCCGAGCCGGAGGCGATCAAGAATCCGTTCTATCTGCTGGCGCCGGCATGGGCGCTGCTGCCGATGGTGATTCTCGCGACCGCCGCGACGGTGATCGCGTCGCAGGCGGTGATTTCCGGCGCGTTCTCGCTGACGCGGCAGGCGATC
>DATNAR010000347.1:0-4704 GCA_035607385.1 Casimicrobiaceae bacterium
GCCGCGCGCCACGGCGCCGGCAAGATCATCAAGTCGAAGTCGATGGTGAGCGAAGAGTCGGCGCTCGACCGCGCGATCGAGAGCGCCGGCATGGAGGTCGTCGAAACGGATCTGGGCGAATACATCCTGCAGATCAACGATTACGAGCCGCCTTCGCACATCATCGGACCGGCGCTGCACAAGAGCAAGGAAGAGGTGTCGGACCTGTTCGCCCGGGTGCACGGCACGGCGAGAAAAATGGAAATCAACGAGCTCTGCCTCGAGGCGCGCCAGGTGCTGCGCAAGCACTATCTCGCCGCGGACATGGGCATCTCGGGCGGCAATTTCTTCGTCGCCGAGACCGGCTCGGTCGTGCTGGTGACCAACGAGGGCAACGCCACCTTGACGACAACCCTGCCCGACGTTCACGTCGCGATCTCGGGCATCGAGAAGATCGTGCCGACGCTCGAAGACGTCGCCACCCTGATGCGCGTGCTGCCGCGCTCGGCGACCGGGCAATCGATTTCCAACTATGTCGACGTGCTGACCGGAATCCGCGGCGACGGTGAATTTCACGGCGCCCGGCATATGTACTTCATTCTGGTCGACGCCGGGCGCAGCGCCGTGCTGGGAAGCGAAGTCGGCGCGGCATTGCGTTGCATCCGCTGCGGCGCGTGCATGAATCATTGTCCGGTCTACCAGAACATCGGTGGCCATTCGTACGGCTGGGTCTATCCCGGGCCGATCGGCTCGATCCTGACGCCGTCGTACATCGGCCTCGAAAACGCGCTCGACCTGCCGCAGGCATCGACCTTGTGCAATCAATGCGGCGTCGTGTGTCCGGTCAAGATCCCGCTGCCCGACCTGCTGCGCAAGCTGCGCGAGCAACAGTTCGCGCGGCGGCTGCGCCCATGGGCCGAGCGGGCGGGCTTGCGCGCTTGGTCGTGGCTCGCCTTGCGGCCGCGCCTGTTCGGTGCGCTCACCCGCATCGGCGTGCGTGCCTTAGGCCGGCTGGGCGGCCGCGATCGGCTGCTCCATCGCTTGCCGCTGGGCCGCGGCTGGACCGACGGCCGCGACATGCCGGCACCGGCCGGGCGCACGTTTCGCGAGCTCTATGTCCGACGTCGCGTCGACGGAGAAACACGATGAACGCTCCGCGCGACGCCAAGCCCGCGCCGAGGATCAGCCGGCGCGGCGAAAGCCTGGGCACCGAGAATGCATTCGTCGTTCTCGCCGAAGTCAACGCGCTGGCCCGTCAGGGCCGCGACATCGTGTCGTTCTGCATCGGCCAGCCCGATTTTCCGACACCGGCCAACATCCAGGACGCCGCGATCGCGGCGATCCGCGCCGGCAAGCATGGCTACACGCCATCGGCCGGCATCGACGAGCTGCGCGCGGCCGCGGCGCGCGATCTGGGCCGGAGGCGAGGACTTGCGATCGAGCCCGAGGACGTCGTGATCGGCGCCGGCGCCAAGCCCTTCATCGCCTACGCCATCGCCTCGGTGACCGATTTCGGCGCCGAGGACGAGGTGATCTATCCGGTGCCCGGCTTCCCGATCTACGAGTCGCAGATCGTGGCCAACGGCGCATTGCCGGTGCCGATACACCTGCGCGAATCGCGCGATTTCGCCTTCGATCCGCACGAGCTCGAAGCCAAGATCACCGCCAAGACGCGGCTCTTGATCCTGAACTCGCCGCACAACCCGACCGGCGCGAGCCTCAAGCCGGCGGATCTGGGCGTGATCGCCGAGATCCTGCGCCGGCATCCGCAGATCTGGGTCTACGCCGACGAAATCTATTCGCGGCTGTGCTACGACGGCGAATTCGCCTCGCTCGCGGCGCTTCCCGGCATGCTCGAGCGCACGATCATCTCGGACGGCGCGTCGAAGACCTGGGCGATGACCGGATGGCGCTTGGGCTATGTCGCCAATCGCGCGCTGGCGCCGGTGTTCACGCGCTGGATCACCAATACCGATTCCTGCGCGTCGCAGATCAGCCAGTGGGCCGCGCTCGAAGCGATCAACGGGCCGCAGGCCGATGCCGAGGCGATGCGACGCTCGTTCCTCGAGCGGCGGGACTTGATCGTCTCGCTGCTGAACGAGGTTCCGGGCATCAGCTGCAAAACCCCGGGCGGCGCGTTCTACGCCTGGCCGAACGTGACCGAGGCGTGCAAGCGCACCGGCTGCGCCGATTCGGAGGAATTCCGCAAGCGCCTGCTGAACGAAGCCGGCGTCGCGGTGCTGGCCGATATCCATTTCGGACGGCGCGTGCCCGGCGACGGCCAGCACGTGCGCTTTTCGTATGCCGCCTCGCCGGCGGCGATCCGGTCCGGCGTCGAACGCATCGCCTCGTTCATCGAGACGAGCAGCCGATGAACGCCCGCGGCGGCGATCCGGCGCGCGAGAAGATTCTCGGCCGCGTGCGCGACGCGCTGGCAAGATCCGGCGCGGCAAGGGACGAAGCCGCTGCCCGCAGGAATGCCGAAGCCTATGTCGCGGCGCACGCCCAGGGACCCCGGCCGCGCATGCCCGACGATCTGGTCGCGCGGTTCATGCGGCGCGCAAGCGACATGGAAAGCACGGTCGCGCGAATCGCCGATCGGCGCGAGATTCCGGCGAGCGTCGCCCGTTATCTCGACGCGCTCGAGCTGGCGCCGGCACTGGCCGCGCAGCGCTCGCGCCAGGGCGTGTGCTGGCCGGAGTTCGCCGACCTGGACTGGGGCGGCGCCGGCCTCGCGATCGAGCCGCGCCCGACCAGCGGCGACGACAGGCTGGGCATCACCGGCACTTTCTGCGCGATCGCCGAAACCGGCACGCTGGTGCTGCTGTCCGGTGCCGATACGCCGACCGGGACGATGCTCCTGCCCGACACCCACGTCGCCGTCGTGTCGGCCGCGCGCATCGTCGCGGGGATGGAGGAGGCGTTCGCGCTGGTGCGCCGCGAGCGCCATGCGATGCCCCGCGCCGTCAATCTTGTTTCCGGGCCGTCGCGCACCGGCGACATCGAGCAGACGATCGTCCTGGGCGCCCACGGCCCGTACCGGGTGCACATTCTGGTCGTCGATCGCTGACCGCTGCGTCGGTCGTGGCGGCGGCCGGCTGTCAACAGCCGGCGCGGGCGGAACGTTAACCGGGCATTGCAGCGGCGCTTAGGCGGAAGTCGAGCCCGGGGCCTTGCACTTACCGGAGGGAACGTCATGGCAATGCGCAATCGAATCCTGGCGGCCGCCATCGGACTGAGCGCCGCAGTGGTATCGCTGCCGAGTGCGGCGAGGGCTTTTGTCGATATTCAGATCGCACCGCCGCCGCCTCGCGTCGAAATCGTACCGCCGGCCCGCGCCGGCTATGTCTGGTCACCCGGCTATTGGCGCTGGAACGGTCACCGCCATGTGTGGGTCCGCGGCGCCTGGGTGCGCGAGCGGCGCGGCTGGCACTGGGAGCCCCAGCATTGGGTCCAGGGTCCGAGCGGACGCTGGCATTTCGTCCCCGGGCGCTGGGTCCGCTGACCGCGTCTGGTCCCGCTGACCGGGGCGGCGCGGACGCGGCCCTCGCGGTCGCTTCAGCCGGCTCCGGCCGGCCTCAGTTGACAACCCGCGCCGCGGCGGCGGCCGGGGTGCCCGTCTTCGGTGCCTCGTGCTTGGGCTGCGGAAACCAGCCCAGCACGGCGAGCATCACCGCGAATCCGACGACGTATGCCAGCGTGACGTGCCAACCGCCCCGCACCCACGCGATCGCATCCTTGCCCTCCGGGTACATGTTCGACAGCGCGACGCCGGCGGACGAGCCGAACCAGATCATCGATCCGCCGAAGCCGACCGCGTAGGCGAGATAGCCCCAGTCGTAGCCGCCTTGCTTCAATGCCAGGGCGGTCAGCGGAATGTTGTCGAACACCGCCGAGACGAAGCCCAAGCCCAGCGCGACATGCCAGGAGGCGTCCGGCAGCTTGTGCACCGGCATCATCGACGCGGCGAGCACCAGCGACAGAAGAAAGATGCTGCCGCGCAGCGCACCCGGTAGCTCGCTCCAGGCGGGGCGCCGCAGCGGCACGCAGACCAGCAGCGCGACCCAGACCGCGGAGCCTATGAATGGAAAATCGCCGGCGATATCGTTGTAACGGACATTGATGACGACGTTGACGACGATTGCCGTGATCAGGATCAGCGCGACGATGAACACCCGCGCCCAGTCGATGACGACGCCGACCGGCGCCTCGCGCGTGATCGGCGAATAGCGCTGCTGCTGGATCGCGGCGGGAATGCCGAAAACCAGCATCGCCGTGCCGGCCGCGACGTAGGCTTCCAGCACTTGCAGCGGGTTGACGCCGTCGATCCACATCATCGTCGTCGTCGTGTCGCCTACGACGCTGCCGGAACCTCCCGCATTCGACGCGGCGACGATCGCCGCCAGGTATCCGATGTGCAGCTTGCCGCGAAACACCGCGCCGGCGATCGTGCCGCCGATCAGCGCCGCGGCGATGTTGTCGAGGAAGCTCGACAACACGAAAATCATGAAAAGCAGGACCAAGCCGCCTTTCCAGTCGTTGGGCAGCAGTTTTGGCAGCCATTGCGGGATGCGGCTGGCCTCGAAGTGCTTGGACAGCAGAGCGAACCCGAGCAGCAGGCCCAGCAGGTTGGTCAGCAGCACCCATTCGTGCCCGAGATGATCGAGCCAGCCGGCCACGCCCGGCCCTTCGGCGAACGGCGAAAACGCGATCTTGAACAGCGAG
>DATNAR010000138.1:0-3298 GCA_035607385.1 Casimicrobiaceae bacterium
CCCGAGCGCGATTTCACCGACCTGCACGCGTGGGCCGAGGTCTATCTGCCAGGCGCCGGCTGGATCGGCCTCGATCCAACGTCGGGACTGCTGGCCGGCGAAGGACACATTCCGCTCGCGTCCACCGCGGATCCCGGCAGCGCGGCGCCGGTCGTGGGTTATACCGACCCGTGTCGCAGCGAGCTCCATGTCGCGATGACGGTGACGCGCACGCAGGAGGATCCTCGCGTCACGATGCCCTACAGCGACGCGCAGTGGGCGGCGATCGATGCCTTGGGCGAGCAGGTCGACCGCGATCTTGCCGCCCGCGATGTGCGCTTGACGCAAGGCGGCGAGCCGACATTCGTCTCGATCGACGACATGGAAGGCAAGGAGTGGACGATCGCGGCGCTCGGCAGCAAAAAGCGCGAGCTCGCCGAGGTGCTGCTGCGGCGGCTGATGGCGCGCTTCGCGCGCGGTGGATTCGTGCACACCGGCCTTGGCAAATGGTACCCGGGCGAGCCGCTGCCGCGCTGGGCACTCGCGGTCTACTGGCGCAGCGACGGGGCGCCGCTGTGGGGCGACGAGTCGCTGCTCGCCGACACCCGCCGCCCGGGGCGTGCCGATCTGCTGGTGGCGCGCGATTTCACCGGCGCACTGGCGGTCGCGCTCGGGCTGCCGCCGGAAATGGTATTGACCGCGTACGAGGACGTGCCGCGGCTGCTCGGCGAAGAAGCGGCGCTGCCGATCAACGCCGATCCGCTTCAATCGGATGTTTCGGATCCCGCGGAGCGCTCGCGCCTGGCTCGATTGCTGCTCTCCGGGCTCGATCGTCCTGCCGGATTCGTTCTGCCGCTCAAGGCCTCGCCGCCCGACAAGGGCAGCCAGGACAGCGTCGTCTGGGAAACCAGCCCGTGGCCGCTGCGGCGCGAGCGCCTGTACGCGGTCGCCGGCGATTCGCCGCTGGGCCTGCGGCTCCCGCTGTCCTCGCTGCCGAAGCTGCTTCCCGAAGAGGAGGAGGCCGAGCACGCGGTCGACCCGTTCTCTCCTCGTGCGGTGCTGCCGGCACGATCATCGCGCCGCGTCGGGCGCGGACGCGCCCGCGGCGCCGAGCCGCGCGAAGTCGTCAAGACCGCGCTGACGATCCAGGTGCGCGACGGCCACTTGTACGTCTTCATGCCGCCGCTCAAGCGCGTCGAGGACTACATCGAGTTGCTCGGCGTCGTCGAGAACACCGCGCGCGCGATTCGCGTGCCGGTCGCCATCGAAGGGTACGCGCCGCCGCGCGATCCGCGCTTGCGCATGCTCGGCGTAACCCCCGATCCCGGCGTGATCGAAGTCAACGTGCATCCGGCGGCCTCGTGGAAGGAGTTGATCGCGACGACCGAAACGCTGTACGAGGAAGCGCGGCAGGCGCGCCTGGCGACCGAAAAATTCATGCTCGACGGCCGCCACATGGGTACGGGCGGGGGCAATCACATCACCCTCGGCGGCGCGACGCCGGCCGACAGCCCGCTGCTGCGACGCCCGGACCTCCTGCAAAGCCTGCTGACCTATTGGCAGAACCATCCGGCGCTGTCGTATCTGTTTTCGGGCATGTTCGTCGGCCCCACCAGCCAGGCGCCGCGGGTCGACGAAGCGCGCGACGACCGCCTGTACGAGCTCGAAATCGCGTTTCAGCAGCTCGCGCGCAAGCACGAGTTCAAGAAGGACGAGTCGCTGCCGTGGCTGGTCGACCGGTCGCTGCGGCACCTCTTGACCGACCTGACCGGCAACACGCACCGTGCCGAGTTCTCGATCGACAAGCTGTATTCGCCCGACACGCCGACCGGGCGCCTGGGGCTGCTCGAGTTTCGCGCCTTCGAGATGCCGCCGCACGCGCGGATGAGCGCCGTGCAGATGCTGTTGCTGCGCGCGCTGGTCGCGCGCTTCTGGCGCGAGCCTTATCGCGGCTCACTGATACGCTGGGGCACGGCATTGCACGACCGCTGGCTGCTGCCGCACTACGTGATGGCCGACATGCGCGACGTCCTTGCCGAGCTCAACGCCGCCGGTTACGGCTTCAATGAGTCGTGGCTGGCGCCGTTCGTCGAGTTTCGGTTTCCCCGCTTCGGCATCGTCGACTACGACGGCGTGTCGATCGAATTGCGCCAGGCCATCGAGCCCTGGCATGTGCTCGCCGAGGAGATCAGCGGCACCGGCATGGCGCGCTACGTCGATTCGTCGGTCGAGCGCCTGCAGGTCAAGGCCAGCGGCATGACCGAGGGCCGGCACGCGCTGACATGCAACGGGCGCCTGCTACCGCTGACGGCGACCGGAGTGCCGCGCGAATTCGTCGCCGGCTTGCGCTTCAAGGCATGGAGCCCGCCGTCGGCGCTGCATCCGACGATCGGCGTTCAGGCGCCGCTGGTCTTCGACCTGGTCGACACCTGGGCCCGGCGCGCGATCGGCGGCTGCACCTATCACGTCACCCATCCGGGCGGACGCAATTACGACACGTTCCCGGTCAACGCCAACGAGGCCGAAGCGCGCCGCGTCGCGCGCTTCTGGCCGCATGGCCACACGCCCGGCCCGCTCGACATCGCGCCGGAGACGCCGAATCCGTCGACGCCGACGACGCTCGACCTGCGCTGGCAGCCGACCGCTTAGCCGACGCGATGCATCCGGTCCGTACCCGCTTCGCGCCGAGCCCGACCGGTTATCTGCATCTGGGCAACATCCGTTCCGCCCTGTACCCGTGGGCGTACGCGCGCAAGCATGGCGGCGCGTTCGTGCTGCGCATCGAGGACACCGATGCCGAGCGCTCGACGCAGGAAGCGGTCCAGGCCATTCTCGACAGCATGGCGTGGCTCGGGCTCGACTACGACGAGGGACCGATCTACCAGACGCAGCGGATGGATCGCTATGCCGAAGTGGTCGCCGCGATGCTTGCGGCCGGCACCGCTTATCACTGCTACGCGACCAGCGACGAACTCGATGAGCTGCGCGCGGCACAGCTCGCCCGCGGCGAAAAGCCGCGCTATGACCGGCGGTGGCGCCCGGAACCGGGCAAGACGCTGCCTGCGGCTCCGCCAGGCATTCCGCCGGTCGTCCGCTTTCGCAACCCGCTGGGCGGCGTCGTCGACTGGCAGGACGCGGTCAAGGGCCGCATCGAGATCGGCAACGACGAGCTCGACGACCTGATCATCGCCCGGTCCGACGGCGCGCCGACCTACAATTTCTGCGTCGTCGTCGACGACCTAGACATGCGCATCACGCATGTGATTCGCGGCGACGACCACGTCAACAACACGCCGCGCCAGATCAACATGATCCGCGC
>DATNAR010000140.1:0-2891 GCA_035607385.1 Casimicrobiaceae bacterium
CTGCTCGACAAGTTCGGCTACGTCGACCGCGACGGCGATGGTCTGCGCGAGGCGCCCGACGGGCGGCCGCTGACCCTGCGCTTTTCGTCGCCGCCCGATGGGCTCGCGCGGCAGCAGGACGAGCTCTTGCAGCGCAATCTCGCGGCGCTGGGGCTGCGCGTCGAATTCGTCAAGCAGAAGTGGCCGGACCAGCTGAAGGCTGCCCGCCTCGGACAATTGCAGATGTGGCAGGCGGCGAATATCAGCGTGACGTCCGAAGGCTTCGGCTTCCTCTCGCTGCTCTACGGCGAAAACGCCGGCTTCTCGAATCTGACGCGGTTCAAGCTGCCTGAATACGATCGGCTTTACGTGCAGGCGCGCGCCCTGCCCGAAGGACCGGAGCGAGACAAGCTGATGCAGCGCATGACCGATCTGATCGGTATCTATGTGCCGTGGGCGGTGACGATCTACCGTTACGAGAACGCGCTGGTGCAGCCATGGCTGCTCGGGTACAAGTACAATCCGATCCAGCAGCATCCCTGGCAATATCTCGACATCGATATGACGCGCCGGGCGTCCGCACTGAAGTGACCCGCGCGATGATCGCGAGGCGTGTGTCGCCGCATGCGATCGCCCTCCTGACGCGCAGCCTTGTCGTCGCGCTGTCGCTGGCGGCAAGCGTTGTTGCGCACGCCGCCGATCCGGACAAGGTGCTGCGCGTCGCTCTGCCGATCGCCGAAACGGGCTTCGATCCGGCCGCGGTGAACGACCTTTATTCGCAGTACGTCAACCGCGCGATCTTCGACACGCTCTACGTCTACGATCTGCTGGCCCGTCCGTACAAGCTGGTGCCGAGCGTCGCGGTGGCGCTGCCGGAAGTCGCGCCCGACGGCAAGACGTGGACGATCAAGGTCCGCCCGGGCATCTACTTCGCCGACGACCCGGCGTTCAAGGGAAAAAGGCGCGAGCTCACGGCCGGCGATTTCGTCTACGCGTGGAAACGCATCCTCGACCCCAAGACGCGCTCCCCGGCAATCGCGGTTTTCGATGGGAAGCTTTCCGGCATCGCCGCACCGATCGCGGCCGCCAAAAAGCCGGGAGGCCGGTTCGACTACGATGCGCCGATCGAAGGGCTGCAGGCGATCGACCGCTACACGATCCGGCTCAAATTCGATCAGCCCGAGTATTCGTTGCTGTCCGACTTGACGACGATCAATACCGCCGCGATGGCGCGCGAAGTCGTCGAGGCCTACGGCGACGCCAGCGGCTGGGCGATGGCCAACCCGGTCGGGTCCGGCCCGTACCGGCTGAAGGAATGGCGTCGCGGGCAGCGCATCATCCTCGAAGCGAACCCCGGCTTTCGCGACCAGAGCTATCCCGACAGCACCGATCCGGCGGACAAGGCGCTGCTCGCGACGATGCGCGGCAAAAAAATTCCGATGATCGGCCGCATCGAAATCAGCATCATGGAGGAATCGAATCCGCGCCTGCTCGCGTTCCAGGGCGGCAACCTCGACTACCTGCAGATCCCCAACGAGCTGATCTGGAACGTGCTGGAACCGGACGGCAAGCTCAAGCCCGAGCTCGCCAAGCGCGGCATCCGCGTCGGCACCGGCATCCAGCCTGCGGTCGTCTATACGTACTTCAACATGGAGGACCCGGTGGTCGGCGGGCTCACGACCGACAGGATCGCGCTGCGCCGCGCGATCAGCATGGCCTACAACGTCGACGAGGACATCCGCATCGCGCGCCAGGGCCAGGCCGAGGCGTCGACGCAGCCCTTGCCGCCGAATGTCGAAGGACACGATCCGAATTTCCGCGGCTACGTGCGCTACGACGTCGCCGGCGCGAAGGCGCTGCTCGACAAGTTCGGTTACGTCGATCGCGACGGCGACGGCTGGCGCGACCTGCCCGACGGCAGGCCGCTGGTGCTGTCGCTGGCCTCGCCGCCGTCGAGCAGCGACCGGCTGTACGACGAGCTCTGGCAGAAGAGTCTCGCCGCCGTCGGCCTGCGGATCGAATTCGTCAAGCAGAAGTGGCCGGACCTGTTGAAGATGGGCCGCGCCGGCAAGCTGCAGATGTGGACGCTGGCCAATACGAGCTCGACGCCCGACGGCATCGGATTCTTCGATCTCTTGTACGGGCCCAACGCCGGCGATCAGAATCTGTCGCGCTTCCGCCTGCCCGAGTTCGACGCCGTGTTCGCCCGCGCCCGATTGATGTCCGAGGGGCCCGAGCGGCTGAAACTGTTTCACCGCCTGTCCGAGCTCGTCACCGCGTACGCGCCGTGGCAGCTGAGCGTCTATCGGCGCGAAACCATCCTCGTGCAGCCGTGGCTGCAAGGGTACAAATACAACACGTTCTACGTGCATCCCTGGCAGTACTACGACATCGATCTGAAGCGGCGCAAGGCGGCGGGCGGCTGAGGCTCGTCATCCCGGCGAAGGCCGGGATCCAAGTGCGGTGTCTACTCCGGCAGGCATCGCTGATTAGGCCCCGGCCTGCGCCGGGGCGACGCCTGCACCGGGGCGACGCCTGCGCCGGGGCGACGAGTCGGTGTCGTTACGCAAATACGACACCTGGGCGTTCGAATCGCGCCAACTCACGCGCTGCGATTGCGCGGCTCCGCCGACCTCGCGTACACTGGCGTCGATTTCAACCACTCTTCAGGGATGCTCCTGCCATGACCAGAACGCCGACGACTTTTGTCACCGCGATTGCGATCGCGGCGCGCGCGTTCGCAGGGAAGCTTCCTTCCGGCGCGCATTTCTCCGGCTTCGGGCCGGGGACGCCGCTGCCGCGACCTTAGCCCGGGCGTTCCCGCCGGGCTCGGCGGGAATCGGGATCCGGGGTTTTCCCGCGTTTCGCTTCTCGCCGGTGGCGAATGACCGGCGGCCGCGCTTTGAACAAGC
>DATNAR010000148.1:0-8886 GCA_035607385.1 Casimicrobiaceae bacterium
GAAGTGCATCCTGCTGTCGACCCACGTCATGCAGGAAGTCGCCCTGCTGTGCGACCGCATCGTCATCCTCGGCCACGGCCGCGTGCAGGCCGCCGGAACCGGTGCCGAGCTCCTGGCGCGCACCGGCGAAGCTTCGCTCGAAGATGCCTTTGTCCGCCTGCTGGGGTCTGCGGAAGGGCTCGCCGCGTGAGCGCGTCCGAAAAGTTGCGCATCGGTGCGATCGGCCGCATCGCCATCATCGTCGGCAAGGAGCTCACCGATATCGTGCGCGACCGGCGCACGATGCTGATCACGCTGCTGATGGCGATGGCGGCCGGTCCGATCTTCCTCGCGCTGATACTCAACATGGCGGCGAACCAGGCGGAAAGAGCGCGCGAGCTCCGGCTGCCGGTCGACGGCGCCGGCAACGCACCCGCGCTGATCGCATTTCTCGAGCGGCAGCAGGTTGCGATCGTGACCGCGCCGCCGGACTACGAAGCGAGGATCAGACGCGGCGACCTCGATGTCGTGCTCGCGATCGATGCCGACTTCGAGCAAAGCGTCGCCGCGGGCAAGCCGGCGACCGTCAGGCTGGTCTATGACCGCTCGCGCGACCGCGCCCGCGCCGCGATCGACTCGGCCGAAGCGCTGCTGCGCGCGTACAACCGGCAATGGGGGACGCAGCGTCTGCTGCTGCGCGGCATCGCGCCGCAGGTCGCTTCGCCGCTCGACGTGCAAGGCGTCGACCTCGCGACGCCGCAACAGAGCGGTGCGCTGATCCTGTTCCTGGTCGCCTACTACGGACTGTTCGCTTCGTTGATGGGCAGCATTGCGGTCGCGCTCGACGCGACCGCCGGAGAGCGCGAGCGCGGCTCGCTCGAGCCTCTGCTCGCGACGCCGCTTTCGACGCTGCAGCTCGCCGTCGGCAAATGGCTGGCGATCGGTGCTTTCGATCTCTTGGTGGTCTTGCTGACGCTGGCCGGCTTCTACCTGACGCTCAACTTCGCGCCGCTGCCGGCGATCGGCGTACCGTTTCTTTTCGGCAGCGCCGAGCTCGTGCGCTTTGTGGCTATCCTGCTGCCGCTGGTGATGCTGCTGCCTGCCGTGCTGCTGTACGTGGGCTTGCGCGGCCGCACGCTGAAGGAGGCGCAGAGCAATGTCTCTGCGCTGGTCTTCGTCGTCAGCATCGTCCCGGTCGTGCAGCTCTTCCTGCAGAAAAAGGAACCCGCCTGGCTGCTGTGGGTGCCGGTCTCCAGCCAGTACACGCTGCTCACGCGCGCCCTGCGCGGCGATGCGATCGCAATGGCCGATTGGCTGCAGAGCGCGGCATTGCCTCTGCTGTTGACGGCGGCCGCGCTGGCGGCGGCGGCGCGCCTTTTGCGCCGCGAGGATGTTTTCGCCGGCCGTTGAAGGGCGATCAGGCCGCGGACTGCGGTCAGCGCGAGACGCGGCGCAGCATGGCGAGGACACCTGCCCAGTACGCTGCGAGGATCAGCAGTATCAGCAGCGACGGGTGCGCGCGATAGCCGGTGAACGAGGCGACGAGGCTGCCGACGCGACTGCCGTCATCGAGCAAGCCCGAGGAGTCCCAGAGCGGATCGACCAGCGGCGGCAGAAGATCGAACGAAATCAGTTTCTCGGCGGCACCGACCAGAAGCGCCCCGGCGAGCAGCAGCAGCAGGATTTCGCTGCAGCGGAAGAACGTGCGCCAAGACACGATTCTGCCGCCTTGCTGCAGCACCCAGAACGTCGCCAGCGCGGCGCCCAGACCCAGCACGAGGATCCCGATAAAGCCCCAGAAGCTCGCGTATTGCGTCCCCAGGCCGTACAGGAAGACGACGGCCTCGGCGCTTTCGCGCCCGACGGCCAACGCGACGACGACTAAAAGGCCCCACCAGTTCGCGGCCGACGCGTTTTTCTGCATGTCGTGCTCGAGCTCGCGCTTGAACGTCCGCCCATGCCGCCGCATCCAGAACACCATCTGCACGATCAGCCCGGCCGCGATCAGCATCATCGCGGTCTGGAAGTACTCGAGGCCCTGATCGGACAAGGTCCGGGCGATGCCGAGCATCAGCGCGGCGAGCGCCAGCGCCAGCGCGATCCCGGCGCCTACGCCTGCCCACAGGTAGCGCATGCCGCGCTTGACGTCCGGATGCCTGCGCAGCCACGCGTAAAGGATGCCGACGACCAGCATCGCCTCGGCCGATTCGCGCCAAATGATGAAAAGGGCATTACCCATGATCGCTGCGGGGCATCGAGCTGACGTCGGCGTGGACCAAGCGCGTATGGTAACGCGAATCGTTCTCATTTTGAAAGTCGTGGGCCAACAATTCGCTGGCGGGGCAAGACAGCGACGGTCAAAAAAAAGCCCGCACGCGGCGGGCTTTTTGGGCAATGCTTGTAGGCCTAATCGAGATTGCGCGTGGCCAGGGCTGTCTTGTCCGGCGTCGAAACATTGCCGGGCTTGGCCGTGCTGACGGCCTTCTTTACCGGGGTGGTCGCCGGGCTCTTTTGCGCCACCGCGGTCGGCTTCTTGGCAACGTCGACCGGCGCCGCGGCCTCGGAATCTTTCATCCCGTAGTCACAGGCCAGAGCGGCGCCTGAACTCACCGCCAATCCTGCCATCGCCAGGCTGAGCAAAAATGTCTTCATCGAATACTCCTCGCTGTTACCTGTACAGCTATCGACAATTTGCACCCCCGCCGGCGCGCCGTCAAGGGGCTCTCGAGCGCTAGCCGAACTGCCGCAGCAGCGCCAGCGGCGGCTGGCGCAGCGTGCGCCGCGTGCCGAGCCACCCGGCCGCGGCTACGCCAAGCGCGCCGCCGATGATGCCGATCGCCCAGAGCCACGGGTTCCAGCCGAACGGGATGTGAAATACGCGGTCGGCCAGCACATAGGCGGTCGCCGTCGCCCCGCCCGCCGCGACCAGGCCGGCCAAGGTCCCCAGCGCCAGAAATTCGGCCAGCTGCGCCGCGGTCAGCTGCCGCCGGCTTGCGCCGAGCGTGCGCAGCACGGCCGCGTCGTACAGGCGCTCGTCCTGTGTCGCCGCAATGGCCGCTTCGAGCACCAGCACGCCGCCGGCCAGTGTGAACAAAAACACGAATTCGACGGCGCGTGCGACCTGCTCGACGATGGCACCGACCTGATGCAGCAGCTCGCCGACATCGATCGCGAGCACATTCGGATACTGCGCCAGCAGTCCGTTGAGCCATGCCGGATTGTCCGGCGCGCGGGTCGCGGCGATGTAGGTCGTCGGCAGATTGTCGAGCATGCCCGGCGGGTACAGCGCGAAAAAATTGACCCGGAAGCTGTCCCAGTCGACCTTGCGCAGGTTCGCCACGCGCGCGCTGATCCGCGTGCCGACGATGTCGTAGGTCAGCACGTCGCCGAGCTTGACGCCCAGCGTTTCGGCGATGCCGTCTTCGAGCGACATGACGCCGGTCTCACCGGGTTTCCACCACTGCCCGGCGACGACGCGATTGCTGCGCGGCAGCTCTTTCATCCACGACAGGTTGAATTCGCGCTCGGCCAGCCGCCGTGCGCGCGCGTCGGTCAGGCGCGTGGAATCGACGGGCACGTCGTTGACCGCGACCAGGCGGCCCCGCACCATCGGATAGAGCGGCACATCGGTCTTGAGCTCGCGCCCGAGCAGCGCGTGCAGACCTTCGACCTGGTCCGGCAGAACGTTGATCAGGAATACGTTCGGCGCGTCGGGCGGCAGGCTCGCGCGCCAGGTGCGCAGCAAGTCGCCGCGGACCAGCGTCAACAGCAGAAGCGCCATCAAGCCGAGCCCGAGCGCGCCGATCTGCAGGCTCGACGCCAGCGGCCGGCGCCGCAGGTTGGCGAGCCCATAGCGCCAGCTGTAACCGCGTTGCGGCAGCAAGCGCAAGAGCGCGATCAGCGCCCACGCGATCGCGCCGGCAACCGCGAGCAGCCCGGCGGTGCCGCCGATCATGATCGCGCCGGTCGTCGCGTCCTGCGCCTGCCATCCGATCAGCAGCGCGATCGTCGCCGCGCCCAGCGCATAGGCAAGCCAGCCGCCGGCGCGCGGCATTCCGAGGTCGCGCCGCAGCACGCGCAGCGGCGGCACGCGCGACAGCGCGAACAGCGGCGGCAGCGCGAAGCCGAACAGCACCGCGAGCCCGCTCGCCGCCGCCGCGAGCGCGGGCCACGCGCCCGGCGGCGGCAGGTCCGCGGCGACGATGCCGCCCAGCACAACGATCAGCAGCTGCTGGCCGCCGAGCGCCAGCGCGCAGCCGGCAATGCTGGCGCCAACACCCAGCACGAGGAACTGCAGCGTGAACAGCGACAGGATCTGCCGTTGCGGCGCGCCGAGGCAGCGCATCATCGCGGCAGCGTCCAGATGACGGCGCAGATAACGCGATGCCGCAAGCGCGATGGCGACCGCGGCGAGCATTACCGCGACCAATGCCGCGAGCCCCAGGAACTGTTCGGCGCGCTCGAGCGTCTGCCGCACTTCGGGCCGCAGGTCGCGGATCGATTCCAGCCGCTGTCCGCGATCGAGGTGCGCCTGGGCCCAATCGCGAAACGCGTTGATCGCGTCGCCCGCGACGAGCAAGCGGTACGACGCGCGATTGCCCGGCTGCAATAGCCGGGTCGCCGCGACGTCGTCGATGTTCATCATCAGGCGGGGGCCGAGCGCGAGCAGGCCGCCGGTGACCTCGGGGTCCTGCTGCACGATCGCGCCGACGGTCAGCGTCGATTCGCCGACGGCGAGCTTGGCGCCTTGCTGTACGCCCAGTCGCGCCGCCAGCCGGCTGTCGATCCAGACCTCGCCCGGCGGCGGTACGCCCGGCGCGACTTTGCCCGCCGCATTCGCCGGGTCGACCAGCACGATGGCCCCGCGCAGCGGATAGCCGGCGGTGACCGCTTTGACGTCGGCCAGCACCGCGGCGCCCGCGCCGCCGGCCGCTTGCACCATGCTGTTGAACTTGATCGCCGGCACTGCGGCGAGCCCGCGCGAGCGCGCCTCGCGCGTGAACGAATCCGGCAGCGGACGGTCGCCGGAAAGCAGCAGATCGGCGCCGAGCAAGAGGTTAGCCTGCCGCGTCAGCGCCCCCTTGACTCGATCGGTGAAAAAACCGACGGTGCCGACGCTCGCCACCGCGAGAACCAGTGCGGCGATCAGGACGCGCAGCTCGCCGGCGCGCCAATCGCGCGACAGGAGCCGCCACGCCAATCGGACGGTGTCGGGCATTTTCATGGGTGCGCCGTTTCGCCGGGACCGCTTCGCACGTCGCTGACCAGACGCCCGGTCGAGAGCGAGATCCGCCGGCCGCAACGCGCGGCGAGTGTGACTTCGTGCGTGACCAGCAGCAGCGTCGTGTTGCGCTCGCGATTCAAGCGGAACATCAGCTCGGCGACTTCGGTGCCGGTCGCGCCGTCGAGATTACCAGTGGGCTCGTCGGCCATCAGCACCTGCGGCTCGCCGGAAAACGCGCGCGCGATCGCCACGCGTTGCTGCTCACCTCCCGACAGCTGCTTCGGGTAGTGCGTGACCCGGGCGGCCAGCCCGACGCGGGCGAGCCACTCGCGCGCCCGCGCTCCCGCGTCGCTCGCTCCGGCGAGCTCCAGCGGCAGCATGACGTTTTCCAGCGCGGTCAGCGCCGGCAGCAACTGGAACGATTGAAAGACGAAGCCGACCCAGCGCTGGCGCAGCGCCGCACGCGCGTCTTCGGACAAACCGTTCAGCGCGGTGTTGCCGAGCCACACTTCGCCGGTCGTCGGCCGGTCGAGCCCGGCGAGCAATCCCAGCAGCGTCGTCTTGCCCGAGCCCGATGCGCCGACGATCGCAACGCTCTCGCCGGCGGCGATGTCGAAGCTCACGTCGTCCAGGATCTTAAGCGGTGCCTCGCCGCTGATCACCTGTTTCGACAACCCGACGGCGCGGATGACCGGATCAGCCATCGGCCTGGCTCATTCGCGCTGGCGACGCATCGATCGTAGAGACGAAAAGCGGAAGAGCGTAGGCGTTGCGCGTCGGATTCATCGTCGCCGGCATTCTACCTTGCCGCCGCAGCGTCCTTTTTGGCGCCGCCTGCGCCCCGGCTCTACAATGCGGCGTGACTGTCCGTTTCCACTCGATGTTAGTGCGTGCGCTCGCCGCCGTCGTATGCTGGGCGCTGCTCGCCGCGATCACGCCCGCGTCGGGTCAGCGCGCGCCGCCGGTGATCCTGCTGGTCGGCGACAGCGTCTCGGCCGGTTACGGTTTGCCGTCCGGTGCCGGCTGGGCGAGCCTGCTTCAGCAACGGCTCGACGCGCGACATCTTCGCTATCGCGTCGTCAATGCGAGCATCAGCGGCGATACGACGGCCGGGGGTCGCGCGCGACTCGGCGCCTTGCTGGCGCAGTACCGTCCGGCGATTACGATCATCGAGCTCGGCGGCAACGACGGATTGCGCGGCGGCAGCCTCGACGCGATGCGGGCGAATCTCGAGGCGATGACCGCGGCGGCGCAGAATGCGGGCGCGCGCGTGCTGCTGGTGGGCATCCGCGTTCCGCCGAACTATGGAGCGGCGTACGGGGAGCGCTTCGCCGCCACCTACGCCGACGTCGCCCGGGCGCGCAAGACTGCGCTGGTGCCGTTCCTGTTCGAAGGCTTCGCCGAGGACGACACGATGTTCCAGCCCGATCGCATCCATCCGCTGGCCGGCGCGCAGGCGAAGATGCTGGACAACGTCTGGCCAGCGCTCGCGCCGATGCTGTCGGGCGCTAAAGCCGCATGACGGACGCCGCCGCATGAGCGCCGTGCTCTATCCGGGAAGCCGCGTCGGCGTCGACGCATTGCCGGCGCACTCCGATCGCATCGACGTCCGCAGCCCCGCCGAATTCGCCGACGATCATATTCCGGGCGCGCGCAATCATCCGGTGCTCGGCGACGACGAGCGTGCGCGGATCGGCATCATGCATGCCGTCTCGCCGTTCGAAGCGCGAAGGCTCGGCGCGGCGCTGGTCGCGCGCAATATCGCGGCCATGCTGGAGACCGCGTTCGCCGAACAGCCGCGCGAGTGGAAGCCGCTGGTCTACTGCTGGCGCGGCGGCCAGCGCAGCCGCGCGGTGGCGCATGTGCTGAACGAGGTCGGCTGGCGCGCCGTGCAGCTCGACGGCGGTTATCGCGCCTACCGCCGCCATGTCGTCGCGCAGCTGGCAGTCGAGCCGGCCCGTTACCGATTCCGGGTGCTGTGCGCTTTGACCGGCTCGGGGAAAAGCCAGCTGCTCGGCGCGCTGGCCGATGCAGGCGCGCAAACCCTCGATCTGGAACGCATCGCGCAACATCGCGGCTCGCTGCTCGGCCAGGTGCCCGGCACGCCGCAGCCGTCGCAGAAAAAATTCGAATCCGAGCTTCTCGCCGCGCTTGGCCGCCTCGATACGCGCCGGCCGGTCTACGTCGAGGCGGAGAGCCGGCGGATCGGCGCGGTCCAGCTGCCCGATGCATTGCTCGACCGCATGCACGACGGCGAGACGATCATCGTGCACACGCCGCTGCCGCATCGCATCGCGCTGCTCAAGTCCGAGTACGGTCACTTCCTGCAGAACCCCGCGCAGCTCCTCGAGCGCCTGCGCCCGCTGGTCCCGCTGCACGGCAAGTCGGCGTTTGCGCGGTGGGAGACACTGGCGGCGAGCGCCGACTGGGACGCGCTGATCGGCGAACTGCTCGAAGCGCACTACGATCCGCTGTACGGCCGTTCGATGGCCCGCCATTTCCCCGCGACGAATCCGCGCGCGGTATTCGGCTTGCGCGATCCCTCGGCGGCGGGATTCGCCGCGCTGGCCGCCGAGGTGCTTGCCGCATGCGACGACGCCAGGACGGCCGTGCTGGAGCAACGATGAACGATTACCGATTCAGGATCCTGAACGTGTTCGCCCGCGAAGACGTCTTCAGCGGCAATCCGCTCGCGGTGTTCGAAGACGGTTCGAATTTCGACGAGACGACGATGCAGTCGCTGGCGCTGCAGTTCAATCTTTCCGAGACGACATTCATCCTGCCATCGACCGCCGCAACCGCGCGCGTTCGCATTTTCACCCCGTCGTTCGAAATGCCGTTCGCCGGGCATCCGACGCTCGGCACCGCGCACGTCGTGCGCGACACCTTGCGCTGCGGCGATTCGCTGAGCCTGGAAATGCGCGCCGGCATCGTACCCGTCACCGCAAGCGGCGATCGCTGGACGCTGGAAGCCAAGCCGCCACGAACCCGCGACGTCGCCGCGCCGCGCGATGCGCTGGCCGCCATGCTGGGCCTGTCTGCCGCCGACCTCGGCACGACGCCGATGTGGGTCGACACCGGCAGCGAGCAGCTGGTCATACCGCTGACCAGTACCGACGCGGTGGCCCGGTGCGTACCGGACCCGGCATCGCTGTTGCGTCACGCAAGCCTCGATGTGCCCGGGCAGTCCGGCAGCGCGCGTAACACGCGGGCGATGGCTTACGTCTGGTCGCGCGCCGGCGAGGGTGCGGTGCTGGCGCGCTTTTTCTTTTCCAAGCAGAGCGCCGTGGTCGAGGATCCCGCGACCGGCTCCGCCTGCGCGAACCTGGGCGGATGGCTGGTCGCGACCGGTGCCGCGCGGCCGCAATCATTGACCGTATCCCAGGGCGAAGCCGTCGGACGGCCGTGCCGTCTGGACCTCGACGTCGATGGCGACGGGCGCATTTTCGTCTCGGGCCTGGTGCTCGAGCTCGGCCGCGGCACGATACGACTCTAAAGGCCCCTCGCCGGCGAACCGCAACAGGCTGTTACAACCGCAACCATCCGCAAGGTCAACAGCTCGCTACACTGGGCCGTTGATTCCCGATCGGACCGGCTCCAGGCCACGCATGCGCGCTTCGACCTCGTTCGCCATCATCGCGGTCATCCTGTCGCTGGCCGCACCCGCGGCCGATGCGGCGAGC
>DATNAR010000386.1:0-4015 GCA_035607385.1 Casimicrobiaceae bacterium
CATCGCCATGAAGTCCTTCTTGCTGATCATGCCGTCCTTGTTCGCCATCTTCTTCATTTCCATCGAAAACGGCGTCAGGCCCGTGTCGTCGGCCAGCGCCACCGGCGCCGACAGCGCAGCAATGGCCAGCATCGCGCCGAACGACAGTGCCTTCATCGTGCGATTCATCGTCATCTTGTGCTCCTTCCTGTAGTGGATCGCGGGGCGAGGCCCGGTTCTGCTCCACCGGGCGCGAGCGCGTAGCACGCTCATGCCTTGGTCGGGCCGACCTGCCATAGCTTACAGCGGGCGGGCAGCCATCCTACGCGCACCAGGCGGAGCCGGGTACAAGCGGCGCGAGCCGGCGGGCGCGGAGGGTAAAATCGGCCGGTGACCTTCCGGCAACCGAAGCGCGGCGCCGTCCCGCTTGCACTGTTTTTGGGCCTGGCGCTCGCTCTTGGCGTGGCCGCCCAGCCGAGCGCGCCCGAAATAGCATCCGGCCGGACGGCCAAGCAAGCCGCCAGCGCCCGGCATCAGATGGTCGCCACCGCCAACCCGCTCGCCACCGATGCGGGCGATGCCATCCTGCGCCGTGGCGGCACGGCGGTCGACGCTGCGATCGCCGTACAGATGGTGCTGAACCTGGTCGAGCCGCAATCGTCGGGCATCGGCGGCGGCGCTTTCCTGCTGGTGCACGATGGCCGCCGAAGGACCCTCGCCGCCTACGACGGCCGCGAGACGGCGCCGGCCGCGGCGCGCCCCGATCGCTTTCTGGACTCGTCCGGCCGTCCGATGCGTTTTTTCGACGCCGTCGTCGGCGGTCGCTCGGTGGGCGTTCCCGGGACCCTTCGCATGCTGGAACTGGCGCATCGGCGTCACGGACGGCTCGCCTGGGCGAGCCTTTTCCAGCCCGCGATCCGGCTCGCCGAGCAAGGCTTTGTCGTCAGCCGCCGATTGAGCGCGGCGATCGGAGCGGAACGCTACCTGCGACAGGACCGGGCGCGGGCGTACTTCCATAACGCCGACGGAACGCCGCTCGCCGCCGGGCAGCGGCTCAAGAATCCCGCCTTCGCGGCGACGCTCAAGCGCATAGCCGCCGGAGGTGCGAACGCCTTCTACACCGGTGAGATCGCGCGCGACGTCGTGCACACCGCCAACAGCTACGCTGCCAACCCCGGCGACCTCACGACCGCCGATCTCGCGTCGTACCGCGCATATGTTCGCAAGCCGGTGTGCGGACCGTACCGGAGTTACCGCGTCTGCGGCGTTCCGCCGCCCTCGTCGGGCGGGATTACCGTCCTGCAGATGCTGGGGATGCTGGAGCGTTTCGACATGCGATCGATCGGCAGCAGCGACTTGATCAGCGCCCACTTGTTCAGCGAAGCGGGACGCCTCGCCTATGCCGACCGCGACATGTACGTGGCGGACCCGGATTTCACCGCGGTTCCGGCCGGGCTGACCGATCGCGCCTATTTGCGCGAGCGCTCGCGACTGATCCGGCTCGATGCGAGCCTCGGTTATGCGGCCGCGGGCGAGCCGCCGCCGATGACCGCGGCGGACAAAACCGGGTTCGGACAGGGCGGAGCGCTGGAATTGCCATCGACCTCGCATATTTCCATCGTCGATCGCTACGGCAACGCGGTGGCGATGACGACGACGATCGAAGATGCGTTCGGCAGCAAGCTGATGACTGCCGGCGGGTTTCTGCTCAACAACGAGCTGACCGATTTCAGCTTCGTCCCGTCCGACGGCGGCCGCCCGGTCGCGAACCGGGTCGAGGGCGGCAAGCGGCCGCGCTCGGCGATGGCGCCGACGATCGTCTACGATGCGAAAGGACGGGTCACCGTCGTCGCCGGCTCGCCCGGCGGTCCCGCCATCATCAATTACGTCGCCAAGACACTGATCGCGATTCTGGACCGCGGGCTCGATCCGCAGACCGCCGTCGACCTGCCGAACATCGGCAGTCGCAACGGCCCGACCGAGCTCGAGCGCGGCACCCGGGCGGAGTCGCTTGCGCCCAAGCTCGAGGCGCTGGGGGAAGCGACGCAGATTGTCGAGCAGAACAGCGGCCTGCAAGTGATCGTGCGTTCCGGCGGCCTCTGGCACGGCGGCGCCGATTCGCGTCGCGAAGGGACGGTGCGCGGTGACTGAGCAACCCGCGGCCGCGACGGCGCATCGCATCGTCATCGTAGGCGGCGGCGCCGGCGGCTTGCCGCTGGCGACAGCGCTGGGCGACAAGCTCGGCCGCTCGGGCAAGGCCGCGATCACGCTGGTCGATCGCGCCCAAACCCATGTGTGGAAGCCGCTGCTGCACGAAGTCGCTGCCGGCCGCATGGATGCGGCTGCGCACGACGTCGATTATCTCGCTGTCGGGTACTGGCACCGGTTCCGTTTTCGCCAGGGCGCGGTCGAAGGGCTGAACCGCGCGCGCCGCGAGCTCAAGCTGGGCCGGGTCGACGACGACGACGGCAGACTGATCCTTCCCGAGCGCATCGTTGCGTACGACACGCTGATCTTCTGCATCGGCAGCACGACCAACGATTTCGGCGTTCCCGGGGTCGCCGAGCACGCGATTTCGCTGGATACGCCGCTGGACGCGGAGCGCTTTCATCGCCGCCTGCTCGCGGCCGCCGTGCGTGCTGACGGCGAAGCGACGGAGGGGCGATCGGCTCATGTCGACATCGTGATCATCGGCGCGGGCGCAACCGGCGTCGAGCTGGCAGCGGAGATCCGCCAGACCACCCGCACCCATGCCGTCTATGGCCTGGACAAGCTCGATCCCGCGCGCGATATCCGTCTGACGCTGCTCGAGGCGGCGCCGCGCATTCTGCCGCAGCTGGGCGAACGGATCGCCAAGGCGGCGACCGAGCTTCTCGGCAAGCTGGGCATCGCCGTGCGCACGGGCGAGCGCGTCGTCGCCGTCGACGCGGAGGGCGTGCACACCGCCGACGGCGCGACGCTTCACGCCGACCTGATCGTCTGGGCCGCGGGCATCCAGGCGCCGCCGCTGCTGGCGGACCTCGACGGTCTGGAAGTGAATCGCGCCAACCAGCTGGTCGTCACCGCGACCTTGCAGACCACGCGCGACCCCGACATTTTCGCCTTTGGCGATTGTGCCGCGGCTCCGTGGCTCGGCAAGGACGGCGCGCTGGTGCCGCCGCGGGCGCAGGCCGCGCGGCAGCAGGCGGCATTGCTGGTTCGCAGCATGCGGGCGCGGCTGGCCGGTTCGCCGCTGCCCGAATTTCATTTTCGCGACTTCGGCTCGCTGGTCTCGCTGGGCGAATTGTCGGCGGTCGGCAACCTGATGGGCAGGCTGATCGGCGGCAGCATGCTGATCCAGGGTCTGATCGCGCGCGCGATGTATGCGTCGCTGTACAAGCTGCATCAGGCGTCGATCCACGGCTACTTCCGCGTGACGCTCGACACGATAGGGCGCTTCCTGCGGCGCCGCATGGAGCCGCGGATCAAGCTGCACTGACCCGCGGCAGCGCCGCGGGCGGGTTCAGGGCTGGAAGCCGGCGACGCCGAATTGCCACAACAGGAAGGCGAAAACGTCGGCGCGCTCTTCGTAAGCCTGTTTCTTGGTCGAGCCTATGCCATGGCCGGCGTCGTAGTCGATGCGCAGCAGGACCGGCTTGCCGCTCGACGTTGCGGCCTGGAGGCGGGCCGCCATCTTGCCAGCCTCCCACGCATCGACGCGTGGATCGTTGATGCCGGTGATGACCAGCACCGCCGGGTATTTCACACCGTCCTTGATATGATGATACGGGCTCATCGCCAGCAGCGACTTGAAGCCTTCCTCGGTCTTGATCGTCCCGAACTCGGGAACGTTGGGCGCGCCGTTCGCGGTGGTCTCGAAGCGCAGCATGTCGGAGGCGGGCACCTGGTCGATCGCCGCGCCGAACAGCTCGGGTCGATCGGTGATCGAGCGACCGACGAAAATGCCGCCGGCGCTGCCGCCCCAGATCGCGAGCCTGGCGGACGACGTGTACTTGTTGGCGATCAGCCACTCGGCGCAGGCGATCGCGTCGTTCCA
>DATNAR010000392.1:0-2766 GCA_035607385.1 Casimicrobiaceae bacterium
TGCTGTTCATGGGTGTCTACCCGAAACCGTTCACCGACGTGATGCATGCGTCGGTCACCGAGCTGCTGGCGCACGTCGCAAAGAGCAAACTGTGATGACCGCCACGCCTGTGAACTTCGATTTCCTCCCGGCCCTGCCGGAGATTACGCTGCTGGTCGCCGCTTGCGTCGTGCTGATGGTCGACCTGGTGCTGCCCGAAACGCTGCGCAAATGGAGCTACTGGCTCACCCAGCTCGGCCTCGTTGCGACCGCATGGCTGTCGCTCTACGTATTCCATCAGGCGCCGGCACACACGTTCGGCAATACGTTCGTCGCCGACGCGCTGGCCGACGTGCTCAAGTTCTTAAGCTGCGTGACCGTCGCGCTGACGCTCGCGTACTCGCGCAGCTATCTGATGGTGCGGGGCCTGTTCCGCGGCGAAACATTTGCGCTGATGATGTTTGCGCTGCTCGGAATGATGGTGATGATTTCGGCCAATCACTTCCTGCTGCTGTATCTGGGGCTCGAGCTGATGTCGCTGTCGCTGTACGCGATGATCGCGCTGCAGCGGGAATCCGGCCAGGCGGTCGAGGCGGCGATGAAATACTTCGTCCTCGGCGCGCTCGCTTCCGGCCTGCTTTTGTACGGCATGTCGATGATCTACGGCGCCACCGGTACCCTCGACGTGGCGCGCGTCGCGACGACGGTGTTCGCCGGCGGCGTCAACAAGACGATGCTGGCCTTCGGCCTCGTATTCGTCGTCTCGGCGATCGCCTTCAAGCTCGGCGCCGTGCCGTACCACATGTGGCTGCCGGACGTGTACGAGGGAGCGCCGACGGCGATGACCTTGTTCGTCGGCGCCGCCCCGGAGCTCGCCGCGTTCGGCTTCATGACGCGGCTCCTGGTCGGCGCGCTGGCGGCAATGGCGTTCGACTGGCAGGGCATGCTGCTGATCCTTTCGCTGCTGTCGATGATCGCCGGCAATGTCATCGCGATCGCGCAGACCAACATCAAGCGCATGCTGGCATACTCGACGATCGCCAACATGGGCTACATGCTGATGGGCTTTCTCGCCGCCAACATCAACGGCTACAGCGCGGCGATGTTCTATACGATCACCTATGTGATGACCACGCTGGTCAGCTTCGGCATGGTATTGCTGCTCTCGCGCGCCGGCTTCGAGGCCGACCAGCTGGACGACTTCAAGGGCCTCAATCAGCGCAGTCCGTGGTATGCGTTCCTGATGCTGCTGACGATGTTCTCGCTGGCCGGCATTCCGCCCACTGTCGGCTTTTACGCCAAGTTCGCCGTGATCGAGGCCGCCGTCGACGTTGGGCTCGTCTGGCTCGCCGTCGTCGCGGTGATGGCGTCGCTGATCGGAGCCTTCTACTACCTGCGCATCGTCAAGCTGATGTATTTCGACGATCCGGTCGATACCGCGCCGCTGGAGGCGCGAAGCGATACCAGGGCCTTGCTGTCGATCAACGGACTTGCGCTCCTGTTGCTGGGCATTTTTCCGCAATGGCTGCTGGGGATGTGCGTGGTCGCCCTGACGCGGTCCTACTGATCACCCGCCGGCGAGCAGACAAGGTCGAGTCGAATTCCGGATCGAAGATGCGCGTAGGATTTTTCGTCACCTGCCTGGTCGACCTGATGCGTCCGGCCATCGGTTTTGCCGCGATCAGGCTGCTCGAAGCGGGCGGCGCCCGCGTCTTCGTGCCGCCGGCTCAGACCTGCTGCGGACAACCTGGCTACAACTCTGGAGACCGTGCCGGAGCGATCGCTCTGGCGCGAAAGCTGGTCGCTGAATTCGAATCCTGCGATTATCTGGTCGCTCCCTCGGGCTCGTGCACCGGCATGATCAAGACCCACTACGCCGACCTGTTCCGCGACGATCCGCCGCTGCTTGCGCGCGCCGCCGCGCTTTCCGCAAGGACTTTCGAGTTGACCGATTTTCTCGCCAACGTGCTCGAGCTCGACGCGGTGCCGGGAACATACACCGGCACCGTCACCTACCATGACAGTTGCGCCGGACTGCGCGAGATGGGTGTCAAGCAGCAGCCGCGCGCGCTGCTGGCGCGGATGCCTGGCGTCAGGCTCGTCGAAATGACCGAGTGCGAGACCTGTTGCGGCTTCGGCGGGACCTTCTCGATCAAGTACGGGGAGATCGCGACGCGGCTCGCCGACAACAAATGCTCGCACATCGCCGCCTCGGGCGCCGATGCCGTCGTGCTCGGCGATCTGGGCTGCATGCTCAACATCGAGGGACGGCTGCGCCGGAGGGGCGACAGCCGGACCCGCGTGCTGCACATCGCCGAACTGCTGGCCGGCGAATAGATCCAGGACTCACTCATGCAGATCGCCTCGATGCACTTCAAGGAACGCGCGCACGACAACATGGGCAATGCCCAGCTGCAGGGCAACCTGCAAAAGATCAAGGGAAAATTCGTCGCCAAGCGGCGGGAATCGCTGGCCGAGCTGGATGATTTCGAGTCAACTCGCGAGGCTGCGCGCGCGATCCGGCAGCGCGCGCTCGACGACCTCGACGTCTGGCTCGAGATGTTCGAGCGCAACGCGACCGCGCGCGGCGCGACGGTCCTCTGGGCCGAGACGCCGGCCGATGTCAACCGGCACGTGCTGGCGATTGCCGCGCGCCACGGCGCCGGCAAGATCATCAAGTCGAAGTCGATGGTGAGCGAAGAGTCGGCGCTCGACCGCGCGATCGAGAGCGCCGGCATGGAGGTCGTCGAAACGGATCTGGGCGAATACATCCTGCAGATCAACGAT
>DATNAR010000398.1:0-2797 GCA_035607385.1 Casimicrobiaceae bacterium
GCACGTAGCCTGTGGCGCGCAGATTGTTGACCAGCAGCCACGCTTCGACGTCGAAGCCATGCGGATTGACGGTGTCATGCGGGCGCTTCAGCCGCACGGCGAGCATCCAGCGCTCGCCGGCATGTAGCACCGGCACGTCGGACGCTGCGCGGGCCGCGAAGCCGCTGTACCAGGCAAGCGATACGCGCGACGGCACGCCGGCTTCGGCCGGGATCGCGCTTTCGACGGCGAAGGCGAACCGCGTCCCGCGATCGGTGGATTGCGGCAACTCGTCGATCACGCCGACAAGGCGAATGTCGCGGCCCTCGTACGCGGCAGGCAGTGCGTCGGCCAGCCAAAGCTCGGCGCGCCATGCCGCGTAGTAAAAACCGCCGCTGCCGGCAGCCAGCGCGAGCGCGAGTACTGCAAGCCGCGTGCGGCGCGCGAGCAGCATCCACAGCAGCGCGAGCAACGGAATGCAGAGCGCGAAATGCGGATCCGGCAGCGTCGGCTGCGTTTGCAGCACGACGACGCCGAGCGCAAAGGCCAGCAGAGCGAGCTGCAGCGGCAACGAAAGAGTCCCGGCGATTCGGCGCGCCGCCGAATGCACCAGTCTAGCCAGACTTCGACCGCTGCAGGATCGGCCGGACGGATGAAGCGGGATGCGATCGCAGCGACGCAGAACCGCCAGCCACACGCCCCGAGCTAGAGCAATTCCTTTCTCGCGCGCATGCGGAGCGCAATCGCGGCCAGCGCGACGCCGCAGATCGCGAGCGGCACGAACGCCAGCGCCGGCACGCCGCTTAGATCCCATGCCGCGCCGCTGATGACGGCGATCACCACCGCGCCGCCGTAGCTCAGCGTGAACATCCCGGCCGAGGTGCGCGCGACGTCTTCGGGCGGGCACAGCAGCGCGGGCAAGGTCAGGCCGACGATAAGCGCTGCCGCGTCGGAAAACCCGAGCAGCGCCGCCCAGACGATCGTCGCCGGTCCGACCATCAGCGTGAACCCGGCGATCGCAAGCAGCGAGAGCAAGCCGGACGCCAGATAAGGCCAAGCCTTGCGCTCCAGTCGGCCGGCAAAAGCCAGCAGCAACAACGACGACGGCAGCTGGCCGAAATTGAGCGCCGTCAGCGCGCCGCCGATCAGGTCAGGCCGGCCCGCGCTGGTGAGGTAGATCGGGATGAAGGCGTTGGCGCTGAAGTAGATCGCGTTGATGCAGCAGAACAGTCCGCCGAGCCGCCAGACCAGCGATTTGTGCCAGTCGGGAAGCCACCGCCGCGGCATCGTCGACGGCGCGGCGCGATGGACGCCGGCGCGCGGTGCGCCGGCGTAGACGGCGATCGCGATCAGCGCGATCGGCGCCGACCAGGCGACCAGCGACATCCGCCAGTCGCCGCCGACCCACGGCAGCACATAGGGAAGGGTCAGCAACACCGGGAATATTTCTCCAACCAGAAGGCCGTTGGTGTAGATCGCCGTGCCGAGACCGATGCGCGAGGGAGTCCACAGCCGCACCGCCGCCGGCATGATCGGCTGCATGATTGCGATGCCCGCCGACATGACGATCGTCGTCGCGAACAGGATGGCGAAATCGGTCGCGAGCCCGCGCAGCGCAGAACCTATGGCGACCAGCAGCAAGCCGCCGACCAGCGCGGTGGTCACGCCCAGCCGGGCGACCAGTAGCGAGCCCGCCAGCGCGGCAATCGCGAACAGCGCGGGCGGAATGCTGGAGAGGAGACCGACCTCGGTCGCGCTCAAGCCGAAATCGTCGCGAATGATCGCCAGCACCGGCGGGACGGCGAGGATCGTCAAGCGCAGGCCGATGCCGGCGAGCCAGAGCAGCAGCAGCGCCAGCGGAAGGCTGTGGCGCCAGGAGTGTCGTTCGTTGGGCATCTTGTCGGTGGCGCCGCCGCATTATCGCCGACGCCGGCCCGTCGGATACGCGACCGCGTCCCCTTTCGCTGGCCGGCGCAAAAAAGGCTTCGGCCGGCGCGGGCTTCGACTGCCCGCGCCGGCCGAAGCCGGTGGCACGATAACGGTCGATCAGTTCTTGGCTGCAGCCTGCGCCAGCATCTCCTGGATCTTGGCATCGAACTGCTCGTACGGCATCGCCCCGACCAGGCGGACGCCGGTCAGCTTGCCATCTTCGATGCGGCCGAGCACGAACGACGGCGTTCCATTGACGCCGGCCGCCATCCCTTCGGCGATGTCCTTGTCGATCGCCGCCTTGTACTTGTCCGCGGCGATGCACGACTGGAACTTGGCGACGTCCATTTTCACGTTGGCCGCGTAGCTCGCGATCTTGTCCTGCTGCAGCTGGCTGGCGTTGACGATCATCGCGTGCCGCAGCTCCCAGAACTTGCCCTGCTCGGCCGCGCACCGCGCTGCGTTCGCGCCACGCCGCGCATTCTCGTGGAAGTCGAGCGGGAAATCGCGGCTGATGAAGCGGACCTTGCCCGTGTCGATGTAATTGGCCTTGATCTGCGCATACGCGGTGTTATGGAATTGCTGGCAGAACGGGCACTGGTAGTCGGTGTATTCGACCAGGCCCAGCGGGGCGTTGGCCTTGCCTTCGCTGAAGCCGCCCGTGGGGAAGGCGAAGCTGACCTTGTCGTCAGGCGCGGGCGCGGGTTGGCCCGCACCCTGCGCGCCGCCCTGCTCGAGTGCCTTGCGGATTGCCTTGAGCTCGTCGAGGATCTGCTGCGCCTGCTCGCTGGTAATGCCATCGGCGTATGCCGGCATCGCGCCTGCCATGATCGCGGCGGCCAGCGCGAGCGCGGCGATTCCGCGCCAGGATTTGATCAACATTGCCTTC
>DATNAR010000407.1:0-5478 GCA_035607385.1 Casimicrobiaceae bacterium
GCCGCGATTCTCGCCGATCTGATCGACGAGCGCGCCGGCGGATAGGAGGTCTCCCATGCAAGCTGACGAGGACGCGATCAGGCAGCTGGTCGCCACTTGGCTCGACGCCTCGCGTGCCGGCGACACCGACCAGGTATTGAGCCTGATGACCGACGACGTCGTCTTCCTCACACCGGGACATCCGCCAATGCGCGGCAAGGCGGCGTTCGCGGCCAGCCAGGCATCGCTCCGGGCGTTCAGCATCGAGGCCCGGGGCGAAATCGAGGAGCTTCGAATCCTCGGCGACTGGGCCTGGATGTGGACGCGGCTCAGCGTCACGATGACGCCGCGAAACGGTGGACCGCCGGTGGAGCGGGTCGGGAATACGCTGTCGATTCTCACCAGGCGCGCCGGCACCTGGATGATCGCCCGCGACGCCAACATGCTCGCGCCGGCGGGGAAGTAACCATCGAAAAGGAGGGGACGCGATGAATACCGAACTGACGTACCTGGCCTGGATCACCGCCATTACGGCGGTCATGTGGGTACCCTACATCCTCGACCGCGCCGCCGTGTGGGGAATCACCGATACGGTCGGCTACCCGGACAATCCGAAACCGCAGTCGGCGTGGGCCCGGCGGATGAAAGCCGCGCACGCCAACGCGGTGGAAAACCTGGTGATCTTCGCTGCACTGGTGCTGGTCGCTCATGCCGCCAACATCAGCAATCCCGCGACCGTGTTCGCCTGCGCGCTGTATTTCTGGGCGCGCATCGTTCACTGGTTCGCCTACACCGCCGCGGTGCCGTGGGCGCGGACGCTGGCCTTCACCGGGGGCTTCATCGCGCAGATGATCCTGGCCTGGCAGCTGGTCATTCACTAAAGCCGCGGCCGGCGACAAGCATGTAGGAGACGGCGTAGGCGCTCTGTCGGCAGTTGTCTGAAAATGCGGTCTTGGCTGCTGCCGGCGGCCGCGTCCGTTTAACATCGGGCGGGAAAGTACCGAGGAGCCCGCATGGATCGATCGCAGCCTGTTCCGCCGCGCCCTGCGCGATACGTCGCCAACGCCTTCGTGGCGGTGTGGCTCGCGATCGGGACGACCGGAGCCTCGGCGGCAGGCGGCCGCGAAAGCGCCGCCGATGATCTTCCGTCGATCTGGGCCCAGGCCGGGACGCCGCTTGCGCGGCCCGCCGACCCGGCGGCGCCGCGACTTCCGGACGAACCGTTGCCGAGCGTCGCGGCGCAAAAAAACTATGTGCTGCCGGCGGTTGAAATCCTCGGCTTCAGCTTCCTGCTGAATCAGTACAACCGGCACTTTTCCGACGACGACTACAAAAGCAATATTTCAACGATCCGCCACAACCTGCACAGCAGCTGGGTCGTCGACAGCGATCCGTTTCGCACCAACCAGCTCGGGCATCCGTATCTGGGATCGATGTACCACGGCTTCGCCCGGTCGGCGGGCCTCAACTACTGGGAAGCCCTCGGGTACACGTTCGCCGGCAGCGCCCTGTGGGAGATCGCCGGCGAACGCACGCCCCCCTCCCGCAACGACCAGGTCAATACCGGCGTCGGCGGCACCTTTCTCGGCGAGGCGTTGTTCCGCATGGCGCACGTGGTACTGGCGCACGACGAGATTCCACCGCTGTGGCGCGAGCTCGGCGCGGCGGCGATCTCGCCGGCGACCGGATTCAACCGGCTGGCGTTCGGCGATCGCTTCGACGGCCTGTTCGACAGCCACGACCCGGTGCATTACAGCAAGCTGCAGATCGGTTTCTCCAGCACGGCAGAGAACAACGCCGGCCAGTCCGCGACCGACTTGAAGCGCAACGAGCTCCTGGTCGACTTCGCGATGGATTACGGCATCCCGGGCAAGCCCGGCTATCGCTACGACCGGCCGTTTGACTACTTCAACTTCCAGGCGACCGCCTCCAGCGCCAACGGCGCCGAAAACGTCATGACGCGCGGGCTCCTGGTCGGGAAGGATTACGAGCTTGGGCCCGACTATCGCGGCATCTACGGCGTGTATGGCAGCTATGACTACATCGCACCGCAGACCTTCCGCGTCTCGAGCACCGCGGTTTCGGTCGGCACGACCGGGCAATGGTGGGCGTCGAAAGACATCGCGCTGCAGGGCACGGCGCTGCTCGGGGCGGGTTACGCCGCGGTGGGCACGACACACAGCACTGCCGACAACGATTACCACTACGGCGTGGCGCCGCAGGCGCTGCTGGCGCTGCGCCTGATCTTCGGCGATCGGGTCTCGCTGGACCTGACCGGACGCGAGTACTTCGTCACCCGCGTCGCCGCGGCCGACCGCGGCGGCCACGACAACATCGTTCGCGCCGACGCGTCGTTGACGGTTCGCGTCTATCGCCAGCACGCGATCTCCCTGAAATACCTGGGCAATCGCCGCGACGCTTTCTACCCCGATTTCGGCGACAGCAGCCAGACCCGGGCAACGCTGGGCGTCTTCTATACCTGGCTAGGCCAGGATCGTTTCGGCGCCGTCGAGTGGCGCTGACCCGCGCCTAGGGGCGCATCCCGCCGGGATTTCGCAACCGGCGGCACGCCGTGGTAACGTTGCATCGGGAACGACGCGCGCACGCGGCGCTCCAATCGCGATGAACAAAGTCACGCTCTACAGCAAGTCCCGCCGGCCGCCGGCCGCCGAAACGCCTGACGCGCCTCCGCCGGCGCCTGCCCGGACCGCTCCCGCGGCTCGCGTGCGACGATTTCTCTCGGGTCACGAGCGCATTCTGCTGATCGCGGTCGCGGTGCTGCTGAGCGTCGGGGCCTTCCTGGCCTATAACTCGATGAAGCCGCCGGCCCGGCCGCTGACGCAGAAGGACATCGACGCCGCCGTGCTGCACACGCTCGACACCAACGTCCTGCCGTCGCGCGCCGCCAAGGCCTACGAGATCGTGCAGCGCTCGGTGGTGCGCGTGCGCCAGCTCGAGCACACCGAGGATGCCGACGGCGACCATGTGCGGGGCGTGGGGACCGGGGTCGTCATCGTCGACCGCGGCATCATCCTGACCAACCTCCACGTAGTCGCCGGCGCCGACCGCGTGCAGGTCGTGTTTTTCGACGGCACCGAATCGGACGCCGACGTGATCGGCCTGCAGCCGGAGAACGACCTCGCGGTCCTGCAGGCCAAGAAGATCCCCGATGATCTGGCCCCGGCAACGTTGCGCTCGACGCGCGATCTGGCCGTGGGCGACGACGTGCTCGTCGTCGGATTTCCGTTCGGCATCGGCCCGTCGGCCTCGGCCGGCGTGGTGTCCGGGCTCAAGCGCGAGCATCGCTCGCGCGAGGGCAAGCGTCTGCTGACCAATCTGATCCAGTTCGATGCGGCCGCGAATCCCGGTAATTCGGGCGGGCCGCTGGCCACGATGGACGGCGAGGTCGTCGGCATCGTCACGGCCATCCTGAACCCCAGCGAACAGGGCGTATTCATCGGTATCGGGTTCGCCGTGCCGATCGAGAACGCCGCCGCCGCGGCCGGCATATCGCCGTTCTGAAAACCGCCCCCGATCTGCCCTGCCATCCCACGAGGCGCCAACGATGAACGACCGCGATCCCGGACGTAGCGACGCCATGCCCGGCATGGAGCGCATTCTCTACGAAGTCAAAAAAGTCGTCGTCGGCCAGGACCACTTTCTCGAGCGCGTGCTGGTGGCGATGCTGGCGCAGGGCCACCTGCTGGTCGAGGGCGTGCCGGGGCTCGCCAAGACGCTGACGGTCAAGACGCTGGCCCGAACCATCCGGGGCACGTTCCGCCGCATCCAGTTCACGCCCGACCTGGTGCCCGCCGACCTGGTGGGCACCCGCGTCTACAACCAGAAGACGAGCGAGTTCGCGACCTCGTTCGGTCCGGTGTTCACCAACCTGCTGCTGGCCGACGAAATCAACCGCGCGCCGGCCAAGGTGCAAAGCGCGCTGCTCGAAGTCATGCAGGAATACCAGGTGACGATCGCCGGCGAAAGCCATCCGGTGCCGCAGCCGTTCCTGGTGATGGCGACGCAGAACCCGATCGAGACCGAGGGCACCTATCCGCTGCCCGAGGCGCAGGTCGACCGGTTCATGATGAAGGTCCTGGTCGGCTACCCGAGCGAGGCGGAAGAAACCGTCATCGTCAACCGCGTCACCGGAACGCCGGCCGTGGTCACCGCCGTCGCGACGACCGAGCAGCTGTCGGAGTTGCAGCGCGAATGCCGCAAAGGCTATGTCGATCCGGCGCTGGTCCAGTACGCGGTGCGCCTGGTGTCGGCAACGCGCAACCCCGACCGCTACGGCATCACCAATACTTCGAAATACATCACCTATGGCGCGAGCCCGCGCGCGACGATACACCTGGTCGAGGGCGCGCGGGCGCTTGCCTACCTGCGCAATCGCAACTACGTGCTGCCGCAGGATGTGATCGACATCGCGCCCGACGTGCTGCGCCACCGGCTCTCGCTGTCGTATGAAGCGCTGTCCGATGCGCTGACACCCGACCAGATCATCCTGCGCATCATGAAGCACATCCCTGCCCCCGAGAAGCCGCTCGACACCCATGTCAGAGTGGACGCCAACGCCTGACGCGATCCTGCGCCGCCTCGAGTGGACGGTGATCCGCCGGCTCGACGGCCTGCTGCACGGCGACTATCGCACGTTGTTCCGCGGCTTCGGCGTCGATCTCGCCGACCTGCGCGAGTATGAATATCACGATGACGTCCGCCACATCGACTGGAACGTCACCGCGCGCCTGCAGACGCCTTACGTGCGCGTCTACAACGAGGAACGCGACATTACCGCCTGGTTCGTGCTGGACCTGAGCCCGTCGATCGACTTCGGCTCGCAAACGGTAAACAAGCGCGCGGTGGCGACGCAACTGGTCACCGTTCTGGCGCGCATGCTTACCCGGCACGGCAACCGCGTCGGCGCGCTGTTCTACGGCGACACCGTCGACACGATGATCCCGGCGCGCTCGGGACGCCGGCAGGTGCTGCACATCCTGCACAAGATGCTCGGTCGTCCCGAGGTCGCGCAATCGGATGCGACCCGGCTCGACGAATTGTTCCGCACCGCCTACCAGGTCATCGCCCGGCGCTCGCTGGTCTTTGTCGTGTCCGATTTCATCAGCCGGCCGGGGTGGGCGAAGCCTCTGGCGCAGCTTGCCCAGCGGCACGAAGTCATCGCCGTGCGCCTGTACGACAATCTGGAAATGGACCTGCCCGACCTCGGCCTGGTCGTCATACAGGATTCCGAAACCGGCGAGCAGATGCACGTCGACACTGGCGATCGCGCGTTTCGCCGGCGCTTCGCGGCCGCCGCGGCGAAGCGAGAGGCCGAGTTGCGCACGGCTTTTCGCAACGCCGGCATCGACGCACTGGAGCTCGCGACCGACGACGATCTGATGGATGCGATCCTTCGCTTCGCCGACTTGCGCAAGCGGCGCAGCAGGCTCGCTGCCGGCGGCGCGCTGCCACCGCATCTCGAATACCGATGACCTTCCT
>DATNAR010000408.1:0-2595 GCA_035607385.1 Casimicrobiaceae bacterium
CTGTTCCAGACCGAGTTCAGCGTCATCGCGCTGATCGGCGTCATTCTGCTGATCGGGATCGTCAAGAAGAATGCGATCATGATGATCGATTTCGCGCTCGAGGCCGAGCGGCACCGCGGCATGAGCTCGCGCGACGCGATATTCGAGGCCTGCCTGCTGCGCTTCCGTCCGATTATGATGACGACGATGGCCGCGCTGCTCGCCGCGGTCCCGCTGGCGTTGGGCAGCGGCGACGGCGCGGAGCTGCGGCGGCCGCTCGGCATCTCGATCGTCGGCGGCCTGATCGTGAGCCAGATGCTGACCTTGTACACGACGCCGGTCGTCTATCTCTATCTCGACCGCTTCAGCATCTGGGCCCGCCGGCTGCGGCAGCGCCGTTTTCCGGGGACAAGTCCGGCCGTGGCTGCCGGCGACTGATCAAGGCGATGCCAACGATGCGCACCCGTTCTGAAGCCCGCGCGAGCCTCATCGCAGCCGCGATCGCCGGCGCCGTATCGCTGCTCGCCGCCTGCACGCTCGGCCCGAACTACGCGCGCCCCGGCGTCGCGGCGCCGGCGGCGTACAAGGAAGCGCAGGGCTGGAAGCCGGCGCAGCCGCGCGAGAACGAACCGCGCGGTCCGTGGTGGAGCGTATTCGACGATCCGCAACTCGATGCACTGGTCAGGGAGGTCGAGGTCAGCAACCAGACGATCAAGGCGGCCGAAGCACGCGTGCGCGAGGCGCGCGCGCTGACGCAGCAGGCGCAGGCGGCCTTCTTCCCGATCGTGACCGCGAACGCCGGCGCGACCCGCAGCGGCGGTCGCGGAAGCGCCGGACAGAGCGTCGATAACAGCCAGGGCGGCGGGCCGCGCAACAACTTCAATGTCGCGCTCGACGTCAACTGGGAGATCGATCTATGGGGGCGTGTGCGCAGGACTGTCGAGGCCGGCGAGGCGACGGCGCAGGCGAGCGTCGCCGATCTGGAAGCGGCCAAGCTGTCCGCGCAAGCGCAGCTCGCGCAAGACTATTTCCTGCTGCGCGCGCAGGATGCCCAGATTCGCCTGCTCAACGACACGGTCGACGCCTACCAGAAATCGCTGAAGCTCACGCAGAATCAGTATGCGGTCGGCGTTGCCGCCCGCGCCGACGTCGCGCAGGCCGAGACCCAGCTCAAGTCGACGCAGGCGCAGGCGCTCGATGCCGGCGTGCAGCGGGCGCAGCTCGAACATGCTATCGCCGTGCTGCTCGGCAAGGCGCCGGCGGATTTTTCGATCGCCCCCGAGGCCGTGGCCACCACATTTCCGCCGATCCCGCCGGGCCTGCCCTCCGAGTTGCTGGAGCGCCGGCCGGATATCGCGGCGGCGGAGCGGCGCACCGCGGCGGCCAATGCACAGGTCGGCGTCGCCGAAGCCGCGTTTTTCCCGTCGCTGACCTTGTCGGCGACCGGCGGGTTCCAGAGCTCGGTGCTGTCGCAGCTCTTTTCGTTGCCCAGCCGCTACTGGTCGCTCGGTCCGGCGCTGGCGCAGACGCTATTCGACGCGGGATTGCGCCGCGCCCAGACGGCTCAGGCGATGGCGACTTATGACGAGAACGTCGCCAACTACCGGCAGACGGTTCTCGCCGGCTTTCAGGAAGTCGAGGACAATCTGGCGGCGTTGCGCATCCTGGAGCAGGAGGCACTCGTCCAGGACGAAGCAGTGAAGTCGGCGCGCGAATCGCTGACGATCACGCTCAACCAGTATCGCGCGGGGACGGCGAATTATCTCGCGGTCGTCGTCGCGCAGGCGACGGCGTTGTCGAACGAGCGCGCCGCCCTGGCGATTCTCGGGCGCCGGCTGACGGCGAGCGTGACGCTGATCAAAGCGCTGGGCGGAGGCTGGGACGCGGCGCAATTGCCGCCGAAATAAAGCGCCGCGGGCTATGGCTCCGGCGGATTCGCCGCGGCGGCAAACTGCTCCAGCAGCGCGCCGGCGAGGCTCGACTCGCGCTTGTAGAATCCCTCGGTGTGGAAGGTTTCTTCGAGCGCGAACAACTCGTAGTCGAGGTGATGGCAAAGCTCGTGGATCAGCGTGCGCAGGAACGTTTTGAAGGCCACGACCTGCTTCTTCTGTGCGGTGCGCATCCACACGGTGATGCGCGCCGTCTCGCCCTCGTCCTCGGGCTCGTACAGCCCATGCAGCTCGCCGTAGCCGTCGGCAGGCCGGCGCGCGAGAACGCGGACGCGAACCGGCGGCACGTGATAGCCGCGCGCGAGTGCGCTGATCAGCGCCTGGCAGCCGGCTTGAACCGCGCTGCGTTGGTCGGCGCGGAGGCCCGCCGCGATTCGCACGACCAGGTCTCCGAGCTCGAGGCCCGGCGGCAAACCCAGGGACTCGATCGCGTCGCTGCGCAAATAGATGCGCTGTCGGGCGCGGGAGAGTTTGTCGAAATAGGCAAAGCGCATCGGTCTGCAGTCTACCGAACTCATCAGTTGCCGCAAGCGCGGCAACTGCCGGCTGCGACGCGGCGATGAGCGCCGGGCGGCCGCTCCGGCGCATCGTGCCGGCGACGCTCGCCTTCGATGCATCGGGCAATCCATTCTCGGCGCAGTTCTCCGACATCTACCACAGCGCCGAG
>DATNAR010000409.1:0-3229 GCA_035607385.1 Casimicrobiaceae bacterium
CCGATCTCATCGCGCCGCGAACGATTACGAATGCGCCGCAGACCGCGCCCGGTTACCGGCAGCTGCCCTCCGAGCCGCGTGCCGCGCCACAGCGCGCTCCCGACTACCGGCAGCCCCTTTCCGATCCGCGAGCGCAGCGCGCTCCGGAGTATCGCCAGCCCCCTTCCGATCCGCGAGCGCAGCGCGCTCCGGAGTATCGGCAGGCAACCCCCGATCAGCGCGCCGCGCCTGCGCTGCGTCCGGCTCCGGGTGTGCCGCAGGCTCAGGCGCAGCCGCGGCTGGCACCGCCGTCGCTGCCGTCGCGAATGATCGTCACGACGCCGCAAGCGGCACCCGCGGCGGCGCCGTCGATGCCCCATGTGATCGTCACGACCCCGCAAGCGGCGCCCGCGCCACCGCCGGCGTACGCACCGGCTCCCGCGCACGGTCGACCGGACCGCGCGGCGCCTGCCGAGGCCGGAGACAACGGACCGTCGCGGCGCTGATCGCGCGGCGCGGCATGCCGCCGCCCCGTCGTCGTCCCGGCGCAGGCCGGGATCCAAGGCTCGCTGGTCGCGCAGCGCTGATTGGGCCCCGGCCTGCGCCGGGGTGACACTAGAACGGGATGTCGTCGTCCAGGTCGTCGACGTTCTTCTTGGCCGGCGCTCCGGCCGCGGGTTTGCCTCCGCCGGACGCGCGCTCACGCTCCGGCGGCGGCTCTCCGCCGCCCCCTCCGGCCCCGGCACGGCTACCCAGCATCTGCATGCGGTCGGCGATGATTTCGGTCGTGTATTTTTCCTGACCTTCCTTGTCCTGCCACTTGCGCGTCTGCAACCGGCCCTCCACATACACCTGGCTGCCCTTTTTGAGGTATTCGCCCGCGATCTCGGCGAGCTTGCCGAAAAACGCCACGCGGTGCCATTCGGTGCGCTCCTGCTTTTCGCCGGCTTTGTCCTTCCAGGTGTCGGTCGTCGCGATCGAAATGTTGGTCACCGCCTCGCCGCCTGTCGTGTAGCGCGTTTCCGGATCGCGGCCCAGATTGCCGACCAGGATCACCTTGTTCACCGATGCCATCGAGCTTCTCCCATGCGTAATTCGCTCGTTCGATCCTGCGCCGCGCCCGCTTGGCCGGCTCGGCATTTCGCATCGTCCGGATGGCCGGTTGAAGCCGATGCGCGCCGATGCGATCGAACGAGTGCCGGCCGGCGCGGTCTGATGCCGGCTGCTTGTCGGCATCGAACGAGCGTGCGAAAAGGAGTATATTAGCAGGTTGCCTTAACGCTTTTCGGCACCGTAACGCACCAGCATGGACTACATCCGAATCCGGGGTGCGCGCACCCACAATCTGAAGAACATCAACCTCGATCTGCCGCGTCATCGGCTGATCGTGATCACCGGCCTGTCGGGCTCGGGAAAAAGCTCGCTCGCCTTCGACACGCTCTATGCCGAGGGGCAGCGGCGCTACGTCGAATCGCTGTCGGCGTACGCGCGGCAGTTCCTGCAGTTGATGGAAAAACCGGACGTCGATCTGATCGAGGGGCTGTCGCCGGCGATCTCGATCGAGCAGAAGGCGACCTCGCACAATCCGCGGTCGACAGTGGGCACGGTCACCGAGATCCACGATTATCTGCGGCTGCTGTTTGCCCGCGTCGGCGAGCCCTACTGTCCGAACCATCCGGAGCAGAAGCTCGCCGCGATGACGATCTCGCAGATGGTCGATGCAGTCCTCGGGCTGCCGGAGGAAACGCGGCTGATGATCCTCGCGCCGGCGGTCGTCAACCGCAAGGGCGAGCAGGTCGAGCTTTTCGTCGAGCTCCGCGCCAAGGGTTTCGTGCGCGTGCGCGTCGACGGCAAGGTGTACGAGATCGACGCCGTGCCGAAGCTCACCAAGAACACCAAGCACACGGTCGAGGTCGTCGTCGACCGGCTGCGCGTGCGCGCCGACCTCAAGCAGCGGATCGCCGAATCGTTCGAGACGGCGCTGCGCAACGGCGACGGGCGCGCGATCGCGGTCGAGATGGACAGCAACGTCGAGCATCTGTATTCGGCCAAGTTCGCCTGCCCGATCTGCAACTATTCGCTGGAAGAGCTCGAGCCGCGCCTTTTTTCGTTCAACAATCCGATGGGCGCCTGCCCGCGCTGCGACGGGCTGGGCGCGATCAGCTTTTTCGACCCGAAGCGGGTCGTCGCGTTTCCGCAGCTCTCGCTCGCCTCGGGCGCGATCAAGGGCTGGGACCGCCGCAACCAGTTCTATTTCCAGATGCTGCAAAGCCTCGGCAAGCATTACGGCTTCGATCTGGACAAGCCGTTCGACAAGCTGCCGGAGCGCATCCAGCAGATGATCCTGTACGGCAGCGACAAGGAAAAAATCGCCTTCCAGTACCTGTCCGACCGCGGCAAGACGGTGACGCGCGAGCACGCGTTCGAGGGCATCATCCCGAACCTCGAGCGCCGCTATCGCGAGACCGATTCGATCATGGTGCGCGAGGAGCTGGCCAAATATCTGAATTCGAAGCCGTGTCCCGAGTGTGAAGGTACTCGCCTGCGGCGCGAGGCGCGGCATGTGAAGGTGGGTCCGCCCGGCGACGAGCGCGCGATCTACGAGATCAGCAACCGCCCGCTGAAGGAAGCCGGCGAGTTCTTTCGCAAGCTGAAGCTCGAAGGGCAGCGCCAGGCGATCGCCGACAAGATCGTGAAGGAGATCGTGAGCCGGCTGCAGTTCCTGAACAATGTCGGGCTCGATTACCTGTCGCTCGACCGCTCGGCCGAGACGCTTTCGGGCGGCGAGGCGCAGCGCATCCGGCTCGCATCGCAGATCGGGTCGGGCTTGACCGGCGTCATGTACGTGCTCGACGAGCCCTCGATCGGACTGCACCAGCGCGACAACGACCGGCTGCTGACCACGCTGAAGCACCTGCGCGATCTCGGCAACAGCGTGATCGTCGTCGAGCACGACACCGATGCGATCCTGTCCGCCGATCACGTCGTCGACATGGGACCGGGCGCCGGCGAGCACGGCGGCCAGATCGTCGCGCAGGGCACACCGGAAGAAATCCGCCGCGCGCCGCATTCGCTGACCGGACAGTATCTGGCCGGGCACCGGCAGATACCGATTCCGGCGCACCGGCACAAGGCGGATCTCAAGCGCGTGCTGACGATCACCGGGGCGACGGGCAACAACCTGAAGGACATCACGCTCAACCTTCCGGTCGGCGTGTTCGTCTGCGTGACCGGCGTTTCCGGTTCGGGC
>DATNAR010000426.1:0-13316 GCA_035607385.1 Casimicrobiaceae bacterium
CGGACGAAAACGATCGACCGGCAGCGGTATCGCAAGCCGCGCGTTCAGATCGCTCAGCGAAGCTTCCGACAGCACCAGCAGCGGATAGCCATCGGCGAACGCCGTGTGCGCGCCGGAATCGCCGGCGTAGGCGGTATTGCAGAGCCGTCGGGCGGCAGGATCGAAGCGAACCAGGCGGTAGGCGCCGTCCAGTCGAGACGAGAGCCACGCGGCCGCCTCGGGTCCCTGATCGATCCCCGGCACGGTGTCTCGCCACACGGTCACGGCGCCGGTGACGCCGGATTGACCGAGCGGCACGCGAAGGGACACGGCGCCGGGCACAGTCAACGTGAGCGACGTGGCGGTGAGTGCGGTCGCAATCGATGCCAGCCTCGGCTCGGTGCGTTGGGTCACGAATCGTCCGGTGGCATCGACGACCATCCATTCGCGATCGTGCTCGAGTCCGCGCTCGGTGACCCGCGCCGATGACAGTGCGATACCGCGGCAGCCCTTGACCGGGTAGACGAACAGCGCCGCGATCGAGACCGTCATCTCGGCGCCGAAAAAAAAGGCGGCGCTGTACGCCGCCTTCGACTCGATCCGGCCGTGGGCACTCTAGTGCAGGCCGGCGGCGTATTGCGCCGCTGCCGCAATCGCCTGCTCGTTCATCCTGCCGGCGATCTGCGCCATGATCCTTCCATTGACGTCCTTGCCTTGCTTGTCCATGCCGCGCTCGCCCGCCTTGAACGCGCGCAGCTGTGCCAGCGTGTAATCGGCATACTGGCCGGCGAGGCGCGGATAACGGGAAGGAATGCCGGCTCCGTCGGGCGCGTGGCACGCAGCGCATGCCGGCACGCCGCTGGCCGCGTCGCCGCCGCGAAACAGCTTTTGCCCCGCGGCGGCGAGATGGGCATCCTTGGCCGCCGATCCCTTCGGTTTCTGCTGCGCGAAAAACGCGCCGAGCGATCGCATGTCTTCGGGCGTCAGCGGCGCGGCCATGGCCGCCATCACCGCATTGTTGCGGATCCCGCTTTTGAAATGCGCGAGCTGCAGGGCGATATAGTCGGCCTGCTGCCCCGCAAGGTTGGGATTCGCCGGACTCGGGCTGTTACCATCGGCGCCATGGCAGGCCGAGCAAACCTGGTTGACGATCTGCTGCGCCTTGGCGAGATCCGGCTTGCCCGCAGCGTCCTGGGCCTGCGCTGGTGCGCCGAGCGCAACCGCAGCGGCCAGCGCCGTCAGCAACAACGCGCGTTTCATTGTTTGAAGCTCCCTCGATTCGGCGGCCCGGCGGTCCAGTCCGCACATCGGGCGTCGCTCGCGCACGCCTGCGACGCAAGCCGACCGCGTATTGTACCGAATCCGCCGCGGCCGACCCAGACCTCGCCGGCAAGGCGAGCGCGGTGACGCATCCGTTCCACCATGCCGAGTTCCTGACGACGGCGGCGGACTGGCACCAGCTGCCCGTTGACGGGGCGCCCGAAGTCGCGTTCGCCGGGCGATCGAACGCCGGCAAGTCCTCGGCGATCAACGCGCTGGCGCAGCGAACGCGGCTGGCATTCGTCAGCAAGACGCCGGGGCGCACACAGAACATCAACTTTTTTCGGCTCCGTTCGGGAGCCTTGCTCGCCGATCTGCCCGGCTATGGCTACGCCGAAGTGCCGGCCGCGATCCGCCGGCACTGGCAGCATTTTATTGCGCGCTATCTCGCCGAGCGCGTGCCGCTCACCGGACTGGTATTGGTGATGGACGCGCGACGCCCGATGACCGAGCTCGACCACCAGATGCTCGACTGGTTCCTGCCGTCGCTGCGCCCGACGCATATCCTGCTGACCAAGGCCGACAAATTCACCGTCGCCGAACAGCGACGCACGCTCGCCGGCGTGCAGCGCGAACTGGCGCAAGACTATGCGGCGCATGCGGATCGAATCGGCGTGCAGCTGTTTTCCGCGACGAAAAAAATAGGCCTGGCCGAAGCGGAGCGGGCGGTAGGCGACTGGCTGGCGCCGTTTGCGGCAGCGGCTGCCGCGCCGGCGGCACAAAAAGAAAGGCCCCGACATCAAGGGGAGTGAGACGGGGCCCGAAGAACGCCCTTCGGTTGGTAGGGTTACGCAACCGAAGGGCACCCGCTCAGGGAGGAAAGCGGGAGACGATGCTATCGTCTGCGGGATATGACCGACCCCGTGATAAAAGAGTTCCATCTCCTGCGCGCCGATTTGTTCGATCGCGTGCGGACCGATAAAACGGCCTTGTTGCCCGCAACGATGCGCGCGAGCTACGATGCGCTCGCGACGACTTCGCTTGAACCAGCCTGACCGCTCGCTATGTCGATGAACTTTACCGGAAAATTTCCCGAGCGCCGCTTGCGCAGAATGCGCCGCGACGACTTCTCGCGCCGTCTGATGCGCGAGCATCGACTGTCCTCTGACGACCTCATCTATCCGGCGTTCGTCGTCGAGGGCAGCCGGCGCGAGGAGCCGGTGCTTTCGCTCCCCGGGATCTCGCGCAAGAGCATCGACCTGTTGCTGGGCGACGCCGAACAGTGCATGACGCTGGGCGTGCCGGCGATCGCGCTGTTCCCGGTGATTCCGGCGGCGCAGAAATCGCTCGACGCGGCGGCCGCGTGGGATCCGAAGGGATTGCTGCCGCAAACGGTGCGGGCGCTCAAAGCGCGATTTCCGGCGCTGGGCGTGATCACCGACGTCGCGCTCGATCCTTATACCAGTCACGGTCAGGACGGCTTGCTCGACGACACCGGATACGTCGCCAACGACGAGACGGTGGCGGCGCTCACGCGACAGGCGCTGTGCCATGCCGAGGCGGGCGCCGATGTCGTCGCTCCATCCGACATGATGGACGGGCGCATCGGCGCGCTGCGCGCCGCGCTCGATCGCGCCGGATACGACAGGACGCGGATCCTCGCCTATTCGGCCAAATACGCGTCGGGATTCTACGGGCCGTTTCGCGATGCCGTCGGATCGAGCGGCGCCTTGGGCGGCGGCAACAAATATACCTATCAGATGGATCCGGCGAACGGCGACGAAGCGCTGTGGGAAGTCTATCTGGACCTGCAGGAGGGCGCCGACATGGTCATGGTCAAGCCGGGACTTCCTTATCTGGACATCGTGCGCCGGGTCAAGGACGCTTTCGGCGTGCCGACTGCCGTCTACCAGGTCAGCGGCGAGTACGCGATGCTGAAGGCGGCCTCGGCCAACGGCTGGCTGGACGAACGCACCTGCGCGATGGAGGCGCTGATCGCGTTCAAGCGCGCCGGCGCCGATGCGATCCTGACCTACTACGCGCTTACTGCGGCGGCCTGGCTCAAGGAATAATCTTAGACGCCGGATCCGCCGCGTTTTCGCTGTTCGCCAACAGCGATTTCAAATCGGACAGCGACAGCCGTTCCTCATCGTTGCGGCGCGGGCGGTTGCGCCGCTGCTGCGGCGAGACGATGTCGAGGCGCACTGCGGCCGCACCGCGCCCGGCATTGAGCCGCGCGCCCGGCAGCGTCCCGCCTGCCGGCGCCACGGCGCCGTACTCGATGCCGGCATTGATCAGGTCGAGCTCCACCGCCTTCGGATCCTCCGCCTCGAGTTCGAGCCTCACATCGCTGTGCGCGGTCGCCCAGCCCGCCGCGACGCCGCCGACCAGCAGGGGTCGCCAGCGCGAAAGGCGCTCCATCCACTCGACGGCAACCATGCGCTGGGCGCGCAACGAGGCCGCCTGGGCCCGCGGCTGGAACAGGCTGTTGTAATCGCGCAACGCCTGTTCGATCTCTTCATTACCCGGAAGCGGTTCACGATCGCTCAAGCCCAGCTCGCGGCAGGCTTTGCGCTTCGCGGCCGCCCAGTCGGATAGCCCGTGCTCGGCGATGAGTCGCGCCGCCGCCTGCGCAATTCGAACGCGGTTGCGAAGACCCTGCGACGATGCGGCGTGCGATGGCAACGGTATTAGAAAAGCTGATTGCGCACTTCGGGCGGCGCGCGGCCGCCGTCAGTCGCCAGCGCATCGTCCCGCTTGCGCGGCATGAACTCCGAGAAAAAATACTCGGAAATCCCGGCGCGGTCGTCGCTTTCGCGCAAGCCCGAATCCGGATTGACGCGCGCGACGACGACGCCTTCCGGCTGCTTGAGCGGCGTTTCGGGCACGCCCTTCAGCGCCTTGGCCATGAACGCCATCCAGATCGGCAATGCCGCCACCGCGCCGGTCTCGTTGCTGCCGAGCGTGCGCGGCTGATCGAATCCGATCCAGGCGACGGCGACCATCGACGCATTGAAGCCGCAGAACCATGCGTCGACGCTGTCGTTCGTCGTGCCCGTTTTTCCGGCGAGGTCTTTCCGGCCAAGCTGGTTGGCGCGCGCGCCGGTGCCGCCGCGGATGACGTCGCGCAGCATCGTCGTCATGATGAAGGCGTTGCGCGGATCGATCGCCGGCTCGGCGTTGACGCCCGCGACCGCAGGCGTCGCCTTCGACAGCACGTTGCCGCGGCTGTCGACCACGTGGTCGATCAGGTACGGCGTCACCCGGTAGCCGCCATTGGCGAATACCGCGTAGGCTGCGACCATCTGCAGCGGCGTCGCGGCCCCGGCGCCCAGCGCCATCGTCAAATACGCCGGATGCAGCTTCGGATCGAACCCGAAGCGCGCGATATAGTCCTGCGCATACTGCGGCCCGATCGCCTGCATCACGCGCACGGTGACCAGATTCTTCGACTTCATCAGCGCGGTCCGCAGCCGCATCGGACCGTCGAACGTGCCGTCGTAATTCTTCGGCTCCCAGGGCTCGCCGCCCGTCTGCGCGGCATCGAAGTAGAGCGGTGCGTCGTTGACGACCGTCGCCGGGCTGAAGCCCTTTTCCAGCGCGGCCGAATAGATGAACGGCTTGAAGCTGGAACCGGGCTGGCGGTATGCCTGGGTCACGTGGTTGAACTTGTTGCGGTCGAAATCGAACCCGCCGACCAGCGACTGGATCGCCCCGTCGTTCGGTCGGATCGAGACCAGCGCGGACTCGACCTGCGGCATCTGGGTGATCTGCCAGTTCCCTTTGTCATCGGTCGCGATGCGGATCAGCGCACCGCGGCGGATGCGGCTGGTCGCGGGGGCCTTGTCGGTCAGCGCACGCGCGACGAACTTGAGGCCTTCGCCGCTGATGACCAGGCTCTCGCCGTCGCTGCGGACGACCTTGACCGACGCCGGCGACGCCTCGAGGACGATCGCCGGCTCGAGGTTGTCGACGTCGGTCACACCCTCGAAGGCGGTATCGAGGGCGTCTTCCAGCTCCGACGGGTCGCTCGGGAGGCTGACATAGGCCTCGGGCCCGCGATAGCCGTGCCGCCGGTCGTAATCGGCGACGCCGCGCCGCACGGCGGCATAAGCGGCTGCCTGATCGTCCTTCCGCAGCGTCGTAAAGACGGTCAGGCCGCGGGTGTAACCCTCCTCGCCGTAGCTCTCGACGATGATCTGGCGGGCCATCTCGGCCGCGAACTGGGCATGAGTGTCGTATTCCTGCAACGTCTGGTGCACAGCCAGCGGGGTGTTCTGGGCGACGACGAACTGGTCGTCGCTGATGTAGTGGAGCTCGTGCATGCGCCGCAGTACGTAGAGCTGGCGGCCCCGGGCGCGCTTGGGGTTGGCGACCGGGTTGTAGGCCGACGGCGCTTTGGGCAGCCCCGCCAGCATGGCCGCCTCGGCGATGCTGAGCTCCTGCAGCGGCTTGCCGAAGTAAATCTGTGCCGCCGCGGCAAAGCCATAGGCCCGCTGGCCGAGGAAGATCTGGTTGATGTACAGCTCGAGTATCTCGTCCTTGGAGAGGTTGGACTCGATCTTGTAGGCAAGCATGACCTCGCGAAGCTTGCGAGTGAGCGTTCGCTCACGTGTCAGGAAGAAATTCCGGGCGACCTGCATCGTTATCGTGCCCGCGCCCTGGGGGGCGCCCCCGCTGACATTGGCCAGCGCGGCGCGAAGGACCGACAGGTAGTCGACGCCGCCATGCTGATAGAAGCGTTCGTCCTCGGCGGCCAGGATTGCCTGGCGCATGACATCCGGGACTTCCTTGATTTTGACGATGGCCCGCCGCTCTTCGCCGAACTCTCCTAGAATGGCCCCTTCCGCCGAGACGATTTTGAGGGGTATCTTGGGCTGGTAGTCCGTCAGCGTCTCCAGCGACGGCAAAGTGGGATAAAGCAGTGCAAAGACAAAGGCCAGCAGCAGGGCTCCGACGAGCCCCAGGCCCGCCAATACGGCCGCAAGGTAGACCAGCCAGCGCTTTAGCATGGGTGAATTAAAGTTGCCTGGGGGCCGGCCGGGAGCCGCGATTATATGCAGGGTTAGGAGCCAAGATAAACTTGAAAAAACAGTTTTACATGGTTTATATTTGCTGCTACTGTTTAATGTAATTTATATGAAGTGCGCCTAAAGTTCCCATGCTGAAGGAAAAACTCGATTCCGCGTTTGCATTTTTGCAAACGAAGGCGCCGCCGCTGATCGGCGTGGACATCAGCTCGTCGGCCGTAAAACTGGTCGAACTCTCCGAAACCGGCAAGGGAGCCTATCGCCTCGAGCGCTACACGATCGAACCGCTCGCCAAGGACCTGGTCACCGACGGCAACATCGTCAACCTCGACCAGGTCAGCGAAGCACTCCGCCGCGCGCACAAGCGGCTCGGCAGCCGCAACAAGCATATCGCAATGGCGCTGCCCACGGCGATGGTCATCACCAAGAAGATTATCGTCCCGGCCGGCCAGACCGAGGAGGAGCTCGAGCTGCAGGTCGAAGCCGAGGCCAACCAGTACATCCCTTTCGCGCTGGACGAAGTCAACCTGGATTTCCAGATCCTCGGCCCGGCGCCCAACAACGCCGAGGACGTCGAAGTGCTGATCGCGGCGTCGCGCAAGGAAAAGGTCGACGACCGGGTCGCCATCGCCGATAACGCCGGGCTGCGTCCGCAGGTGATGGACGTCGAATCGTATGCGACCGAGGAGGCATTCCGCATGATCGCGCCGTCGCTGCCGGCCAACGCGCGCGATCAGAACGTGGCGCTGGTCGACATCGGCGCCCATGTGATGCACTTCTACGTGCTGCGCAACAACCAAATTCTGTTCTCCCGCGACCAGGCCTTCGGCGGCAACCAGTTGACCCACGACATCCAGCGCGCGTTCAACTTATCGCCGGAAGAGGCCGAATCGGCGAAGAAAAATGCCGGTCTGCCGGAGAATTATGACGCCGATGTGCTGCAGCCGTTCATGGAGACGCTGGCGCTGGAAGTGACCCGCGCCCTGCAGTTCTTCTTCACCTCGACATCGTACAGCCAGGTCGACCAGGTCGTTCTCACCGGCGGCTGCGCGCTGCTGTCCGGCCTCGACGAACTGGTGGCCAAGCGCGCCGGCGTCACCACGATCGTCGGCAACCCGTTCGCCAGCATGACGATGTCCGATCGCATCCGGCCGCGTCAGCTCGCGGCGGACGCACCTCTGTTACTGATCGCCTGCGGCCTCGCGCTGCGCGGGTTCGAATAGCCATGATCCGCGTCAACCTTCTGCCTCACCGCGAGCAGAAACGCCAGGCGCGCCAGCGCCAGTTCATCTCGATGGCGATCGGACTGGCCGTACTGGGCGTCGCGATCGTCGGCCTGGGCCACATCGTCATCGCCGCCCAGATCGAAAACCAGAACGGTCGCAACACGCTGCTCAAGACCGAGATCGCCAAGCTGGACGAGCAGATCAAGGAAATCGACAAGCTGCGCGAGCAAACGCAGGCGCTGCTGGCGCGCAAGCAGATCGTCGAAACGCTGCAGTCGAACCGCACCGAGGCCGTGCACTTGCTCGACCAGCTGGTGCGACAGCTGCCCGACGGGCTTTATCTGAAATCGGTCAAGCAGGTGGGATCGAAGGTGACGCTGACCGGTTATGCGCAGTCGAACGCCCGCGTGTCGACGCTGATGCGCAGCATCGAGAGCTCGCCCTGGCTGACGGCGCCTGAGCTGATCGAGATCAAGTCGGTGCCGCTCGACAGGCAGAAGGTCAACGAATTCACGTTGAGCCTGCAGATGAAGCGTCCCGCCGAAACGCCCGCCCTCAGCGGCAAGGTTCCGGCGGGCGCCGGCAAGGGCCCGGCGACGACGCCGCAAGGGAAGAGGCCCCCGACATGACCCTCGACGACATCCGCCGCCTCAATTTTCGCGAGGCGGGAAACTGGCCGCTGCTGCCCAAGATCGCGGTCCTGGGCCTGCTGGTCGTCCTGATCCTATTGGCCGGCGCGTTCTTCGACTGGAAGGACCAGCTCGACGCGCTCGACCGCGCGCAGGACGAGGAAGCGAAGCTGCGCGTTTCATACACCGAAAAGAAGGCGAAGGCGGTCAATCTCGAGCTCTATGTTCAGCAGCTGAAGGAGATCGAGCAGGCGTTCGGCGCGCTGCTCAAGCAATTGCCGAACAAGAGCGAAATGGACGCGCTGCTGACCGACATCAACCAGGCCGGACTCGGTCGCGGCCTGCAATTCGAGCTGTTCCGGCCGGCGGCGCGGGAGCGGATGGCCGATTTCTACGCCGAACTGCCGATCACGGTGAAGGTGACGGGCACGTATCATGATATGGGAGCATTCGCCAGCGATGTGGCGCAACTTCCGCGAATCGTCACACTGAATGACATTGGCATCGTCAATGACAAGGGCACGCTGATCATGGATGCCACTGCCAAGACCTTCCGCTATCTGGACGAGGACGAAGTCGCGAAGCAAAGGAAGTCGGTCAAGGACGCCGGCAAGGGCAAGAAATGAACCTGCGCCTGGCTGCTTGCGGCATCGCCGCCATCCTGGTTGCCGCATGCGGCGGCGAAAGCCATCAGGACCTCCGCGCCTGGATGCAGGAGCAGGGCAAGGGAGTCAGGGGCAAGCTCGATCCGCTGCCGCAGGTCAGGCCGTACGAGCCGTTCACCTACAACGCCTTCGATCTGGCCGATCCGTTCAAGCCGCGCAAGATCGAGCCGGTCAAGGGAGGCAGCAAGCTGGCGCCGGACCTGAACCGGCGCAAGGAACCGCTCGAAGCCTATCCGCTGGAATCGTTGCAAATGGTCGGCACGTTGCAGCGTGGCAAGAGCACGTATGCGCTGGTCAGGACTACCGACCGGGACGTCTACCAGGTCAAGGTCGGAAACTACATGGGTCAGAACTTCGGCGTCATCGTCAGCATCGGAGACGGCGACATTCAGCTCAAGGAACTGGTGCAGGACGGTGCTGGCGACTGGACGGAACGAACCAGTAAGCTCCAGCTCGCCGATGCGGACACAAGACAGGAGCGGCGCAGATGAGATCCACGCGATCCACAGAAGCGAAACGCGAGCATTGGCTGAAAGGGGCCGCCATTGCCGCCTTTGCGTCGCTGCTTCTGCTCAATGTCGGTCAGGCATTGGCGCAGACTGCGAACAGCATCGAGAACCTCTCGGTCTCCAAGGGCAGCTCGGGACGCACGATCGTCCGGTTCACGCTGAAGGCGCCATTGCCCAATCCCCCGGCCGGCTTCGCGATCAACAATCCGCCGCGCATCGCGCTCGATTTTCCCGACACCGGCAACGGCATGGGTCGATCGGCGCAGGAGATCGGTGACCCGGCGCTGCGCAGCGTCAATGTCGTCCAGGCGGGCAATCGCACGCGCGTCGTCTTCAACCTGAACAAGCCGCAATCGTTCGAAACCCAGGTCGAAGGCAACACGGTCGTCGTCACGCTGAGTGAGACCGCGGCCATAGCCGCGGAAACGCCGACGGTGTCCCGCTTCGCCGAGGCACGGCCGGGCGAAGCCGCCCATGCGCTGCGCGACATCGACTTCCGGCGCGGACGCAACGGCGAAGGCCGGATCATCGTCGACTTGTCGGACACGACGACCGGAATCGACATCCGGCAGCAGGGCAAGACGCTGATCGTCGACTTCATCAAGACCTCGCTGCCGCGCAATCTCGAGCGCAGGCTCGACGTCGGCGACTTCGCCACGCCGGTGATGACGATCGATACTTTCGAGCAGGCCGGCAACACGCGGATGGTGATCGAGCCGAAGGGCCTGTGGGAGCATTCGGCCTATCAGACCGACAATCGCTTCATCGTCGAGGTCAAGCCGATCCAGGAAGACCCGAATCGACTGACCCAGGGTACGCGCGCGGGGTACAAGGGCGAAAAGCTCTCGCTCAATTTCCAGAATGTCGAAGTGCGCGCGGTACTGCAGGTGATCGCCGACTTCACCGGTCTTAACATCATCACCAGCGACACGGTGACCGGCAGCCTGACGTTGCGGCTGAAGGACATTCCGTGGGACCAGGCGCTCGACATCATCATGCAGACCAAGGGCCTGGACATGCGCAAGAACGGCAACGTCGTTCTGATCGCGCCGCGTGAAGAGCTCGCCGTGAAGGAAAAGCAGCAGCTCGAGTCTATGCAGCAGATCAACGATCTGGAGCCGCTGCAGACCGAGATGTTCCAGCTCAACTACCAGAAGGCCGATGCGATCAAGGCGCTGATCTCGGACAAGGAAGGCAAATTCCTGTCCAAGCGCGGCACCGCGGTCGTCGATGCCCGGACCAATATCCTGTTCGTCCAGGATACCGGCGGCCGGCTCGAGGAAGTCCGCCGCCTGATCCGCCAGATCGACGTCACCGTGCGGCAGGTCGTCATCGAAAGCCGCATCGTCATCGCCGATGACAAGTTCGGCCGCCAGCTCGGGGTGCGCTTCGGCATGCAGACCGGGTTCACGCTGAACCGGCGCTACGCGGGCGGGGTCGGTGGAACGCTCAATACGCAGCCCGTCGTTAGCACCAGCGGGGGGGGAACGACGGCGACCCGCGAGACGCGCACGCAAACGCCGTTCGAGCTCGCGTCGGGCATCGCCAGCGCCGGGTATTCCGATTCGCCGCAGCTCAATGTCAACCTCCCGGTGACCAATCCAGCCGGACAGCTGGCGCTGACCTTGATCAACCTGGGCAGTGGCAACCTGATCAACCTCGAGCTCTCGGCGCTCGAAGCCGACAGCCGCGGCAAAGTGGTGTCGAGCCCGCGGGTGGTGACTGCCGACAACCAGAAGGCCAGCATCGAGCAGGGCACCGAGATTCCGTACGTCACGCCCGGCACGGGTAACAGCCCGGCGACCGTTCAATTCAAGAAGGCGGTGTTGCGACTCGACGTCACGCCGCAGATCACGCCCGACAACCGCATCATCATGACGGTCGAAATCCGCAAGGACTCGGTCGGGCAGTTCGTGCCGGTTGCGGGCGGTGGGTTCGTGCCGTCGATCGACACCAAGAACGTGATTACGCAGATCGCCGTCAATAACGGCGATACGGCGGTGATCGCCGGCATCTACGAGGAAACGCTCAACAACGACGTGACCAAGGTCCCGTTCCTCGGCGACATCCCGTATCTCGGCTATCTGTTCAAGACGACTAACAAGAACATCGAGAAGACCGAGCTCTTGATCTTCCTGACCCCGCGCATCGTCAAGGAATCGGTCACGGCGGTGCGCTAGCGAGCGCCTCGTCCGTACTCGCGTCCGGCTCAGATCCGCTGCGAAGGTTTAAACCCTTCGATTCGCCGGGGCGGCGCCTCCGGGGTCGCATCCCCGCGCTCCGCGCGGGGCCCCTGCTCCGCCCTCCGACGCCGCCGGCTCATAGCCATCGCCTCGAGCGGTCCTTTCGATTCGCCGGCCTTTCCGCCTCCGGGGTCGCATCCCGCGCTCTGCGCGGGGCCCTGCTCCGCCCTCCGGCGTCGGATGCTCTAGAATGCCCCGATGCATATGCATCGGGGCAATCTTTTTCTGGTGGGCATGCCGGGCAGCGGTAAATCGACGCTCGGGCGGCTGCTCGCCAAGCGACTGGGCAAGGCGTTCTACGACGCCGACAGCGAGCTCGAGCGGCGCCTCGGCGTTTCGATCCCGGTGATCTTCGAATTGGAAGGCGAGCCGGGATTCCGCGACCGCGAGCAGGCGATCATCGCCGAGTACGTGCTGCACACCCACATGATATTCGCCACCGGCGGCGGCGCGGTGCTGCGCCAGGCAAACCGCGAGTGCCTGAAGCAAAACGGGTCGGTACTCTACCTTCACGCAACACCCGCGACGCTGTGGGAGCGAACCAAGCGCAGCAAGCATCGGCCGTTGCTGCAGGCTGCCGATCCGTTCGAGCGGCTGAAGGAGATCTACGCCTTTCGCGATGCGCTGTACCGCGAGACCGCTGATTTCGTCGTCGAGTCCGACCAGGAGCAGGTCATCCGGCTGGCGCAGCGTCTCGAGCAGCAACTGCGCGCATCGGCGCAGGCCTAGTTCCACCCCGCCGATGCCGACGCTGACCGTCGCGCTCGCCGAGCGCAGCTATCCGATCCACATCGGCGCGGGACTGCTCGCCCACGCCGGTGAACTGCTGACCTCGCCGCATCCGGCGCGCGCGATCATCGTCACCAATTCTGTCGTCGCCGCGCATCACCTCGCACCGTTGCAGGCAGCGCTATCGCGCAGCGGCGTTCGCTGCGAGGCCGTGCTCGTTCCCGACGGCGAAACGCACAAGGATTGGACGACGCTCTACGACGTCCACACGCGCCTGCTCGAGTTGGGCGCCGAACGTTCGACCTTGCTGGTGGCGCTCGGCGGCGGCGTCATCGGCGATCTGGCGGGATTCGCCGCGGCAACCTACCAGCGCGGCATGCCCTTGCTCCAGGTGCCGACGACGCTGCTCGCACAGGTCGACTCCTCCGTCGGCGGCAAGACCGCGGTCAATCATCCGCTGGGCAAGAACATGATCGGCGCCTTCCACCAGCCGTCCGCCGTCATTATCGATACGACGACGCTGTCGACGCTCCCGGAGCGCGAATATGTTGCCGGCCTCGCCGAAGTCATCAAGTACGGCGCAGCATGCGACCGTCCGTTTTTCGAATGGCTGGAGGCGAACGTCGACCGTGTGCTGGCGCGCGATGCCGATGCCATCGCGCAGGCGGTGCTCGAGAGTTGCCGCATCAAAGCTGAAGTGGTCGCGCGGGACGAGCGCGAGGCCGGGGAGCGCGCCATACTCAACTTCGGCCACACCTTCGCCCATGCGATCGAAGCCGCGACCGGCTATGGAACGTGGCTGCACGGCGAAGCTGTCGCCGCCGGAATGGTGCTTGCGGCGTCGTTGTCGCAGCGCGCAAGCGGGCTGGCCGTCGACGACGCGAACCGCGTGAAGGGGCTGATCGATCGCGCCGGCCTGCCTGTCAAACCGCCACCGTTCGATTTTGAGCGCTGGTGCGAATTGATGGCCCGTGACAAGAAAGTCGATAGAGGACTGATGCGTTTTATCCTGCTCACTGCACTTGGCGCTGCAGTCGTGTGCACCG
>DATNAR010000023.1:0-15143 GCA_035607385.1 Casimicrobiaceae bacterium
CGCGCCGCCTGCCGCCCGATCCCGTACGCGCGTATCAGCAACCACGCGAACAGACCGATCACCAGCGCGACGCCGACGAAGCCAAGCTCCTCGGCGATGACAGCCAGCAGGAAATCGGTATGGGCTTCGGGCAGGTAAAGCAGCTTTTCCACGCTGGCACCGAGCCCGACGCCGAACCACTCGCCGCGGCCGAAAGCGATCAGCGAATGCGACAATTGGTAGCCCTTGCCGAGCGGATCGGCCCACGGATCGAGAAAGCCCGCAAAGCGCTGCAAGCGGTAGGGCGCGATCCAGATCAGGATCCACAAGATGACCGGCAGCAGGAATCCGAGCCCGATCAGGAGCCGCCAGTCGAGTCCGCCGAGGAAGAGAATGCCGAACGCGATCGCGACGATCACGACGCAAGCGCCGAAGTCGGGTTCGTGCAGCAACAGGGCGCTGACCAGGACCATCACCGCGAGCAGCGGCAGGAATCCCTTGAGCAGCGTCTGCTTCAGCGGTTGCTCGGCGTGCAGGAACGCGGCCTTGCGCACCGCGTAGCTTGCGGCGTAAAGAACGACGGCGAGCTTCATCAGCTCGGACGGCTGCAGATTGACGAAGTAAAGCGAAAGCCAGCGCTTGCTGCCGTTGACGCTTTTCCCGATGCCGGGAATCAGCACGGCGATCAGCAGCACGGCGCCGGCGATGAACAGATACGGCGCGAGCCTCTGCCAGATCTTGACCGGAATCTGGAACGCGAGCAGCGCGCCGGCGAGCCCGATCGCGACGAATGCCGCGTGCCGCACCAGAAAATACCAGGGCCGGTAGCCGGTATAGGCGAGCGCTTCCGCGGTCGCGATCGATGCCGAATAGACCATGACCAGTCCCAGCGCCAGCAGCACCAGCGCCGACCAGGCGAGCGTTGCGTCGTAGGCGGGCATCGCGCGGCTCTCGCGCGGCGCCGCCGCGATCGACGACAGCCGCGGCAGCGCGCCGAGAAAGCCGGGGTCTCTAGGCATGGGCAACCTCCCGCTCGTGTGCGGCGACGGCGGCCTTGAAGCGCTCGCCGCGCTCGACGTAGTCGCGGAACATGTCGAGGCTGGCGCAAGCCGGCGACAACAGCACCGCGTCGCCGGGGCGCGCCCGCGCGATCGCGCGCGCGACGGCGACTTCGAGCGCCGGCGCGAATTCGATCGCCGCGTCGACGCCGGACAGCGCTGCGGCAATCACCGGCGCGTCGCGGCCGAGCAGGATTACCGCGCGGCAATGTTTGGCGACGTCCGCTTTGAGCGGAGCGAAATCCTGCCCCTTGCCATCGCCACCGGCGATCAGCACCGCCGGCCGGGCCAGGCCCTCGAGCGCGGCCTGCGTCGCGGCGACGGTCGTGCCCTTGGAATCGTTGACGAACAGGACGCCGCCGATTTCGGCGACGCGTTCCATCCGGTGCGGCAAGCCGCGAAACGCGGCCAGTGCGGCGAGCACTTTGGCGTCGATCTTGGCCACCGCCGAGGTGAGCGCCAGTGCCGCGAGCGCGTTGAGCGCGTTGTGTCGTCCGACCAGCGCCAGGTCGCTCGCGGCGAGCAGCAGCGCGCCGCCGCGCGCAAGCCAGGTCGCGCCGCTGCGCTGCACCAGGCCCCAGTCGAGCTCGGCTTCGGGCACTCCTGCGCCGAACGTCTGCACGATGCGGCCGGGAAGCCGCATCGAAAGCGAGCGGGGATCGTCGCGGTTGAGGATCTGCTCGCCGGCGCCGGCGAAGATCCGCGCTTTGGCGCGCGCGTACGCGTCGATGCCGGCGTAACGGTCGAGATGATTGGCGCTGACGTTGAGTACCGTTGCGGCCGTCGGCTCGAGGCTCGACGTCGTTTCCAGCTGAAAGCTCGACAATTCGATGACAAAAACATCGGGCCAGGGCGCGCCGCGCTCGTGTGCGGCGAGCACATCGAGCACCGGCTCGCCGATATTGCCGACGACGGACGCCGAGAGGCCGGCCGCGCGGGCGAGCTCGCCGGCGAGCGATGTCACCGTGCTTTTCCCGTTCGAGCCGGTGATCGCCAGCACCCGTTGCGCCGGCCGCAGCGCACGGGCGAAGAGCTCGATGTCGCCGACCAGCTCCGCGCCGCGCGCCACCGCGGCGGCGATCGCCGGCTGGTCCTTCGCCAGCCCCGGGCTGATCACGATCGTCGCCGCATCGGCGAGTGTCGCATCGGTGATCGGGCCGCGCGACAGCGGTACCTGCGGGAGCTCGGCTGCGAGCTTCGCCGCCAATGGCGGGTCGGGGCGGGTATCGGCGACGCGTACGCGCGCGCCCTGGCGCACCGCCCAGCGCGCGGCCGAGAGTCCGGTGAGACCCAGGCCGAGCACGACGACGTCGCGATTTTTCGTCGTCATCGCTAGCGCAGCTTCAAGGTCGAAAGTCCGAACAGCACCAGCAGCATCGTGATGATCCAGAACCGGACCACTTTTTGATTTTGGCTACGGCCGGCCGCATCCGCGGCCTTAACTTGCGCGTTGCGCAAGTTAGCCTTCACCCAAATCAAGTTGTGGTTCGCGAGTGTCATTTAACGTAGCTTCAACGTTGACAGACCAAAGAGAACTAACAACATCGTGATGATCCAGAAGCGAACCACGACCTGATTTTCCTTCCAGCCTTTCAATTCGTAGTGATGGTGGATCGGCGCCATGCGGAAAACGCGCTTGCCGGTCAGCTTGAACGAAGCGACCTGGATCATCACCGACAGCGTCTCGACGACGAACACGCCGCCCATGATGAACAACACGATCTCCTGCCTCACGATCACCGCGATCGCGCCCAGTGCGGCACCCAGCGCCAGCGCACCGACGTCGCCCATGAACACTTCGGCCGGATACGCGTTGAACCAGAGAAACCCAAGTCCCGCTCCGGCGATCGCGGCGCAGACGACCGTCAGCTCGCCGGCGCCCGGTATGTGCGGCATGAAGAGATAGGTCGAGAAATCGGCCCGGCCGGCGACGTAGGCGAACAGCCCCAGTGCGGCGCCGACCATCACCGTCGGCATGATCGCCAGTCCGTCGAGGCCGTCAGTCAGATTGACCGCGTTGCTCGAGCCGACGATGACGCAGTACGAAAGGATGATGAAGCCCCAGACGCCGAGCGGATACGACACCGTCTTGAAAAAGGGCACGATCAGATCGGCCTTGGGTGAGAGGTCGACCGAAAGCCCGCTCGCGAGCCATGCCTGAAACAGCTGCAGGAATTGCGAGGTCGACGGCGCCGAGACGGAGAAGGCGAGATAGATCGCGGCGACCAGGCCGATCAGCGACTGCAGCACCAGCTTTTTCCCTGCCGAAAGCCCCTTCGGATTGCGCTGCACGACCTTGCGGTAGTCATCGATCCAGCCGACGGTGCCGAAGCCGAGCGTCACCAGCAGCACGACCCAGACGAACCGGTTGCGAAGATCGGCCCAGAGCAAGGTCGTGACGATGATCGAGACCAGGATCAGCGCGCCGCCCATCGTCGGCGTGCCGGCCTTGATCAAATGCGTCTGCGGGCCGTCGTCGCGCACCGACTGTCCGATCTTGTACTCGGTCAGCTTGCGTATCATTCTCGGACCGATGACGAACGAAATCACCAGTGCGGTCATCGTCGCGAGGACCGAGCGCAGCGTGATGTAGGTAAAGACGTTGAACGCGCGAACATCGGCGGCGATCCAGTTGGCGAGCGCGAGCAGCATCAGTGCGCGGCCGCCGTGGCGCCGCCGAGTGCGGCGACGATGCGTTCCATGCGCATGAAGCGCGACCCCTTGACCAGCACGGTCACATCGGGCCGCAGGTCGGTCTCGATGGCCGCGGCCAGTTCCTCGCCGCTGGCGAAATGCTCACCGCCCGGCCCGAACGCTTCGACCGCGTGTGGCGTCAGCTCGCCCAGCGTCAGCAGCCGGTCGACCCCGCCCGCGCGCGCGCATTCGCCGATCTCGCGATGAAACGCGGACCCTTGCTGGCCGACCTCGCCCATGTCTCCCAGCACCAGCCACTTCGGGCCCGCGGCATGGACGAGCACCGCGATAGCCGCCCGAACCGAATCCGGGTTGGCGTTGTAGGTGTCGTCGATCAAGGTCGCGCCGTTGCGCCCGGTCTTGATCTGCAGTCGGCCGGCGATCGGCCGGAACTCCGCCAGACCCTGTGCCACCGCGTCCAGGCTCGCGCCGGCCGCCGTGGCAGCGGCGATCGCGCCCAGCGCATTGACCACGTTGTGGCGGCCCGGCAACTTCAGGTCGACGCTGACCGATCCTTCCGGCGCGGCGACGTCGACCAGGCTGCCCCAGGACTGGGCGCGCACGCGCCCGATGACGGTGGCCGGCGCGCGCAACCCGAAATCGCGCACGGTCAGCGACGCTCCCTCCGCGTTGCGCCGCGAGACCACTTCGTTCCAGAACGGAGCGTAGTCGTCGTCGGCATTGATGACCGCGATACCTCCCTGCTGCAACGTGCCGAGGATCGTCGCGTGCTCGGCTGCGACGTCGGCAACGCTTTTCATGAACTCCTGGTGCTCGCGCTGCGCGTTGTTGAGCACGGCGATCGTCGGCTGCGCAATCTCGCCGAGCTGCGCGGTCTCGCCGACGTGGTTCATGCCTATTTCGAACACGGCGACCAGGTGCATGGCGCGCAAACGCAACACCATCAGCGGCAGGCCGATGTGATTGTTCAGGTTGCCCGCGGTCGCCAGCACCCGATCGGTGCCGTGCGCGGCGCGCAAGATCGCCGCGGTCATCTCCTTGACCGTCGTCTTGCCGTTGCTGCCGACGACGGCGACGACCGGCAGCGTGAAGCGCCGGCGCCAGAACGCGGCAAGGCTGCCCAGCGATTGCAGCGGGTCGTCGACCGCGAGCAGGCTCCTGCCGCCGCCCGCGGCCGAGGTCGCAAGCCGCGCTGCGCGGTCGGCCGCCACGATCGCGGCTGCGGCACCTCGTGAAAACGCCTGCGCGACGAATTCGTGTCCGTCGAAGCGCTCGCCCTTGATCGCGACGAAGAGCTCGCCCGGACGAACGACCCGCGAATCGATGCTGACGCCGTCGAACCAGGCATTGCCTCCCTCGAGCCGCGCCGAGATCGCCTGCGCCACGGTCGCCGCATCGATCATTTGCCGCTCCATGACATCAGCGCGCGCGCCGCATGCTCGGCGTCGCTGAACGGCTGGCGCGCCCCGTTGCACTCCTGATAGGTTTCGTGACCCTTGCCGGCCAGCAGCACGATGTCGCCGCGTTTGGCCTCCCGGATCGCGCTGGCGATGGCTGCCGCGCGGTCGAGCTCGATCGAATAGCGGCGGTTGCCCGTCTCGCGAATGCCGTGCACGATTTCGCTCGCGATCGCAGCCGGATCCTCGCCGCGTGGATTGTCGTTGGTCACCAGCACCCGATCGGCGAGCTTCGCCGCGAGGCGGCCCATCTCGGGCCGCTTGCCCCGGTCGCGTTCGCCGCCGGCGCCGAACAGGCATATGAGCTCGCTGCCTTCACCGACCGCGGGCCGCAGTGCCGTCAGCACCTTGTCCAGTGCGTCTGGCGTGTGGGCGTAATCGATCACCACCAGCGGCCGGTCGCCGCCGCCGAGCCGCTGCATCCGTCCGGGCGGCGCTTCGACGCCAGCCAGAATTTCGAGCGCCGATTCGAACGCCACGCCGCTCACCAGGAGAACGCCCAGCACGCCGAGCAGATTCGCCGCGTTGAATGCGCCGACCAGCGGGGTTGTGATCCGGCCTTTGCCCCACGGTGTCTCGACGCTGAACGCCAGGCCCCCGGCCGGCAGTGTCGTGATCCCGCTGCCGGCGATGTCGGCGGCGCCGAAGCCATAGCTCAGCACCTTGTGCCCATGGCCGCGCGCGCTGTCGAGCAGGCTCTGGCCGAACGCGTCGTCGGCGTTGATCACGCCGACGCGCAGGCCCGGCCATGCGAACAGCTTCGCTTTCGCCGCACCGTACGCCGCCATCGTCGCGTGATAGTCGAGATGATCGCGCGACAGGTTGGTGAACAGGGCGACGTCGAACGCGACGCCGTTGACCCGCCCCTGATCGATGCCGTGCGAAGAGACCTCCATCACGGCGCTCTTGGCGCCCGCGGCGCGATACTGGGCGAGCATTTGATGCAGCAGCGCCGCGTCGGGCGTCGTGTTGGCCCCTGGCTCGAGCGCACCGATCAGGCCGTTGCCCAGCGTGCCGAGCACCGCGGCGCGCCGTCCGGCGGCGTCCAACCCGGCAGCGATCCAGTGCGCGCACGATGTCTTGCCATTGGTGCCTGTGACGCCGACCATCCACAGGTCGCGCGATGGATGCCCGTACACGGCGTCGGCGATATAGCCGAGCTTGCTCTTCAGCTCCTCGACCGGCAGGTGCGGCAGCTTCCACGCGCGATTCCAGTTGAAGCCCTGCGTTTCCCAGAGGATCGCGCCCGCGCCGCGGGCTATTGCGTCGGGAATGTGCGCGCGGCCATCGTGCTGCGCTCCGGGGTACGCGGCGAACGCGTCGCCCGGGCCGAGCCGGCGACTGTCCGAGCTGATGCGCGCTATCGCGACGTTCAGCCGGCCGAGCAGTTCGGCGGCGTCGAAATCGGCGGCGGTCGCCGTGCTCACGTTTCCTCGCGCACCGCAGCGTCGTCCGGAGGAACGACGACGGTGTTAGACGGCGCATCGGGCGCGACGCCGAGCAGACGCAGCGCGCCGCCCATGACGTCGGCGAATACGGGCGCCGCGACGGTGCCGCCGTAATACTGGCCGGCGCCGGGCTCGTCCAGCATGACGGCGACGATCAGGCGCGGATCCGACACCGGCGCGAAGCCGACGAAAGACGAGACATACTTGTCGCCGTACACGCGTCCGTCGAGCTTGTGCGCGGTGCCGGTTTTGCCGGCGACGCGGTAGCCCGCGATCTGGGCCTTGGGTGCGGTGCCGCCGGGCTGGACGACCATCTCGAGCATGTGCCGGACCGCCCGCGCGGTTTGCGCGCTGATCACCGGGCGGCCGGCGACAGCGCCGTCGACCTTGAGCAGCGACACCGGCTTCAGCTCGCCGTCGCTGGCGAATATCGTGTAGGCGCGCGCGAGCTGCACCAGATTGACCGAGATGCCGTGACCGTACGCCATCGTCGCCTGCTCGATGGGACGCCACGTCTTCGCCGCGCGCAATCGACCCGACACTTCGCCGGGGAACCCGGTCTGCGGCTGCGCGCCGAATCCGGCGCCGGAAAGCATCCGCCACATCGTCTCCGAAGGCAGCGACAGTGCGATCTTGGCCGCGCCGACGTTCGACGACTTCTGGATCACCTGCTCGACCGTCAGCGCGCCTTCGCGATGCGCGTCGTGGATCGTCGCGTGGCCGATCGTCAGCGTGCCCGGCGCGGTGTCGATGATCGTCTGCGGCTTGACCTTGCCGGCATCGAGGGCGGCGGCGATCGTGAACGGCTTCAGCGTCGACCCTGGCTCGAAGGTATCGATCAGCGCGCGATTGCGCATGTGATCGCGGGCGGTCCGCTGCCGGTTGTTCGGGTTGAACGCCGGCCAGTTCGCCAATGCCAGAATCTCGCCGGTCTTCGCATCGAGCATGACCAGCGCGCCCGCCTTCGCCTTGTTCGACTCGACCGCCGCCTTGAGCTCGCGAAAGGCCAGGTACTGCAGCCTGCTGTCGATCGACAAGGCGAGATCGCGGCCTTCCTGCGGCGCGCGTATGCTCGCCACGTCCTCGACGATCTCTCCGCGACGATTGATGATCACGCGCCTGCTGCCGGCGTGTCCGCCCAGCCAGCTTTGTTGCGCGAGCTCGATACCCTCCTGGCCGATATCGCGGTCGCCGGTGAAACCGACGATCTGGCTCATCACTTCGCCGCCTGGGTAGTAGCGCCAATACTCGTTTTCGTCGTGGATGCCGTCGATCTTCAGTGCGGCGATGTGGGCAGCCGCCTGCGGCGCGACCGGCTTTTTCAGGTAGACGAAGTCGCCGCCCTGCGCGAGCTTCTGCTTGAGCGAGCTCGTCGGCAGATCGAGGGCGGCGGCGAGCGCCTTCAACTGGTCGGGTGTCGCATCGACCTGGTCGGGCCAGGCCCACACCGCCTTGACCGGCGTGCTGATCGCCAGCGGATCGCCGAAGCGATCGACGATGCGGCCGCGATGCGCGGGCACCTCGATGTCGCGGCTGTAGCGCGAGCTTCCCTGCTCCTGAAGAAATCCGTTGTCGATCTTCTGCAGATAAAGCGAGCGGCCGAGCAGTCCGATCAGGAGCAGAAGCAGGCCGCCGAAGACCAGCGGAGCGCGCAGGCGCGGCAGGCGTGGCGCGTCCTGCGCGTTGGTTCGGAAAGTGTGCGCGAATCTCATCGCGGCGCGGCCTCGACGATGCGCACTCGCGCCGGTGCGGGCAATTGCATGCGCAACTGCTCGCGCGCGATCTTTTCGACGCGCGCCGGCATCGCCCAGGTCGATTGCTCGATCTGCAGCTGCCCGTATTCGACGTCGTAGGCGCGGCTTTGCGCCTGCTCGCGCTCGAGGTCGACGAAGAGCTTCCGCGCCTGGTAGCGCGAAGTGACCAGCGACAATGCGCAAACGACCAGCAAGGCCAGCAGTGCAAGGTTGAGACGCGCCATCGATTTAGGGCCCCAGCTGCCCTTCGGTGCGCTCGGCGACGCGCAAGGTCGCGCTCCGCGCGCGCGGATTCGCCGCGAGCTCGGCGTCAGACGGCCGGATGGCGCGGCCGATGGTCTTGAGCGGCGGCGTCGGCAGCGCGGCGCTGGCGATCGCCAGTCTGGCGAGTCGTGCGTCGCCGCCGTACGGCTGGCTGCCGCGGCGAAAGGCCTGCTTCACCATCCGATCCTCGAGCGAATGAAAGCTGATGACGGCGAACCGGCCGCCTGGGGCCAGACGCTCGGGGATGCGTTCGAGCGCTAGCGACAATTCCTGAAGCTCCTGATTGATGAAAATCCGTACAGCCTGGAAAGTCCGCGTGGCCGGATCCTGACTCCAATCACCCCGCGCCCTCGCGCCGAGGGCTTTTGCCACGAGTGCGGCCAGTTGCTGCGTCCGGACGATCGGCCGCTCCGTGCGAGCCGCAACAATCGCTCTTGCAATCTGTTGAGCAAACCGTTCTTCACCATAGTCCGCGATCACTCCCCTGAGTTCACGTTCCGATGCCTGCGCGATCCATTCCGCCGCGCTGATGCCGCGCGTCGGATCCATGCGCATGTCGAGCGGTCCATCCGCGCGCAGAGAAAATCCGCGCGCCGGGTCGTCGATCTGGGGTGAAGAGATGCCGAGGTCGAGCAGCACGCCTTGGGCTTGCGCAATGCCGCACGCGTCGAGTTCTGCGCCAAGCTCGGAGAACCATGCGCGCCGAAAGACGAAGCGCGGATCGGTCCACCCTTTCGCGACGGCCTCCGCCGCGGGATCGCGATCGAGCGCGACCAGCCTGCCGCGCGGACCGAGGAGCGAGAGGATGCGGCGCGAATGTCCGCCGCGGCCGAACGTGGCATCGACGTAAACACCATCCGCCTTGATTTGCAGCGCCGCGACGGCTTCTTCGAGCAGTGCCGGCGCATGGTCGCCATCCGGCATCAGAGCGAGAAACCATCGAGCTCGGGCGGAAGATCGCCTGACGGGAAGACGACCGCCGAGCTCGTTCGCTCGAGCCAACGGGCTTCGTCCCAGAGCTCGAACTTGTTGCCCTGCCCGACCAGGATCACGCGCCTGTCGAGCGCTGCGTATTGCCGCAGCGCCGGCGGCACGAGAATGCGTCCCGCCGCATCGAGCACGACGTCGTCGGCATGCCCGACGAGCAATCGCTGCAGGTTGCGAAGTTTGTCGTTGAAGCTCGAGAGCGCCATCAGCCGCTGCTGAATCGGCTCCCACTCCGACAGCGGATAGAGCAACAGGCAGTGTCCGGGATCGGCGGTCAGCACCAGATGCCCGTCATCGCGCGCGGCCAGTGTTTCGCGATGCTTGGCCGGGATCGCCAGCCGGCCTTTGTTGTCCAGTGCCAATTGCGTGACGCCTCGAAACACCTGCTCCTCCCTTGCTTCACGCCGCGCCGCCGTGGGTACCCACTTTCACCCACTTTTTCCCACTTAGCCACTATAGAGGAAGGGAATCGGCCTGGTCAAGACAAATTCGTTTTCCGAACAAGGACTTAGCTCAACTGTTGTATACATGATCAAATTACTTTAAAAATAATGACTTATGGTGTTTTATGAATGTATTGCAATAATATTACGCGGTAACAGCCATACGACCGGCGGTCAGAGGCCGCTAAACCGCCCGTCCGGCGGCTTCATGACGCCGGCATGGCACCGACCGGCTCGCACCATCAGTTTGTGGCCGCTTGATGGCGTCATTCGGGCAGCGGCCGGCCGTTGTATCGGCGAATCGTGGCCAATCCGGATGTACGTCAATGTCCTCAGCGAGCGCTCGGGATCTCCGCAGCGCACGCCGAAACAAAATGAGAAGGACCCATGCTGTCGCGCCATTGGCCGCCATTGGCGGCACGCGACGCGGCTGAAACACGAGTCGAATTTTTTGCACGCCAGGCGCAGACCCGCCGCGTCGTCACGCTCCGCGAAAGCCGAACACGCGAGCGCGGCTTGACGTTCGTGCCGGGCTGCCGCTACGCTCGGTGCGTTTTTCGCGCTTCCGTCGAACGGTGGCGTTCGCATGCTCGCGGCGAGGACGCCGCATTCCCTCTGGACCGAGTGAATCCACCGCATCCGCCGCGCCATCCGGGTTCGCCTCGCGCCACGCGTTGCCGCACCCCAGGTGCGATTGCAGCTGTGTTCGTGCTGACGCTGCAACTGGGCCTTGCCTCGCGCTGCGGTGTGGCCTTCGCCGACGAACCGATGCAGGCCTACAAGGTCGAGGTGATCGCACCCGCGCCGGTGAAGGCCGCCGTCGAGCGCAGCCTCGACCTCGTCCGCTGGCAGTCGTACGCCGAGATCACGCCCGAATTCTTCGACCTGCTCGTTGCCGACGCGCGCTCGCAGGCGCGCGACGCCGCGGAGGCGCAGGGTTATTTCGCGGCGAAAGTCGAAAGCGAGATCGACCGCTCGACGACACCGGCGACAGTGCGGCTGCGCATCGAGCCGGGCGAGGCGACGACGGTGACCTCGGTCGACTTGACCGTCGTCGGAGCCGCCGCGCGCGGCGGTCCCGGAGGACGCGCGCTGATCGAGCGGATGCGCAAGGACTGGTCGCTGCCCAAAGGCGCCGTCTTCCGCCAGAGCGAATGGACCAGCGCCAAAAGCGCCGCCGTGCGGGTGCTCGCCGCCGACCGCTATGCGGCGGCCAAGCTGGCCGAGAGCCGCGCCGATGTCGATCCGGAAACGCACAGCGCCGCACTGAGCGTGACCGTCGATAGCGGCCCGCCCTTTCGCTTCGGCGCCCTCGACGTCACCGGCGTGGAAAAGTACAGCGAGTCGCTGGTCAGGAACCTGGTGACCTTCGCGCCCGGCGATCCGTATTCGGCCGAAGCGCTGCAGATCTTCCTTCGCCGGCTCAACGGCTCGGGTTATTTCGCCAGCGCGCAGGCGACGGTCGAAGCCGAGCCGGCGGAAGCCGATGCGGCGCCGGTGCATCTGCGCCTGATCGAGGCACCGCGAAAAAAAATCAGCGCCGGCGCAGGCTTCTCGACCGACACGCTGTACCGCGCGCAGTTGAGCTACGATGATTTCAACATCGACGATAAAGGCCTGCGCTTCCACGCCGATCTCGACGTCCAGGCCAAGATCCAGAGCGCGACCGTGCGGCTGACGATGCCGCCGCGCGTGCCGCAATACACCGACACCTATTCGGCCAACCTCGCGCACACCGATATTTCCGGATTGGAGACCAACGAATTCACCGCCGGCTGGAAGCGCAAGACCGCGGCCGAGCGCGACCAGACGAGCTACGGCGTCGCCTTCTACGCGTCGCAGCTGATGCCGACCAGCGCCGAATCGGCCGACGCGCACGCGCTGTTCTTCGACTACGGGCGGACCTGGCGCAACGTCGACGACCTGCTGTCGCCGGCGCGCGGCTACGCGATCAATGCGCAGATCGGCGCCGCGCCGCCGGGCGTATCGACTGCCGCGCTGGGACGCGGCGTCGTCCAGTTCGCCGCCTGGCTGCCGATCGACACCAGGACGCAGTTGAGCTTCAGAGCGGAAGGAGGTGCCGTCGCGGCCCGCAGCGCGCGCGAGGTGCCGATCGCGCTCTTGTTCCGGACCGGCGGCGATACGACGGTGCGTGGTTATGCGTTCGACAGCCTCGGGCCCCGCATCGGCGATGCGACGGTCGGCGGCCGCTATTACGCGATCGGCAGCGTTGAGCTCGTGCGCTGGATCGCCCCCACGTGGGGGATCGCCGCGTTCGTCGACGCCGGCAATGCCGCCGACCGCGTCTCCGACTTGAAGCCCGTGTACGGCTACGGCGTCGGCGCGCGGCTGCGCACGCCGATCGGCCCGATGCGGCTCGACGTCGCCTACGGCGAGGAAGCGCGCACGGTGCGCCTGCATCTTTCGGTGGGCTTGTCGTTCTGATGGGCGCGCTCGCTGCGATCAGGCGAACGTCGACGGCGCTGTCGATCGTCGCACTGCTGATCGTCGCGACCATCGGCGCCGCCCTGTGGTTCGCCGCCAGCGACGCGGGACTGCGCTGGGCCAGCGGCGAAGCGGCCGCGCGCAGCGGCGGACGGCTGACGCTAGAAGGCACCACCGGCTCGCTCGGCGGCACCGTGCACATCGCACGGCTGCGCTATGCGGATGAAGACTTGAGCCTGGTTGCCGACGATGTCGCGTTCACCTGGTCGCCGCGCGCGCTGCTCTCGCGCACCGTCCTCGTCGACACCTTGTCGGCAGCGAAGGTGACGCTGGAGTTCAAGCCCAGCGCCGGGCCCAGCGCGCCGCCGGCGTCGCTCGCGCTGCCCTGGCCGATCGACGTGCGGCGCGCCGACATCGCCGCGCTGATCGTCGCCAGCGGGCCGAACCGCTGGCGCGTAACGCAGCTTGGATTCCACTATACCGGTGCGATCGAGCGGCACGCGCTCGACGCATTGACGCTCGACAGCGAATGGGGCTCGGTGCGCGGCCGACTGGCGATTGCCGCAACGCCTCCGTTCGCAGCCGAAGGCCGCATCGACTTCGCCGGCACCGAGGCGGCCCGGCGCGCGGTCGCCACGGTAACGGTCGGCGGCGATCTCACAACGCTCTCGCTGACGGGCGGCGGAGGCGCCTACGATGCGCGAGCAACCGGCGCCGCGCGCATCGCGCCGTTCGAATCGCGCCGGCTGCGCGACTTCGAGCTCCAGCTCGAGAACGTCGATCTCGCGCGCATCGACACGGCGCTGCCGCATACCGACTTGCAAGCCACGCTCAAGGGCACCGGCCGCGACGACGGCGGCGTGCGCGGTGCATTGACGGCGCGCAATGCCCTCGCCGGTCCGTGGTCAGCCGGACGGTTGCCGCTGGTCAGCCTAAAGTCGGAATTCGCCGCGGACGGAGAACGTATGAAGCTCGACGGACTCGACGCCGGGCTCGGCGATGCGGGCCGCGTCAGCGGCGCCGCCGGCCTCGATCGCGGCGCCGCGAGCTGGCAGCTCGCGGTGCGCGACCTCGACCTCCATCGCATCGTGGCCGACTTGAAGCCGACGCGGCTCGCCGGCACGTTCGCCGGCCGGATGCGGCTCGACAACGCCGACGCCGACGGCGAGATCAGTGGCGATCTGAGACAGGCGGACATGGCGCTCGCCTTCCGCGCCGCTGTCGCGCACGGCGTCGTCGACGTCGGCACGTTCCGCGCGCAAGCTCGCGGCGGCACGCTGCAGGGCACCGCGACTTTCGCGCTTGCAGGCACCCAGGCGTTCAAGGTGAACGCAGTGGCGGCGGCGCTTAATCCGGCGAGCTTCGGCCACTATCCGGTCGCATCGCTTTCGGGCAAGGCAAGCGCGCAGGGCGCGCTCAAGCCCGTGTGGTCGGCAGCGGTTTCGTTCGAGCTCGCGCGCAACAGCAGCCTTCGCGGCCGGCCGCTCGTCGGAGCCGGCAAGCTCGCGATCGCGCCCGGCAGCGTTCGCGATGCCCATGTGGAGTTGAGCGCCGGCGCGAACCAGCTGAGCTTGAACGGCAATTTCGGCCGCCCCGGCGACGTGCTCGGCTTCGCGCTGGACGCGCGCGATCCGGCTGCGCTCGACGCACGGCTCGGCGGCCGCCTGCGCGCCAATGGAAAGATCGCCGGGAGCTGGGACCGGCCGGCGCTCGCGTTCACCGCGACCGGCGACGGCCTTCGCTTCGACACCGAATTCGCCGCGGCGACGCTCGCCGTCGAAGGCGAGGTCGGCGCCGGCGCCGATCGTTCGCTGCGGTTTTCGCTGGCCGCGAGTGCGCTGCGTGCCGACACGGTTACGGCGCGCACTTTGCGCGCCACTGTCGAGGGTACGCTCGCGCACCACCAGGCGAACATCGACGCCGCCGGCAATGCCGCCGAGGGTGACGTCGCGCTGACGACGCGCCTCGAAGGCGGCTGGACGGGTGATGCTTCGACCGGCGCCTGGACGGGCCGCATCGTGTCGCTGGAAAGTCGAGGCAAGTATCCGCTGACCCTCGCGCAGCCGGCGGTGCTCGAGGCCGGAGTGCACCGGATCTACCTCACAGGCCTGCGCGGCACGCTGGCGGGCGGGCGCTTTGCGGTCGACGAAGTACGCTGGCAGGAAGGCCGTCTGTCCAGCCGCGGCGAGTTCTCTTCGCTGCCGGCCGCGCCGCTGCTGGCGTTCACCGGGGCGGCGCCTCGCGTGTCGTCGACGCTGACGCTGGCTGGACGATGGTCGTTCGCGGCGACGCCGCGCATCACCGGAACTTTGTCGCTATCGCGCGAAGGCGGCGATCTCGCACCGGTCGACGCACCCCAACTCGCGCTCGGACTGACGCGCGCCGACCTCGTGGCCGAATTCGTCGACGACCGCGTGCGCGCAACGCTGGTCGCGCGCTCGCGCCTGGCCGACGCCGACGTAAGCGCCGATCTCGCGCCCGCACCACAGGCCGCGGGCCGCTTCGGCGCCGGCGCACCACTGACCTTGTCGGCCCGCGTGAATGCGACGTCGCTGCGTGCGCTGCAAGGCATCGCCGGCACGACCGCGATCATCGATGGGCGAGTCAAGCTCGACCTCACCGGCCACGGCACGCTGGACAGCGTGCGGTTTTC
>DATNAR010000028.1:0-3572 GCA_035607385.1 Casimicrobiaceae bacterium
GCTTCGGCTGTCCGCCGGTGAGGTGATCGGCCTGGGCGGACTCGACGGCCAGGGCCAGCGCGAGTTGTTGCTGGCACTGTTCGGCGTGCTGCTTGGCACGACGGGCGAGGTGCTGATCGACGGCCGGCCGGTCGCAATCACCGGCCCCCATGTCGCGAAGGGCAGGGAGATCGGCATGGCGCTGATACCCGAGGATCGCAAGACCGAGGGCCTGATGCTGCCGATGTCGGTGCGCGATAACCTGTCCTTCGCCGCGCTCGATACGTTGTCGGGCTGGGGCGTCATCGACAAGGCGGCCGAGCGCGACGCGGTTGCGCGCATCGTTCGCCTGCTGGGGGTGAGGACCGACGGCACCGACTTGCCGGCAGGATCGCTTTCCGGCGGCAACCAGCAGAAGCTGGTCATCGGGAAGTGGTTGATGATGGCGCCGCGCATCCTGTTGTTGAACGATCCGACGCGGGGTATCGACGTCGGCACCAAGCAGGAGATGTATCAGCTGCTGCGCCAGCTGGCCGACGCCGGAGCGGCGATCCTCTTCTACTCGACCGACTACGACGAGCTCGTCGGCTGCTGCGATCGCGTGCTCGTGATGTACGACGGCGCGATCAGGCGCGAGCTGATCGGCGCCGAGATCACCGAGCGCGCGCTGGTCAGCAGCGCCTTGAATATCGGCGCCGAAGCTCGGAAGTCCGGCCCCCCGCAAGCGCTATCGTGAACGGCGACTGGGCGTACTGGCTGCGGGAGCACAAGGGGACGCTGCTTGCTTTCGCGGCCTTTGTCGTGATGTTCACCATCTACGCGGCCAATCATCCGATGGGCCTCAATGCCAACGTCGCGACGACGGCGGCCAACAAGGGTGTGCTGCTGGCGATCGTTGCGATGGCGCAAACGCTGGTCGTGCTGACGTCGGGCATCGACCTGTCGGTGGGGATGGTGATGGTGCTCGCCAATTGCCTGGCCTCGAGCATCGCCGTCGGTTCGCCGCTGGCGACGGGGCTCGGTGTTGCCGGCGTACTGCTCACCGGTTGTGTCTGCGGTGCGGTCAACGGGCTCATCGTCATCTACGGACGGCTGCAGCCCATCGTCACGACGATCGCCACCGGCGCGGTGTACTACGGCATTGCGCTTGCGTTAAGACCGGTACCCGGCGGCGACGTGAACGCCGCGCTCGCCGATGCGCTGACCGGCCAGTTGCCCGGCGGCGTGCCGGCGAGTCTCGCGGTGCTTTTGATCCTGGTAGCGGTCGTCTGGCTGCCCTTCCGGCGGTCGGCGATCGGCCGCGCCGCCTACGCGCTGGGATCATCCGAGATCGCCGCCTACATGTCGGGGGTGCCGATCCGCCGGGCGAAGTTCGTCGCCTACACGCTTTCGGGTCTCCTCGCATCGATGGCGGGGTTGTTCCTCACGTTCATCACCTATACCGGCGAGGCCTCCGCGGCCAACGGCGGCGCCTACACGCTTTATTCGATCGCCGCCGTCGTGCTGGGCGGCGTGTCGCTGTTCGGCGGTTCGGGCAGCGCGATCGGCGCGATATTCGGCGCGCTGATGTTCCGCACGATCGGCGATCTGCTCTTCGTGTTCAACGTGGAGCCGTTGTGGCAGCCGCTCTTCCAGGGCATGGTCCTGCTCGCGGCCGTCTGTCTGGGATCGGTGCGCTTGCTGCGCATACGCAACCGGCTCGACTTGTATGGCTGAGGCGCCCGCGCCTGCGAGACGGACTGGCGTGGTCGGCAACGTCCTGGGGAAAATCCGCCGGCGCATCGACCCTGCCATCGCGTGGGCGTTCGGGTGCATCGTGCTCGTGTTGCTGATCGGCAGCCTGTATTCGAGCAGCTTCCTGTCGCCGGAATATCTGCTTCAGCAGCTGAAGGTTGCGTCGTTCCTCGGCGTCATCGCCACCGGAGCGATGATTGTCATCCTGCTCGGGCAGATCGACCTGTCGGTGCCGTGGGTCGTCGCCGTCGGCGGGATGATGGCGACGGCGGCGACCGGATGGGGGCCTGTCGGCGAGATGCTGGCGATTCCGGTCGGCATCGGTTGCGGCATCGCGCTGGGTCTGGTCAGCGGCGCCGGTGTGGCGTTCCTCCGCATTCCCTCGATGGTGGTCACGCTGGCGGTGAACGCCGTCGCGCAAGGCCTGATGGTCGTGCATACCGGCGGCTTTTCGCCACAGGATGCATCGTCGCCGGCCATGCGCGTCATCGCCACCGGCCAGAGTCTGCTGGGCATTCCGAATGCACTGCTCGTGTGGACGGCGGTGGGAATCGCGGCGGTGTTCCTGCTGACCCGGACGACTTTCGGCCGCACCGTCTATGCGATCGGCAATCGCGAGCGCGCGGCTTATCTCTCCGGTGCGCGCACCCGCCTTGTCGTGATGGCCGCGTTCGCGCTCTCCGGGGCGCTGTCCGCCTTCGGCGGCGTGCTGCTCGCCGGTTATGCCAGCAAGGCCGCGCAGGCGATGGGCGACCCCTACCTGTTGCCGGCGATCGCGGCAGTCGTCCTCGGCGGCACGTCGATCCTCGGCGGCCGCGGCAGCTACCTGGGGACGGTGGCGGGCGTAATCCTGATCACGCTATTGCAGTCAATCCTTTCGGTGATGCAAATGGAGGAATTCGGCCGGCACGTCACCTACGGGGTGGTGATTATCGCGATGCTGTTGATCTACGGCCGCGGCAAACGGTACTCGGACTAGGCGACACCTCTTATTCGACGGAGCAAGGGCATGGGCCTCGAACTCACTTCCAGCTTCGAAATCATCGATCCTGGCTTTCGCAGGCTGGCGCTTCCGTACGTGCATGTCGAGAAGCTGTACACCGGTTGCCGGTGGGCGGAGGGGCCGGCGTGGTTCGCGGCAGGACGTTATCTGGTGTGGTCCGACATTCCGAACGATCGCGTGCTTCGTTGGGACGAGACCGATGGATCGGTGTCCGTGTTCCGACAGCCGTCGATGAACAGCAACGGTCACACGGTCGACCTCCAGGGACGCCTGATTTCATGCGAGCACCTGAGCCGATGCGTGTCGCGCACCGAGTTCGACGGCAAGCGCACGGTGCTGGCCGACGGCTTCGACGGCAAGCGTCTGAATTCGCCCAATGACGTCGTCGTCAAGAGCGACGGCAGCATCTGGTTCACCGATCCCAGCTACGGCATCGACTCGGATTATGAAGGTGACGCAGCGCCCAGCGAGATCGGCTCCAACAACGTTTATCGAATCGACCCGCGCGACGGTCGCATCGCGGTCGTGGCATCGGACTTCGTCCAGCCCAATGGTCTCGCGTTCTCGCCTGACGAATCGCTGCTGTACATCGCCGACACCGGCCTCACGCACAGGGCGGACGGGCCGCATCATGTGCGGCGCTTCAAGGTTTCGCGAGACGCTTGCGCGCTTTCGGGTGGCGAGGTATTTGCTACCTGCGCGGTCGGCTTGCACGATGGTTTTCGTGCCGATGTGCATGGCAACTTGTGGCTGTCGGCCGGCGACGGCGTGCACTGCGTCACTAGCGGCGGCACGCTACTGGGCAAGATCCTGATTCCGGAATCCGTGGCCAACGTTTGCTTCGGCGGTCCTAAGC
>DATNAR010000037.1:0-6185 GCA_035607385.1 Casimicrobiaceae bacterium
AACGCGCCACGATTGCGTCGAGGGTTGGAGTGCGATCGGCAAGTGGAAGGGCGCGAAGCTTTCGGCGCTGCTCGATATCGTCCAGCCGAAAGCCGCCGCGCGGTATGTCGTATTCCATTGCGCCGATCCGATGGAAAACGACGGCACCAGTCCGTATTACGAGAGCATCGATTTCGAGGATGCCTATCACCCGCAGACGATCCTCGCCTACGAGCTGAACGACAGGACGCTGCCGGTGCCGAACGGCGCGCCGCTCAGGCTGCGCGTGGAGCGGCAGTTGGGCTACAAGCACGCCAAATACCTGATGCGCATCGAGCTGGTCGAGAGCTTCGCCAGCATCGCCGGCGGCAAAGGCGGCTATTGGGAAGATCAGGGCTACCAGTGGTACGCCGGGATCTAGCTGCAGCCTCGACGCCATCTTTCGCGATCGGTTGACGCGGCGGGGCGCTCCCCGCCACACTTCGCGCTTTGTCCGCCGGCCGCAAACCCATGCCTTCCGTCCGCTTCGATCGGTTTTACCGCTATGACGAGCTGACGGCGATCCTCAGGCAGTACGCCGCCGAATTTCCCCAACTGGCATCGATCGAATCGATCGGCAAGAGCCACGAGGGCCGCGATATCTGGGTGCTGACGGTGACCAACACGGCGACGGGACCGGCGGCGGACAAGCCGGCGTTCTGGGTCGAAGGCAATGTGCACGCCACCGAAGTCGCCGCATCGGTCGCTTGCGTGTATTTCCTCAATCATTTGCTCACCCGGTACGGCGCGGACGCCGACGTGACGCGCGCGCTCGACAGCCGCGCGTTCTACGTCTGCCCGCGAGTCAACCCCGACGGGCCCGAATGGGCGCTTGCGGACAAGCCGAAATTCATCCGCTCGAGCACGCGACCCTACCCGTACGACGAAGAGGAGATCGAGGGGCTGACGGTCGAAGACATCGACGGCGACGGACGCATCCTGCAGATGCGCGTCCCGGACAGCAACGGTCTGTGGAAAGCTCATCCCGATGAGCCGCGGTTGATGGTGCGCCGTGAACCGACCGAAGTCGGCGGCGAGTACTTCCGCGTCCTGCCCGAGGGCATGCTGGAAGACTACGACGGATTCATGTTAAAGGTAAAGAAAAGGAAAGAAGGACTTGATCTTAATAGGAATTATCCGGCGCATTGGCGGCAGGAGCACGAGCAGCTGGGGGCGGGTCCCTATCCGACGTCGGAACCCGAGGTGCGCGCCCAGGTGCAATTTCTGACGTCGCATCCGAATATCGGTGGCGGCGTCAGCTACCACACCTGGAGCGGCGTGCTGCTGCGGCCGTTCGATCATTCGCCCGACGAGGACATGGTCCCCGAGGACTTGTGGGTCTACAAGAAGATCGGCGTCAAGGGCACTGAATTGACGGGCTATCCGGCGATCTCGGTCTACCACGAATTTCGCTACTACCCGAAACAGGTCATCGGCGGAACGTCCGACTGGCTGTTCGATCACCTGGGCGCGTTCTCGTGGGTGGTCGAGATCTGGTCGCCGATGCGCGAGGCGGGCATCGAGAAGTACTTGTACATCGACTGGTTCCGCGACCATCCGATCTCCGATGATCTGACCTTGTACCGCTGGAACGAGCAGAAGCTTGGCGGTGCCGCGCATGTCGACTGGAAGCCGTTCGACCATCCGCAGCTGGGGCCCATCGAAATCGGCGGCTGGAACCGCTTGCACGCGTTCAGCAATCCGCCGCCGGCTTTCCTGGAAAAGGAAGTCGCGCGATTTCCGTCGTGGATGGTATGGCAGGCGCTGCTGTTGCCGAAGCTCGAGCTCGTCGACGCGATGGCCGAACGCCTCGGGCCCGAATCGTGGCGTGTGCGGCTGGTCGTGCAGAACACCGGCTGGCTTCCGAGCTACGTCAGCAAGCGGGCGCTGGAACGCAAGATCGTGCGCGGCCTGATCGCCGAGATCGCGCTCCCCGAGGGCGCGAAGCTGCACAGCGGCAAGCGGCGACAGGAGGTCGGACAGCTGGAGGGCAGGGCATACAAGCACACCGGCGTTTCGTTCTGGCCGGACTACCATGTGACCGACGACCGTGCGAAGATCGAATGGGTGGTGCAGGGCAGGGCGGGGGACCGCATCGCGCTGACGGCGCGGCACGAGCGCGCCGGTACTGTGCGCACCGACGTGACACTCGACTGAAGGGCGATCGATGGCAAAAGTTCTCGGCCTGGGGGGACTCTTTTTCAAGTCGCCGGACCCGGAAAAGCTGCTCGCCTGGTACGCGCAATGGCTCGGCATCGGCGACGGCAAGGCGTCGATCGAGTTCCGCTGCGCGACGCTGCCGGCCAACAGCTTTACCGTCTGGAGCCCGTTCCCGGCGAATACCGACTACTTCGCGCCGTCGGGGCGCGCGTTCATGTTCAACCTGATCGTCGACGATCTCGATGGCGCGCTGGGCCAGGTGCACACCGGCGGCGCGCAGGTCGTCGGCGAGATCGAGGAGCATGAGTACGGCCGCTTCGGCTGGTTCATCGATCCCGACGGCAACAAGGTCGAGCTGTGGGAGCCGCCGAAGACTGCTTGAGGCGAGACACTGAACTCGACACCACACCCGGCAGCGAGGCATCGATGTGCTTGACGATTAAACAATGCGGCTGGTTCGCGATTGCACTGGTCGCACTCGGCGCGTGCACGCTGCCGCCCCCGGCGCCGACCAAAACGGGTCTCGACCGTATCGAGCACATCGTCGTCATCTACGCGGAGAATCGCAGCTTCGACAATCTGTACGGTCTGTTTCGCGGCGCCAACGGCATCGCCAACGCGACGCCGGCGCAATACACGCAGATGGACCGTGACGGCCGGCCGCTCGCGACGCTGCCGCCGGTGTGGAAGGGCAAGGATCCCGATCCGGCGTTTCCGCGCGATCTGCCCAATCGGCCGTATCGCATCGACGCGCCGCCGATCAACCTGCCGCTGTCGACGGCAACGCGTGATCTGATCCACGAGTTCTACCGCAACCAGGAGCAGATCGACGGCGGCCGCAACGATCGCTTCGTCGCCGCGAGCGACGCCGGCGCGCTGACGATGGGCTATTACGACGGGTCGAGCTTGCCGGTGTGGAAATGGGCGCAACAATACACGCTGGCCGACAATTTCTTCATGGGAGCATTCGGCGGCTCGTATCTGAACCACCTCTGGCTGATCTGCGCCTGCACGCCGGTCGATCGCGACGCGCCCGCCAGGCTTCGTGCGCAGGTCGACGAGCGGGGCTGGCTCAAGACGCGGCCGGGTTCGCCGTCCTCGGTGCTCGCCGGCGCGCCCGAATTCCTCGGCGGCGAAGTCACGCCCGACGGCTATTCGGTGAACACTTCGCAGCCGCGGTACCAGCCGTCGCGCGTGCCCCCGGCGAAGGACGGCGATGCGCGGTATGCCGATCCGGCACAGCACACGCTGCCGCCGCAGACGCTCACCACCATCGGCGACACGCTCTCGGCCAAGGGCGTGTCGTGGGCGTGGTACGCCGGTGCCTGGGACGCCGCGCTGCAGGACGGCATGCAGCCGCCCGAGGCGCCGCGCAAGGTCATCGCGACGCGCGCCGACGGCGCGCCGTATTTCGTCACGCATCATCAGCCGTTCAACTATTTCGCGCGCTTCGCGCCGGGGACGGCGGACCGCGCCCGCCATCTGAAAGACTACAAGGACCTGGTCGCCGGCATCGACAAGGGCGAACTCCCGCAGGTCGCGTTCTACAAGCCCGAGGGCGTGCTGAACCAGCATCCGGGGTATGCCGATATCCTGTCCGGCGACGAGCACATCGCGGCGCTGCTGGCGCGCATCAAGGCGAGCCCGCTGTGGGCGACGACGGCGATCATCGTCACCTACGACGAGAACGGCGGCTTCTGGGACCACGTTGCGCCGCCCGCCGGCGATCGTTGGGGACCCGGCACGCGCATTCCGGCGCTGATCATTTCGCCGTTCGCCCGGCGCGGTTACATCGACCACACGCAATACGACACGACGTCGATCATCAAATTCATCACGCGCCGCTTCGGTCTGCAGCCGTTGCCCGGCGCGCGGGCGCCAATGGGCGATCTCACCGCGGCATTCGATTTTTCGCAGTGATCGACGCAAGGCGCGGCGGCGGCCCGAAGCGACCGGGCGGCTCACGGCGCGGCGCGCGATGAAAAAGTCGGCGCTATCGCGCATCCCGGCCAGCGTCTGGACGCTCGGGCTGGTGTCGATGCTGATGGACGTTTCGTCCGAGCTCATCCACAGTCTGTTGCCGCTGTTCATGGTCACGGTGCTGGGCGCGTCGACGTTCGCCGTCGGCATCATCGAGGGCATCGCCGAGGCCACGGCGATGATCACCAAGGTTTTTTCCGGCTACGTCTCCGACCGCTTCCGCAAGCGCAAGCTGCTGGTCGTCCTGGGCTATGGGCTCGCGGCGGTAACCAAGCCGCTGTTTCCGCTGGCGACCTCGCTCGGCTGGATCGTCGCCGCGCGCTTCGTCGATCGGATCGGCAAGGGCATCCGCGGCGCGCCGCGCGATGCACTGATCGCCGACATCACCCCGAAGGAGTCGCGCGGCGCGGCGTATGGATTGCGCCAGGCACTCGATACCGTCGGAGCCTTCGCCGGGCCGCTGCTGGCGATCGGCGCGATGCTCTGGTTCGCCGGGAATTTCCGCGCCGTGTTCTGGCTCGCGACGATCCCGGCGTTCGCCGCGGTCGCGTTGCTCATCTTCGGCGTGCGCGAGCCCGACCAGGTGGCCGACGGCAAGCCGGCGGGACCGCCGATCGCGCTCCCCGACATCAAGCGACTGCCGTCGCGCTATTGGTGGATCGTGGCCATTGCCGCCGTGATGACCTTGGCGCGATTCTCGGAGGCCTTCCTCGTCCTCCGCGCGCAAAGCGTCGGCATGGCGCTGGCCTGGATACCGCTGGTCATGGTGCTGATGAGCGTCGTCTACGCCCTGGTCGCTTATCCGGCCGGGGTGCTCGCCGACCGGGGCAGACAAGGTGCGTTGCTGTCGGGAGGGCTGGTCGCACTCATCGTCGCCGACCTCATCCTCGCCCATGCCGGATCGGTCGCCGCAGTCCTCGCGGGCACGGCGGTCTGGGGCATCCACATGGGCCTGACCCAAGGTGTGCTGTCGGCCCTGGTGGCACAGACTGCGCCGGCCGATTTGCGCGGCACCGCGTTCGGCCTTTTCAACCTCGTCAGCGGGAGCGCCCTCCTGCTGGCGAGCGCGCTGGCGGGATGGCTCTGGTCGGCGTACGGGCCGACGCTGACTTTTTACGCCGGCGTGGCCTTTACCGGGCTCGCGCTGCTCGGCTTGTGGCTGCGGCCGCGCCAGCCTGGCAATTTGCAGGTTTAACCGGCGCTTAGCGGACGAAGTTCATGTCGGCTGGCGGGAATTGTTTCCGCGTACGGCCCGCCGATGCTATGCTCGGCCTAGAACGAACGTTCTACGCCGCGGGACGCTGACCCTCCCGGCGGCGCGACGTCAGACCCTGACCCGAGACCGCATCGTTGTCTACGCCGATCGAAGCCCGAACGCCCATCGCTGGCGGTGCCGACCGCTATCTGAGCACGCTGAACCCGCAGCAGCGCCTTGCCGTCGAGCACGGCATCGAGCGGGCGGCCATGGCAGGGCAGGGACCGCTGCTGGTGATCGCCGGCGCCGGCTCGGGCAAGACCAACACGCTCGCCCATCGCGTCGCGCATCTGGTGTTCAGCGGGGCGGATCCGCAGCGGATTCTGCTGCTGACGTTTTCGCGTCGCGCGGCGGCAGAAATGGAGCGCCGTGCCGGCCAGGTGCTGAGCCGCGCCATCGGTTCCGGGAACGCGCGCCCTCCGGCGCTGCCGTGGTCCGGGACCTTCCACAGCATAGGCGCGCGTCTTCTGCGCGAATATGCGGGCCGCATCGGGCTCGACCCGTCGTTCACGATCCACGACCGCGGCGACTCGGAGGATCTGCTCGCCATCGTGCGCCACAAGCTCGGGCTTGCGGCGACCAAGAATCGTTTCCCGGGGAAGGGGACCTGTCTCGCGATCTACTCGCGCGCGATCAACAGCGGGACCGAGCTTCCGGCCGTGCTCGCCGCGACGTTTCCCTGGTGCGCGCCGTGGGAAGCCGAGCTCAATCGACTGTTCGCCGCGTACGTCGCCGAGAAGGGCGCGCAGAACGCGCTGGATTACGACGATCT
>DATNAR010000062.1:0-12466 GCA_035607385.1 Casimicrobiaceae bacterium
AGCCGCGCTTGCTGGTATTGCCGTTGCGCGTCGAGCAGGGCGATATAGTTGGCGGCGCCCAGCTGGAACTGGCGCTGCGTCAGGTTGAGCGTGTCGCGGGCGAGCAGCTCGGCATCGGATTGCGCCTTCAGCGTGCGGGCGTCCGCCTCGAGCGCGCGCAAGGCATCGGCCACGTTCTGAAACGCGAGCAGCACCGTCTGCCGATACTGCGCGGCCGCCTGATCGTAGGCGGCGACGGCGGCGCGGCGCTTGTGCTCGAGCTCGCCGGCGTGAAACAGCGGCTGCAGCAGGCCGGCACCGATGCTCCACACGCTCGGTCCCGCAAAAAGGCTATGCAGTTGCGTCGCCTGGACGCCAAAGCTGCCCGACAGCGTGACTTGCGGATACTGATTTGCCGTGGCGACGCCGATTTGCGCGCTGGCCTGATGCAGCAAGGCCTCTGCGGCGCGAATGTCGGGCCGCTGCCGGGCCAGCGCGGACGGCAGCGTCAGCGGGAGCTCCTGCGGCAACGTCATGGCAGCTAGATCGAACCTCGGAATACCGCCCTCGCTCGGCAGCCGGCCGGCAAGAGCTGCGAGCTGGTGGCGCGTCTGCGCGAGCTGGTGCTCGAGCGGCGGCAGCAATGCCTCGGTCTGCGCCGCCTGCGATTGCTGCGCCACCAGGTTCAGCCGCGCGATCGCGCCGAGCTCGAACTGGCGCCGCACCAGGTCGAGCTGCTTGTTCTGCGCTTCGATGATGTCGCGCGTCGCGTCGATCTGCGCGCGCAACGACGCTTCCCTTACCGCGGCGGTGACGATGTTCGACGTCAGCGCGAGATGAGCGGCGGCAAGCTGATAATCCTGATAGTCGACCAGCGATTGCAACGCTTCGAGCTCACGCCGGTTGCCGCCGGCGACGTCGAGCGCGTACGACACGTTGACCGACGCGTTGTACAGATTGAATATCGTCGTGCCGGTACCGGGCTGGCCAAAGGCGGCGCCGGAAACCTTTTCGCGCGTCGCGCCCAGGCTGCCGTCGACCTTCGGATACAGCAGCGCGCCTGTCTGCGCCGCCAGGTTTTCGCGCGCGACCCGCAGCGCCGCCTCGGCTGCGGTGAGGTTGGGGCTGTCGGCGATCGCCTGGCGCACCAGCCGATCGAGCGGATCGGAATGGAACAGTGTCCACCATTGCGAAGGCAGATCCTGTCCCGGCGCGAAACGCTGTGTGCCGCCCGCGGGACCGGGGGCGGACGCGGTCTCCGCCGGCAGCTCGGTCTCGGTATAGCGGGTAGCCGCCGGCGCATCGGGCTGGCGGAAATTCGGACCCACCATGCAGCCGGCGAGAAGCGCACTCGCTGTGCCAATGAGTATTGCGCGACGCATTATTTTCACCTTGCCGTCCCCGTGATCGACCGTTATCGGTTTGCAGTCGCCGAGCGCGGTACGTCGCCGGCGACATCCCTGTTCTCCGCCCAAGCGTCGTTCGTTAGCTTGGGACGCTCATTTATCTGTTCAAGGCCGGTCGCTTCGAGAGCGGACGGGCCGTAGTTTTGGTGGGCCCGGCTGGACTCGAACCAGCGACCAAAGGATTATGAGTCCTCTGCTCTAACCAACTGAGCTACAGGCCCGCTCGGCGCGGTCCGCGATTATAGCCGACGCGAATCACCTTCCGCAGTTGTCTGTGCATTGTGCTGTGCTGCCTTGAGCTCAGGCAGCGCGACGCGGGCGCGCTCGTCGCCCGATGTCTCGTGATCATTGTTCGACGAAGCCGCGGCACGCGCTTCCGAGTGCTGGATCGCCGGCACCTCGACCGTCCAACTGGTATGGCTGGCTGCATCGCGCGCGCGACCCGCAGGCGGCGCGGCGCCGCGACGGCGGGACTTCCCCCGCGCGGCGAGTTTCATCCCGACGGCGAGAACCAGCACGGCCAGCGCCGCCAGCAGCATGGCGTGCGACAGTGGCCCGACGTCTTCTTCCATCGCGGCAAAAAGCGCGATGGTGATCGAAAGACCGAACAGGAACCCTGCACCAAAATCAAGCAAGGTCCTCGACGACGATGTCGCGCCGGTTTTCATCGCATCAATCCCCGGCCGCCGTCGGCGCGGCGCTGCCGGCAGCGGAGCGAACCGGCCGCGCCAGCCAGATGACGCCGATCAGGCCCAGGAACAGCAGCGCCGACACGAAAAAGATATCGTTGGCCGACAGCATGAACGCCTGCTTGTCGATCAGCTGGTTCAACATCTGATAGCTCTGCTGCTGGCCGATCCCGCCCGCGTGCATGCGGTCGAGCGCCTGCAGCGCGTTGGCATCGAACGGCGAGATGTGCTCGGCGAGCTGCGCGTGATGCAGGCTTGCGCCCCGATCCCACATCGTCGTCGCGATCGACGTGCCGAACGATCCCGCGGTGATCCGCGCGAAATTGAACAGCCCCGATGCCGCCGGAAACCGGTCGGGCGAGAGGCCGGACAGGCTGAGACTCACCAGCGGGATGAAGAATACCGCCACCGCCGCGCCCTGCAATATCGTCGGCACCATCAGGGTGCGAAAGTCGGCATCGGTGTTGAACTGCGATCGCATGTACAGCACGACGGCGAAGATCGCAAACGACACCGTCGCAAACACGCGCGGATCGACCTTGGTGATGTTCCTGCCGACCAGCGGCGAGAGCAGGATCGCCAGCAGCCCGACCGGCGCCAGCACCATGCCCGCCATCGTGGCGGTATACCCCATGTATTGCTGCAGCCACAACGGTAGTAAGACCAGATTGCCGAAGAACGTTCCGTAGGCGAGCGACATCGCCACCGTGCTGGTCCAGAAATTCCGCCGCTGGAACAGTCGCAAATCGACGACAGGGTGGCGCTCGGTCAGCTCCCATACGAGGAACAGAACGAAGCCGACGACGACGACGATCGCGAGGATCGCGATCTGTGGCGACTCGAACCAGTCGAGGTCCTTGCCGCGATCGAGCATGATCTGCAGCGCGCCGACCCAGATCACCAGCAGCCCCAGCCCGACGCCATCGATCGGCAGGCGCACCGTCGGCGTTTCGCGGGTCCGGTAGATCGTCCAGGTCACCGCGGCGGCCGCGACGCCGACCGGTATGTTGATATAGAAGATCCACGGCCAGGAGATGTTGTCGGTGATCCATCCGCCGAGCAGCGGACCGGCGACCGGAGCGACCAGCGTCGTGATCGACCACATTGCCAACGCGGTGCCCGCGCGCTCCTTCTTGTAGCTCGACAACAGCAGCGATTGCGACAGCGGAATCATCGGTCCGGCGACCGCGCCCTGGATGACGCGAAACAGGATCAGCAGTCCGAGCGACGGCGCCAGCGCGCAAAGAAACGACGACAGCACGAACAGCAGGATCGAAAGGGTGAACAGCCGCACTTGTCCGAAGCGTTGCGTCAGCCATCCGGTCAGCGGCAGCGATATCGCGTTGGCCACGCCGAACGAGGTGATCACCCAGGTGCCCTGGTCGGGCGAGACGCCCAGGTCGCCGGCGATCGCGGGGATCGACACGTTGGCAATCGAGGTGTCCAGCACGTTCATGAACGTGGCCAGCGACAAGGCGATCGTGCCGAGGACCAGCGCGCCGCCGGTCAACGGCGGCGCGGCCGTGGCCGCCGTGGTGGCCGTCGGCGAAGCGCGGGCGGGGGCGCCGGCCCGGGCCGCGGGCAGTGCTGCGTCGGACATCGCGCGTGCCTAGAGAGGGCGCCCGTTCAGCGTCGCCGCCGGGTGCGTGCTGCGCGCAAGCGTGCGCGAACCGGCCGTTTCGGGCGCGCCATTCGCTCGCGCGATGTCGGCCGGCGGCAGCGGCGCGCCACGCTCGTTGGCGGCGATGATCGCCTTGACGCGGGCGTCGGCGACGTCTGCCAGCGAATGGAAGACGTCGGTCTCCACCGCCTGCGCCGGCTGGCCGATTTGCGGCAGGCGCTCGCCCGATCGTTGCCGCGTGTCGACTTCGACCTGCATCGACAGACCGATCTGCAGCGGGTGCGCAGCGAGCTCCTGCGGATCGAGCCCGATGCGCACCGGAACGCGCTGCACGATCTTGATCCAGTTTCCCGTCGCGTTCTGCGCCGGCAGGAGCGCGAACGCCGATCCGGTTCCGGCACCGAAGCCGGCAATCGTCCCGTGGTAGACGACCTTGCCGCCGTAGATGTCGGCATGCAGCGTCACCGGCTGGCCGATACGCATCGAAGCGAGCTGCGGCTCCTTGAAGTTCGCGTCGACCCATACTTGATCGAGCGGAACGATGGCCATCAGCGCCGCTCCGGGACTGACGCGCTGTCCGAGCTGCACCGCACGCTTGGCGACGAAGCCCGAGACCGGCGCCGGCAGCGTGGTGCGGGCGTAGGCGAGATACGCGTCACGCACGTGCGCGGCGGCGTTCTTGACGTCCGGATGCTCGTCTATCGTCGTGTGATCGACGCGGGCACGGTTGGCTGCGAACTGCTGCTGCGCGCCCGCCAGCCCCGCACGCGCTCCGGACACCGCCTCGCGCGCATGCTGCAGCTCTTCGCCCGAGATCGCGCCCGAGCTCGACAGGCGCTCGCGGCGAGCCAGATCGGATTCGGCCGTCGCGAGCTCCGCCTGGCGGATGGCGATCGCGCTTTGCAGTTGCGCGCTGGTGGCGAAGAGGCTGCGCACTTCGCGCACCGTCTTCGCCAGCTGCGCTTCGGCCTGATCGAGCGCGACCTTGCTGTCGGCCTCGTCGAGCCGTACGAGCGTCTGGCCGGCCTTCACGAATTGCGTGTCGTCGGCGCCGATCGCGACGACAGTGCCGGAGATCTGCGGCGTGATCTGCACGACGTTGCCGTTGACATAAGCGTCGTCGGTCGATTGCTCGTAGCGCAGCGCCAGCGCCCAGTACAGGCCCCAGGCGATGCCGATCACCGCGAAACCGCCGACGGCGATCGCCAGCCAGCGATTGCGCTGCCTGCGCAGCGCGGAGGTCTGAGGGGTGAGATCTTGTTCACTCATAATGCTTTCCTCTGTTGGGCTTGCTGTTGCTCTACGGCAGTATCGCGATCGGCGCAAGACCGGTGGCCAGGCTGTTGTCGACGATCCGCACGATTCCGTCGCGGGCACCGCTCGCGCCGCTCGTGCCGACCGAGACCGCCTGCTTGATCAGCATCACCTCGATGCAGGCGACGGCCAGAACCAGCAGCAGCGCGGCGAGCGCACGCGCGAACAGCCGGCCTCGACCCACCGGGGACGGGCAGCCGGCAGCGCGGCTTGGCATGACGTTTTGGTTCATTGCACTCATCTTTTCGATTCCTTGCCCTTCATCCTGCATGCGCCAATGTCGCCGCCGCCGGATCGAAGCCGCCGCCGAGCGCGCGCACGAGATCGATCGACAACGCGAGCCGGCGCGCCTGCAATTCCGCATCGAGGCTCTGCTGCGACAGCCATTGCGCCTCGGTCGTCAGCACCTGCAGGTAGTTGCCGAGGCCCTCGCGATACCGCAGCAGCGCGAGGTCGTAAGCCTGGCGCGCGGTGGCGACGGCCAGCGCCTGCTGCGCGCGCTGCTCCTCGACGCTGCGGAACGAGGCGATCTGGTCGACGACATCGCGCAATGCGTCGGCCAGCATCTGGTTGTACTGCTCGACGGCAGCATCGTAGCCGGCGTTCTTTGCGGCAAGATTGCCGCGCAGCCGTCCGGCATCGAAAATCGGCAGCGTGACCGCGGGGCCGAAGCCCGCCATGCGGCTGGCGCCGGTCAGGAATCCGGCGGCGCCCAGGCTCTGCACGCCGACAAAGGCCGCGAGATTCACATTCGGATAAAACTCGGCCCGCGCCGACGCGATGTCGTGCGACAGTGCTTCGATGCGCAGGCGCTGTGCCGTCAGATCAGGGCGGCGTCCGACGAGTTCCGCCGGCACCGCCGAGGGCAGCGCGATCGACGCGCCCGCACTGGCGCTGGGCCGCGCGATCGCGAGGCCGCGATCGGGGCCCTGGCCGAGCAGGGCGGCCAGCTGGTGGCGGGAGAGCTCGATCGCTTCCTGCCATTGCGCGATCTGCTCACGGGTCGCCGGCAGAGCGGATTCCGCCTGCTTGACCTCGAGCAGCGAATCGACGCCGGCGGCGTTGCGATCGCGGGTCAACGCATAAATCTGGTCGCGCTGCTTGAGCGTGGCCTCGGCGATGTCGAGCTGCAGATAGGCGCGCTGCATCTGAACATACGCATGCGCGATGTTCACCGACAGCGCAAGCCGTGCGGCATGGGCGTCGATGTCGGCAACGCGCGCCGTGCCGAGCGCGCTTTCATAGGCTTCGCGATTCTTGCCCCAGAAATCGATTTCCCACGACAGCGTCGCTTCCAGCTGATGCAGCGTCGCCCAGCTCTTTCCAGGCGGCAGCGGCGTCGCGCCGTTCCTGGACGGATGTTCGCGCGTCAGCTCCGCATCGGCGTTGATCTGCGGAAACAGCTGCGATCGCGCGACGCCGGCCGCTGCCAGCGCCTGGCGCGTGCGCGCTTCCGCGACGCGCAAGGTCGGGCTGCCCGCCAGCGCTTCGTCGATCAAGCGATCGAGCTGCGGATCGTTCAACGATTTCCACCAATCGCGTTGCGGCCACGGCGCAGCAGCCGATGTGCCGGCAAGCGAACGCTCGGCAGACAATTGCGACACGCTCCGTTGCTCGGCCTGCGTCGACAGTCCGGCGGTGCTGGCGCAAGCGCCGACCAGCAATGACGCGAACAAAAGAATCGGGACGCGCACGGCGTGGGCATTCATGCGATGAACCTTGCTGGTGTGCCGGGTCGAGGCACCTTCGACCGGGGGCACGGTCCGCCCGGCATCAGTTCGATACGGCGCGAGCGCGCGGAGTTCGGCCGCGAGCGCAGCGATGCGGTGTTTCAATTGAACGGGTGAATCGAACATCATTTTTTGCTTTGATCGGGTTGGACTTTTATTGTCACGGCTGCCAATGCCTAGGCAAAGGTAGCGCCAAAAAAAATCAGCCGTTGGCCAGCATCCTTTTCAAAAACGTCTCGAACTGCGCGATCTCGTCCCGGGTGAATCCGCGCAGATAACGGTTCAGCACGGCAACGACGCTCTCGATCAGCCGCGGGTAAACCGCCTTGCCTTCGGCCGTCAGCTCGAGGTTGATCTTGCGTCGGTCGTCGGGACAGCGAATCCGCCGAACCAGACCCTTCCTCTCCAGCCGATCGATCATCCGAGTCATCGCGCCCGGGTCGTACGAGACGCCCTTGCACAGGCCGGAGGTCGAGTCGACCGGACCTTCGGCGAGGGTGACCAGGATCACGTATTGCGCCCCGGTGATGTCCAGCGGCGCGAGCTCCCGGTCCAGCGCCTCCATCAGTTCCATCTTGACCTGGCTTAGCAGGCGACCAAAACCTGTCTTCGGATCGAAAGTCGTCGCGCTGTAGACGGGAGGCGCGACCACGGAATGAGTGTCCATGCCTAGGATGATAGTTGCCTAGACAATAGTTGTCAAGGCTTTTATAGAACCGGTCGGGTAGGCAAGGCAGCGGACTTGGTAACCAATTGATGTTGCAAGAAGTTTTGCAGGGTTCTCCACCCCCGCCCAGGTTTGACGCACTGCAGCATCCGCGGCATTTGCAGTAGACTGGCGGCGTGATAGCGCCCGGCCATTACCTTCGGCCTTTGCTTGCACCCAAGTCGGTCGCGCTGGTCGGCGCCTCGGCCAAGCCCGGATCGCTCGGGCGCATCGTCTACGAGAACCTGCTTGCCGGCGGATTCCAAGGCGATCTCTTCGCGGTCAACCCGAATCACGCCACCATTCTCGATCGACCGGCATTCGCTTCGCTGACGGCGCTCGGCCGACCGGTCGATCTCGCGGTGATCTGCGCGCCGCCCGACGCCGTGCCGGCGATCCTCGATGAGATGCGCGAGCGGGCGCGCGGCGCGGTGATTCTTTCCGGGGCGCCGACGGCGAAGCCCGCCGACTTCCATCGCTGGCGCCGCGAGATCGCCGCGCGCGCCGGCGCGTCGCGCATTCGCATCATCGGTCCGGCGAGCTTTGGCGTGATCCGAACCTCGCTCGGGCTTAACGCCAGCTATAGCGCCGTCGCGGCGGTGCCCGGCCGGTTGAGCCTGATCTCGCAGTCGGGCGCCGTCTGCGGCGCGCTGCTCGATTTTGCGCGCACCGCGGGCATGGGATTCGCGTCGGTCGTCGCACTCGGTGGGACCGCCGACGTCGATTTCGGTGAAGTGCTGGAGTTCGCGCTGGCCGATCCCGAGACCGACGGCATCGTCCTCTATATCGAAACGCTGCGCGACGCGCGGAGCTTCCTTTCGGCCTTGCGTGCCGCCGCGCGCACCAAGCCGGTGATCGTGCTCAAGGCAGGACGGCATCCGGCCGGCATCGACGCCCGCGACGTCGGGGCGGACCGCGTGTTCGAAGCCGCGCTCAAACGCGCCGGCACGGTGCGCGTGCATACCTATGCCCAGCTGTTCGCGTCGGCGCGCATCCTGGCCTCGGGCCGCATTCCTCGCCGCAATCGGCTGGCGATCGTCACCAATGGCAGGGGACCGGGGCTTCTCGCGGTCGATCGGGCGGCGGAGACGGGTGTCGTGCTGGCCGATCTTTCTACGGCGACCCGCGACGCGCTGCATGCGTTGCTGCCCCCGGAAGCCGACCCCGGCAATCCGGTCGATGTTCGCGGCGAAGCGACGCCTTCGCGCTTTGGCGCCGCGGTGCATGCCGTGCTGGCCGATCCGGGTGTCGATGCGGTCCTCGCGTTGCACGTCCCGGTGCCGGCTGCGCCGCCGGTCGCTACGGCCGAAGCCGTCGCGGCCGCCGCCCGGACCGCCGACAAGCCCGTGCTCGCGGCGTGGCTGGGCGTCATCGACCAGCCGGAAGCGCGCGTCGCGCTGGATGCGGGCGGGATCGCGAATTTTTTCACGCCGGAGATCGCCATCGACGCCTTCGCTTCGGTCGCGGCGTACCGGCGCAACCAGGAATGGCTGCTGGAGGTTCCGCCGCCGCTGCCCGCGCTCTCCGCCCCCGATCTTGCGGCGGCGGAGCGGTTGCGCGCGCAAGCCTCGGCGGCAGACCGTTCTCGGCTGACCGACACCGAAAGCGGAGCGTTGCTCGCCGCATTCGGCATTCCGGCGGCCCCCGTCTGCGCCGCGTCGACGGTCGCGGCGGCGCGCGCGTTCGCCCGTGGCGTCGGCTATCCGGTCGTGCTCGAGGGTGACGGCCGCGGCGCGGCCCTGCGGCCGGGCCTGCGCGACGGGCGGATGCTCGAACGCGCGTGGGCGGATCTGGTCGCCGACAAGTCGGTCCGGCCAGGCGGCGGCCGGCGCGGATTCATCGTGCGCAAGCAGCTCGAGTTCGCGCTGGCGCGTGAAGCGCGCATCGTCGTGCGCACCGACCCGCTGTTCGGCCCGGTCATTGCCTATGGCGCGACCTCGGCACTGGCGAGCGAGTTGGCGCTGATGCTGCCTCCGCTCAACCGCCGGCTGGCCATCGACCTGATCGCCGGCGCGCATGTTGCCGGCGCATCGCCCGAGGTGCAGCCTCTGGTCGCGCTGCTGCTCGAGCTGTCCGCCTTGCTCTGCGCGCTGCCCTGGGTCGTCGAGATGGAGCTCGACCCGGTCGTCGTGAGCCCCGTCGCAGCGGTCGTCGCGCGCGCCAGCATCGGTGTCGACCCTTCGCGGGTCCGGCTGGCGGACGGCTATCGACACATGGCGATACACCCGTATCCGGTGGAGCTGGAGACGAGCGTGCGCCTGCCTTCCGGGGCGGTGCTGAAGCTGCGCCCGATCCGGCCCGAGGATGCCGATCTCGAGCGCGCGTTCGTGGCGAGCATGTCCGAGCAAAGCCGCTACCGTCGCTTCATGCAGCATCTGCCGGCGCTGACGCCGCAGATGCTGGCGCGATTCACGCAGGTCGACTACGACCGCGAGCTGGCGCTGATCGCGCTCGACGGCGCGGCGCCCGCCGAAGCGATCGTTGCGGTCGCGCGCTACGTAGCCAATCCGGATCGTGAGAGCGCGGAGTTCGCGATCGCGGTCGCCGACGCCTGGCACGGACGCGGACTCGGCCGCGCGATGATGCGGGCGCTGATCGCCTGCGCGAAAAAGCGCGGCTTTCGCCGCCTGCTCGGCATCGTGCTCGCGAGCAACGAGCCGATGCTTGCGCTGTCGCGGCAGCTCGGCTTCGTCGCCCAGCGCGATCGCGACGATCCCGACCAGATCATCGTGACGTTGGAACTCTAGCGGCCCACAGGAAAAACGCCGCGCGAGGCGGCGTTTTCCGTCATGACGCGGGCTGCAGCACAGCCGCTAGCCTTCGCCCTCGATGAAGCTGCGCAGCTTTTCCGAGCGCGACGGATGGCGGAGCTTGCGCAGCGCCTTGGCCTCGATCTGGCGGATGCGCTCGCGCGTGACGTCGAACTGCTTGCCCACTTCCTCCAGCGTATGGTCGGTGTTCATCTCGACGCCGAAGCGCATCCGCAGCACCTTCGCTTCGCGCGGCGTCAGCGTATCCAGCACGTCCTTGCACACGTCGCGCAAGGATGCGTTGACCGCGGCGTCGATCGGCGCCACCGTGCTCGCATCCTCGATGAAGTCGCCCAGATGCGAGTCGTCGTCGTCGCCGATCGGTGTCTCCATCGAGATCGGCTCCTTGGAGATCTTCAGGATCTTGCGGATCTTCTCCTCGGGCATTTCCATCTTTTCGGCCAGCAGCGCCGGATCGGGCTCCTGACCCGTCTCCTGCAGAATCTGGCGCGAGATGCGGTTCATCTTGTTGATCGTCTCGATCATGTGCACGGGGATGCGGATCGTCCGCGCCTGGTCGGCGATCGAGCGCGTGATCGCCTGCCGGATCCACCAGGTCGCATAGGTCGAGAACTTGTAGCCGCGGCGATATTCGAACTTGTCGACCGCTTTCATCAGGCCGATGTTGCCTTCCTGGATCAGGTCGAGGAACTGCAGGCCGCGGTTCGTGTACTTCTTCGCGATCGAGATCACCAGGCGCAGGTTGGCCTCGGTCATCTCGCGCTTGGCCTTGCGCGCCTTGGCTTCGCCGCTCGACATCTGCTTGTTGATCTCCTTCAGATCGCGCAACGGGATCATCACGCGCTTCTGCAGGTCGAGCAGCTTGTGCTGCTGTTCGACGATCGCCTGCCGGAAGCGGGTCAGTCCCTCGCTGTACGGATGATGCGTGGCGATCTCGCGGTCGATCCAGCGCAACGAGGTCTCGTGCTCGGGGAACTTCTTGATGAAGTCCGGCCGCGGCATACCGCCCTTGTTGACGACGAGATCCTGGATCTTGCGCTCGATCTGGCGGATGTTGTCGACCTCGCAGCGCACGCTGTCGCAAAGCCGCTCGACCTGGCGCGCGGCAAAGCGGATCTGCATCAGCTCGGCCGAAATCTTCTTCTGCAGCTCCAGGTATTTCGGCGCCTTGTGGCCTTCCTTCTGCAGCACGCCCAGCATCCGCGTGTACAGGCGGCGGATCACACCGAAGCGCGTCAGCGCGGCGACCTTCAGCCGCTCGAGATTCTCGGCGGCGATCGCGCCGCTGTTGTCCTCGGCTTCCTCGCCTTCCTCGACGTCCTCGTCGTCCATCGCTTCCAGCTGCTCGTTGAAATCCATCAGGCCGTCGACGACGTCGTCGATTTTCAATTCGTCGCGCTCGATCTTGGTCGCCAGATCGAGGATTTGCGCGACCGTCATCGGACAGGCCGAGATCGCCATGATCATGTACTTCAGCCCCTCTTCGATCCGCTTGGCGATTTCGATCTCGCCTTCGCGGGTCAGGAGCTCGACCGAGCCCATTTCGCGCATGTACATGCGCACCGGGTCGGTCGTGCGGCCGAACTCGGAGTCGAGCGTCGACGCGGCGGCTTCGGCCGCTTCCTCGTCGACGTCGTCGGCGGCCGTCGCCGGGGCCGCCTCCGACATCAGCAGCTGCTCGGCGTCGGGCGCCTCGTCGTAGACCTGGATCCCCATGTCGTTGATCATGGAGATGATGCCTTCGATCTGTTCGGCGTCGAGGATGTCGTCGGGCAGGTGGTCGTTGATCTCGGCGTAGGTGAGGTAGCTGCGCTCCTTGCCCAGCACGATCAGATTCTTCAGTCGCGTCTTGCGCGCCTCGGCCTCGGCCGGCGACAGCTCGACCTTGCGCGGCTCGACGCCGCCGTTCTTGCCGCTGCGGACCTTGCCTTCGGCCAGCGCCTTTTCGGTGCGCCGGGCCGACAGACGCGCGGCGATCTCACCGGCGGAAGGCTTGACCGCCGGCTTGGTTCCCGGCTTGACCGCCGGCGCGCCGTTGCGTGCGGCGACGACCGGCTGCTTGCCGGGCGTCTTGCCGTTGATTTTCGCCGGCGCTTTCGGTTGCTTGGACGAAAGCGCTGCCGGGGCCGCTTTCGGCGCCGGCTTGCCGGCCACCTTTACCGCGGGCTTGGCCGACCGCGCCTTGGCCTTCGGCGCCGGCGTCCGCTTGACGGCCGGCTTCTTCCCGCGCGCGACAGGCTTCTTTGCCGG
>DATNAR010000065.1:0-31394 GCA_035607385.1 Casimicrobiaceae bacterium
GCTTCGCTATGGTCGCGGTAGCCGTCGGTGGCGAAGTGATTGGCCGTAACCGAGAAGTTGACGCCGCTCGCCTCACCGCCGAATTTCGCGATCGCATTCCAGGTGCCATAACTGCCGCCGACGAGCTGCGCCTGCGCTGTCGGTGTCGGCGGTCCGTCTTCGCTGAAAATCGACACCACGCCGCCGGCGGCATTCCCGTACAAGGTCGAGAACGGCCCGCGCAGGATTTCGATGCGCTGCGCCGAAGCCAGGCTGAAGCTTCCGGTCTGGCCCTGCCCGTCCGGCATCGTCGCCGGGATGCCATCCTGATAGAGCCGTATGCCGCGCACGCCGAAGCTCGCGCGGGCACCGAAGCCGCGCGAGGAAACCTGCAGGTCTTGCGCGTAGTTCCAGCGGTTCTGCACGACCAGGCCCGGAACGCGCGACAGCGATTCGGACAGGTTGATCTGCAGCTGTCCCTGCTGGATCCGCGCCGCACCGATGCTGTCGATCGCCACCGGCAGATCGAACGCCCGCTCTTCGATCCGCGTCGCGGTGATGACCAGCGGGTCGATGCGCACGACGTCCTGCGCCCTCGCTGACGGCGGCACCGGCGCAGCGAGCGCTACCAGCATCGCCGCCGGCAGCATCCGCCGCACCCGGCACGCCCCACGAGGGACGGAATTAGACATGTCTTCGCGCAGGGCCGAGGAAGTTGCGGCAATCGTGTAGCATAACCGATCGTTTGTGCCGGCTCCATTGCGATCGACCGGCGCCTCGAGGAGCAATCCTGCCATGCGCTTTTTCCAGATCCTGATCGCGGCGGCGTTGTCGGCTGCCGCGTCGCTGCCCGCCGCCGCGGCGCCTATGGCGTACGCCTCCAACGAAGGCTCGGGCACCGTGTCGAGGATAGACACCGCCACCGACAAGGTGACGGCGACATTCACCGTCGGCGGCAAGCCGCGCGGCATTGCGCTTTCACCCGATGGCAAGCGGCTTTATCTAAGCGATCAGACCGCCAACGCGGTGCTGACCGTCGATGCGGCGAGCGGCGCCCTGCTTGCGCGCACGCCACTGGGCAAATCTCCCGAAGGCATCTACCTGTCGGGCGACGGCAAGCTGCTGGCCGCCGCCGTCGAGGAAGACGACCAGGTAATGCTGGTCGATACGGCGAGCGGCAAGGTCGTGCGGAAGGTCAGGATGCGCGGCAAGAATCCGGAGCATGCGGTGTTCAGTCCTGACGATCGTTGGCTTTACGTCAGCAGCGAGGAAGCCGACAGCGTCGACATCGTCGACCTCGACAAGGGAGCGGTCGTGCAGTCGGTGAAGGTCGGCGAGCGCCCGCGCGGCATCGGTTTCCTGCCGGACGGCAAGCGCGCCTATGTTGCGGCGGAGCACGCGGACACGGTCAGCGTCATCGACGTCGCAACGATGAAGGTCGTGGCGAGCATCAAGGCCGGCAGCCGCTCGAACGGCGTCACCGTCCGCCCGGACGGCAAGCGTGTCTACGTGAGCGCCGGCGGCGACGGCACCGTGCAGGTCATCGATACGGCAAACAACACGATCATCGCCGCTATTCCGGTCGGCAAGCGGCCGTGGAACATGGCGATCACACCGGACGGCAGCAAGCTCTACGTTGCGTGCGGGCGTTCGAACGCGATCGCGGTCGTCGATACTGCGACCAACACCAAGATCGCCGATATCGCCGTCGGAGCGCTGCCCTGGGGCGTGGCGCTCCGCTGAACGCGGGCGGGAGGCGAGGGGCGCGGCGCCTTCTCGTTCTTGTGCTGGCGCTGGCGGGCGCATCTGCTGCGCACGCCGACAATCCGGCGGAAGTTTTCGAGTTGCCCAAGGTCGAGGTCATCGGCACGACGCCGCTGCCCGGCCTGGGGACGGCGCTCAAGGACGTCCCGGCCAACGTGCAAAGCTTCGGTCGTGCCGATCTCTCGCGCCAGCGACCGCTCGACTTGAGCGACTTCCTCGAGCGCAACGCCAACAGCGTCGGCGTCTCCGCCGCGCAGGGCAATCCCTATCAGCAGGATCTCAACTTTCGCGGCTTCGCGGCCTCGCCCCTGCTCGGGACCCCGCAGGGTCTGTCGGTGTTCCAGGACGGCGTCCGGATCAACGAGCCGTTCGGCGACGTCGTCAACTGGGATCTGATTCCGGCTGCGGCGATCGCGAGCATCCAGCTCATCCCCGGCTCGAATCCGGCGTTCGGGCTCAACACGCTCGGCGGCGCGCTGGCGATCTATACCCGCAGCGGGACGCAAAACCCCGGCGGCGCGGTCGAGGTGTCGGCCGGTTCTTTCGGCCGGGTGTCCGCGGGATTCGAATACGGCGGCGCGCGCGATCGCATCGACTATTTCGTCACCGGAAACGTCTTCGACGACAAGGGCTGGGCGCACCACAATCCGAGCCGGGTGAAACAGCTTTTCGGCAAGGTCGGGTATCAGGACGACAAGCTCGACTTCGATGTGAGTCTCACACTCGCGGATAACAATCTGCAGGGAGCGCAGACGCTCCCGGTATCGTGGCTCGACACACCCAGACAGGCGTACACGTTTCCCGACCGCAACGAAAACAAGCTCACCTTCCTGACCGCGAAGGGCAGCCGCTTCCTCGGGCAGGATGTTCTGCTCGGCGGCAATGCCTACTACCGCCGCTTCCGCAACACCAACGTCAGCAGCAACGTGAACGACGATTACCGGGCGATAGACCCGGACACCGGCATGCCGGTCCTCAATCAGGCAACCAACGACCGCTCGGCCATCGATCAGAGGAGCTGGGGTTTCGGCCTGCAGCTGACCGTGCTCGGCGGGCTTGCCGGCCGCAGGAATCAATTCATCGCGGGCCTCGGTGGCGACTTCGGTGACACGACGTTCGCGCAGGCCACGCAGGCCGCCAATTTCACCGTCGATCGCGCGGCCGTCGGCATCGGTCCCTTCGCGCCCGACACCGACGTCGGGACGGCCAATCGCTACGTCGGCGTCTATTTCAACGATACGTTAATGCTGCACGAGCACTGGACGCTGACGCTGTCCGGCCGCTACAACCATGCCCGCATCGTCATCGACGATCGCAGCGGCACCCATCCCGCGCTGAACGGCGACTTCGCTTTTTCCCGCTTCAATCCGGCGCTGGGGATCAATTTCAATCCCTTGCCGGCGCTGACTGCGTATTCGAGCTACAGCCAGGGGATGCGAGCGCCGTCTCCGGTGGAGCTCACGTGCTCCGATGCCACGGCGCCATGCAAGCTGCCGAACATATTCATCGCCGACCCCCCGCTGAAGAAGGTCATCTCCAAGACCATCGAGGCCGGCGCGCGCGGCAAGCTGGACGCGACCGCACAATGGGCGATCGCCGCTTATCGTACCGATCTCGACGACGACATCCAGTTCATCTCCAGCGGCGCCGGCGCGGTAAACACCGGTTACTTCCAGAATGTCGGCAAGACGCGCCGGCAGGGGATCGAGCTCTGGGGCGGGACGCGTGTCGGCGCGCTGTCGCTCAATCTGCGCTACAGCCACACCGACGCGACATTCCGCTCGGCCTTCGTCGCCGCGAGTCCCGACAACTCGGCAGCGGACCAAAATGGCGCGATCACCGTCACACCGGGCAATCGCATTCCCGGTATTCCGTCGGATTCAGCGAAGCTGCGCCTCGACTACGACTTCGACGAGCGCTTTTCCATCGGTGGCAGCGTCGTTTACGCCTCCAGCCAGTACGCACGCAGCGACGAGAACAATCAGGACCGGCATGGCAAGGTTCCCGCGTATACGGTGGTCGATCTCGATGCGCGCTACCGGGCAGCCAAAGACCTCGAGGTCTTCGCCCGGATCGCCAACGCGTTCGACCGCCGCTATCAGAACATCGGCGTGCTGGGTTCCAACGCGTTCACCGGGCCCGATCGCAGCTTCGGACCCGCGTCCGGAAACGACGCGGTGGCCGAGCAGTTTCGCGGCATCGGTGCGCCCCGCGGCATCTGGATAGGCCTCCGCTACTCGTTCGCAGCGCCCGCGCCCGGCAACTGAAGCGCCTGGGCGAACAGGCGCGGACGATTTCATCCGCCGGCGAGCTCGAGCAGCTGTTGGTGCAGCGCCGGCGCGACCTCGATGCCGTCGCGGGCCGCTCGTTGGGCGAGCGCGTTGCGCCGATAGCCGGGCAGCCGGACGCCAGCGTCTTTTTGCATTTCGGCGATCAGCGCTTCGATGCGCTCCAGATAGATTGCGGTGCCGGCGAGCGCGGCCGGATCGACGACCAGGAACGCCTGGCCGACGCCAGGCCGATTGCCCTCGTCGACCAGGAACGAATCGGCTTCGAAACCCATCGCGGCCCCGGTCAATGCGCAGGCGAGCAATTCGACGACCAGCGCGAGCGTTGCGCCCTTGTCGCCGCCGACGGCCAGCATCGATCCGGCTAGCGCCGCCTTGGCATCGGTCGTCGGCCGGCCGTCGGCATCGAGCGCCCAACCCTCGGGAATCGGCCGGCCTTCCTTCGCCGCGATCATCACCTTGCCGCGGGCGACCTGCGAAAGCGACAGGTCGATCGTCAGCGGCGTTCCGTTCCTGCGCGGAAAAACGGCGGCGATCGGATTGGTCCCCAGCACCGGGTGCTTGCCACCCGCGACGGCCATCGCTGCCGGCGAGTTGCCCAGCGCCAGTCCGACCATCGCCGCCGCGGCGACCGGCGCCAGGTGGTAGGCGGCCACGCCGAAATGATGGCTGTTGGTGACGCCGACGAAGCTGACGCCGAATTCGCGGGCGCGCCGGATCGCCTCGGCGACGGCGAGCGCGCAGGCCGGGAACGCGAGCCCGCCGCCCGCATCGACCAGCGCGGCGCCGCCGCGAGATCGGATCACGCCGGGGACGGCGTCGCCGACGGCGCGGCGGTTGCGCAAATGTGCGGCGTACTGGGGAACGCGGGCGACGCCGTGCGAGCCCAAGCCTTGCGCATCGGCCTCGGTCAGCGCCTGCGCGGTGGCCGCCGCCATCGCCGCGTTCGCGCCGGCGCGGCGCAACGCGCGCTCGGCCAGGTCGCGCAGCGCCGCCGGTTGAAGTCTAGGCATGCGCGGTGTCAGCGCGCCGGACCAGCGCGGCGGCAACCTCGCGGGCGACCAGCGCTGAAACGCGGGCGTTCGACTCCCGGGTGACGCCGGCGATGTGCGGCGTCAGCAATAGGTGTGGACACCCGGCAAGGACACTGCCTGCCGGCAGCGGCTCGTGCTCGAAGACATCGAGCGCCGCACCACCGAGCATGCCGCTGCGCAGCGAATCGACCAGCGCCGTTTCGTCGACGATGCCGCCACGCGAGGTATTGATCAGGATCGCATCGCGTTTCATCAGCGACAGCCGGCGCGCATCCAGAAGGCGGCGCGTCTCCTCGGTCAGCGGCAGGTGCAGCGAAACGACGTCGGACTCGTGCAGCAGATCGTCGAGCGGGCGCAGCGCCGTGTGCTGCTCGGTCCAGGCTGCCGAATCCGGCGCAATCGCGCTGTCAAAACCGAGCACCTGCATGCCCAGCCGATAGGCGAGCTCCGCGACCAGGCGGCCGATACTGCCGAAACCGACGACGCCGAGCGTGCTGCCCGAAAGCTCACGCCCCTGCGATAGCGCGGCACGCGGCCACTGGCCCGCCGCGACCGCTGTACTCGCGCCGAAGACCCGCCGCCGCAGCACCAACGCAACGCCGATCACGTATTCGGCCACCGAGCGGGCATTGGCGCCGGTCGCCGGTATGACGTCGATCCGGCGCGCCGCGCAGGCGGATAGATCGATGTTGTCCAGTCCGACGCCGAGCCGGCCGACGACCTTGAGACGGGGCGCTGCAGCCAGCAGTGCGGCGTTTACCTGCGTGCGGTTGCGCACGATCAATGCGTCGGCGCTGGCCAGTTCGACGCCGAGCTCGGCCGGCCGCTCGACCAGCGCGGCGTCGTACCGCACGTCGAAATCCCGCGCCAGCGACGTCGCTGCCGCTTCGTCGATGAATTCGCTGATGACGATCCGCACGCCGCCGGGCTCACTGCGGCGCGAACAGCTGGTCGATGTTCTCGAAGGCCTTGAACTCGAGCGCGTTGTCGAACGGGTCGAGCAGGAACATCGTCGACTGCTCGCCGATCTGTCCCTTGAATCGCACGTGCGGCTCGATGATGAAGCGCACGCCCGCCGTCTCCAGACGGTCGGCCAGGCTGTTCCATTCGTCGACTTCCAGGATCACGCCGAAATGCCGCACCGGCACCTGGTCGCCGTCGACCAGGCTGGTCGCCACTTTCATGTCGGCGGCGCCGACCCGGAACGCCACGATCTGGTGGCCGAAGAAATCGAAATCCACCCATTCCTGGGCGCTGCGGCCCTCGGTGCAGCCGAGCACGCCGCCGTAGAAGCGCCGTGCGACGGTGAGGTCGGTCACCGGGAAGGCCAGATGAAACCGCGGATAGTCGCCGCGCGACGCTTGTGCTTGCCGCACGGGCTTGGCACTCCAGCTCAATTCTGCATCCCCCATCTGCGCACCGTGCGCTGTTCGATCGTGCGAAATATGACGTTCTCGACCAGGAGTCCGATCATGATCACCGTGAAAAGCCCGGCGAAGACGTTGGCGATCTCGAGCTGATTCTTGTTCTCGTAGATGAACCAGCCCAGGCCGCCGGAGCCCGACGACACGCCGAACACCAGCTCGGCCGCGATCAGCGTGCGCCATGCGAACGCCCAGCCGATCTTCAGGCCGGTCAGGATGCTCGGGAACGCGGCAGGAATCAGTATTCTGCCGACGTACGACAGGCCGTGCAGCCCATAGTTGCGGCCGACCATGCGCAGCGTATTCGACACCGACAGGAAGCCGGAATGCGTGTTCAGCGCGACCGCCCACAGCACCGAGTGGATCAGCACGAATACCAGGCTGCCGTTGCCCAGCCCGAACCAGATCAGTGCCAGCGGCAACAGCGCGATCGCCGGCAGCGGATTGAACATCGAGGTCAGCGTTTCGAGGAAGTCGGTGCCGACGCGCGAGCTGATCGCGACGGTCGTCAATACCGCCGCCAGGGCGATGCCGGCCGCATAGCCGATCAGCAGCACCTTGATCGAGGTCCAGGCCTTGCCGAGCAGGCCACCGCTGATCATCGCCTGGGCGAACGCCTGCAGGGTCGCGCTGAACGTCGGGAACAGCAGATCGTTGTGCAGCCAGCGGGCATAGATCTCCCACGCCGCGGCCAGCAGCACCAGTATCGTAAGTTTGCGCACCGCGCCGATGTTGTAGATCCGCTCGCCTATCGATAGCGGGCGCTGCACGACGCCGAATTGCGAGGCGTCGACGGTCGGCCGGAGAACGTCCGGGCGTGCGAGGTCGGCTTCAGGCATGGAACTCATCCTCACTCTCGACGGGCTCGGCAAAGAGCATCGCATGGATCTTTCGCTCGAGCTCCCTGGCTGCGTCACCGTGCATGGCGCTCCTCGGCAGGCTGTTGAGCTCCGCCTTGACCTGTCCCGGGTGAGGCGACATCAGCAGGATGCGGCTCCCTATGGTGATCGCCTCCGGGATCGAATGCGTGACGAACAGGACGGTGAAATGCGTGTCGTCCCACAGCTGCAGCAACTCGTCCTGCATCTTGCGCCGCGTCAGCGCATCGAGGGCGGCGAACGGCTCGTCCATCAGCAGGACGTCGGGTTCCATCGCCATCCCGCGCGCGATCGCGACCCGCTGCTTCATGCCGCCCGAAAGGGTGTGCGGATAGCTGTCGGCGAACTTGGTTAGGTTGACCTTGTTGATGTACTCGAGCGCCTTTTCCTCCGCCGCCTTGTCCGGCAGCTTGCCGCTCGATACCAGCGCGAACACCACGTTCTCCTTGACCGTTTTCCACGGTAGCAGCTGATCGAATTCCTGGAAGACCATCATGCGGTCGGGTCCGGGCCGCGTGACCGGCACGCCTTTGAGCCGGATCTCGCCTTCGACCGGATTCAGATAGCCGCCGACCGCCTTGAGCAAAGTCGACTTGCCGCAGCCCGAAGGTCCGAGCAGGATGAAACGGTCCGATCGGAACACCTGAAAATCGACCCGATAGGTCGCGGTGATGCGATGCTCGGTCGTCTTGTACTGAATCGTCACGCCGCGAACATCGAGCAGTGGCGCCGTGGTTTCAGCCATGCTTTCTCCTCAGCGATGCGGACGGACGCCGGACAGCTGCCGTTGCGCCAGGCCGCTGCGCGGCGTTCGCGTCAATGCTGCCAGGGCAAGCGATCCAGGTCGACATTGCCTCCGCTGATGACGATGCCGACGCGTCGCCCGGCAACCGGCAGCTTGCGTTCGAGCAGTGCCGCCAGCGGCACCGCCGACGAGGGCTCGATGATCAGCTTGAGCTTTTCCCAGGCGAGCCGCATCGCCTGTACGATCGCCGGCTCCGACGTCGTGCCTATCGCGTCGACCAGCTTCGACAGCACCGCAAACGTCTTCACGCCGAGTGACGAGCGTAATCCGTCGGCGATCGTGCGCGGATCGGTCTGTGGAACGATATGCCCGCTCTGCAGCGACCGCCAGGCGTCGTCGGCGCCCGCGGGCTCGGCGCCGTAGACGGCGATCGACGGCTTGATCGCGCGCGCTGCGATCGCCGTGCCGGACAGCAGGCCGCCGCCGCCGACCGGCGTGAGGATGGCATCGAGGTCGGGAATCTCTTCGAGCAGCTCCAGCGCGGCGGTCCCCTGCCCTGCGATGACTCGCCAATCGTCGAACGGATGGATCAGCAGCGCGCCGGTCTCGGCCTGGACCGCCGCGCAAGTCGTGTCGCGCGCTGCGAGGGTCGGCGCGCAATATCGCACCGCCGCACCCAGGCCCTGCACCGCCGCTTTCTTGACCTCGGCCGAATTCTCCGGCATCACGACCCACGCCGGAATCCCTCGTCGTGCCGCGGCCCAGGCTACCGCGGCGCCGTGGTTGCCCGACGAGTGCGTGATCACGCCGCGCCGGGCTTCGGCGTCGTCGAGCGAGAACACGGCGTTGCATGCGCCGCGCGCCTTGAACGCGCCGACTTTCTGCAGGTTCTCGCATTTGAAGAACAGCGTCGCGCCCATTGCCGCGTCGAGCGACCGGCTGGTCAGCACCGGCGTGCGATGCACATGCGGACGGATGCGCGCATGCGCGGCGCGTACCGTCGCGAGATCGACGGCGATCTCGCGCTCCGCCGCCGTGTCGGTCGCGCCCATGCCGGCTCTAGCTTCCCGGCAGGCTCTGCGCGTTCGGAAAGAACATGTCCTTCCAGGAATCCGGCGGGTTCTTGATCGAACCGATCTTGGCCATGAAAGCGACGTATTTCATGACATTCTGCGGCGTCGTCGTGAACACGATCGCGGGGTCGTTCAGCATATCTTCGATCTCCTTCAGCGATGCCTTGTCCTTCGACATCCGCAAATACGCTTCCGCCGCCCAGTGCTTGTCCTTGTTGATCAGCGCCGTGGCCTCGTCGAGCGCCTTGACGAAGGCGTCGTAGAGTTTCGGATTCTCGCTTCTGAACTTGGACGTGGTCCAGACGACGTTGAACGTCGCCGGGCCGCCGAGGACGTCGTACGAGTTGAGCACCGTGTGGATCGCCGGATTCTTCAACTGCTGGTACTGGAAAGGCGGCGAGCCGAAATGGGCGGTGACTTCCGATTGTCCGGACAGCAGCGCCACTTGCGCGTCGGGATGCGACATGCTGACGGTCAGGTGATCGAGCTTGTTCTGCTGTCCCTCGCCGAAGGCCTTTTCCGCCGCCATCTGCAAGGTCACGGCCTGGATCGAGACCTTGACCGCGGGCAAGGCGATCTTGTCCTTGTCGGTGAAGTCCTTGAGCGATTTCACGGCAGGATTGCGCGTATTGAGATAGAGCGGCATCGAGTTGATCGCGCCCACCGCCTTGACATCGAGATTGCCGCGCGTCTTGGCAAACAAGGTTACGAAGGGGCCGACGCCACCCGAGGCGAACTGCAGGCTGTTCGACAGCAGCGCATCGTTCATCACGTTGCCCCCGGCGAACTTGGCCCAGCCGACGCTGACATCGAGGCCGTTGGCCTTGGCGTACTTTTCGATCAGCTTCTGCTCCTCGATGATCATCAGCGGAAGGTAGCCGATGCCGTATTGCTGCGCGACCTTGATCTCGCTCATCTCGGCACGCGCGCAAAGCGGCAGCAAAGCGGCCAGCAAGGCGGTCAGCGCGAGGCAGCCTCGCAGCGGCGAATGTTTTCTCATCGTTGGTCCTGTGGATATCGTAAAAGCATCAAAAGGCGCGGTGCGAGCCTTCCCGCTCATGCGCTCTCGTACAGCCGGGTCATCACGAATTCGCGATGGCCCAGCGCTTCCGCGGCGGTCAGCCTGCCGTTGGCCGTGCGAAACATCATCTCGAGCAGCTTGTCCCCGGCCTGATCCATCGTGATGCCCCGCTGCAGCAGCGCCGACGTGTCGACGTCGATGTGCTCGCTCATCGTCCGCACCGTGCGAGGATTGGCGCAGATCTTGATGACCGGGAGGATCGGATTGCCGATCACGTTGCCCTGACCGGTCGGGAAAAAATGGACGACGAAACCCGCCGCGGCGCAGAGCGTGACCATTTCCGCGGCCGCCGACGAGCTGTCCATGAACCAGAGGCCCGGCCCGGAAGGCGTTTCCGCCTTGTCGAGCACACCGTCGATCACGCATTTCTTGCCGATCTTCTGGATGTTGCCCAGCGCCTTTTCCTCGATCGTCGTCAGCCCGCCGGCGATGTTGCCCTTGGTCGGCTGCGAATCCGACAGGTCGGTGGTCTTGTGCCGGTTGATGACTTCCTGATAGCGGTCGAACACGCGCATGAAGTCGGCGCGAACCTTGTCGTCACGGCAGCGCGCGGCGACGATCTGCTCGCCGCCGGTCAGCTCGGTCGTCTCGCCGAACACGAGCGTCGAGCCCGCCGAATAGAGCTTGTCGAACGCATCTCCCACCGTGGGATTGGCGCCGCAGCCCGACGTCGTATCGGATTCACCGCATTTGGTCGATACCCAGAGCTCGTCGAGTCCGCATTCGACGCGTTGCTGTTCGCTCGCGGCCTGCATGAACTCGCGCGCGGCCCTGGACGCCCGCATGATCGTGTCGTGATCGCCGTGCAGCTCGATGCCGAATCCGCTGACCGGCTTGCCGGTCGCCGCGATACCGTCGACAAGCTTGCGGGTCCACCCCTCTTCGATGCCGATGACGACGACCGCAGCGACGTTCGGATTGCTCCCCGCGCCGATCAACGTGCGGAAGTGCAGGTCGAGGTCGGCACCGAACTGCAGCCGGCCATAGGGATGCGGGATCGCCAGCACGCCTTTGACATTGTGCGCGACCGCTTCGGCAGCGGCATTGGAAAGGTCGTCGACCGGCAGCACGATCACGTGGTTGCGCACACCGACGCGCCCGTTTTCACGGCGGTATCCCCAGAAGCTTTTTTGCATCAATGATTCCTTGCTAGCGGTAATAGATCGCGATGAAAGGCCATGCGGGCACCCGGCAAGGCGCGAACGGCGCTGGGAACGACATGGCCAGCGTCAACACACGAGCGCCGCGCGGGAACCGCAGGCCGCTCGTCACCAGCGCTTGGTCTTGATGTTGTGGACGTGGGCATGTTCGCCCGCCTTGATCGGGGCGACGACCTTGCCGATGTCGACGCCATACTTGATCACCGTATCGCCCACCTTCAGGTCCTTGAGGGCAATCTTGTGTCCGAGCGGGATGTCCTGCGCGCAGCGCAGATCGATCGTCCGGTCCTCGTCGAGGATCAGCCCGGTCAACGTTTGTCCGGCCTTGATGCCTTCGACGACGACCACGGCGACCGAATCGTTGGGGTCATGCAACACACAGTGGATCAATGCGGAATCTCCTGCTTCGAATGGACGCGGCGACACCGGATCGAGCGCCGCCGCGGGGTCAAACATAGCATACTGCGCCGCCTACAGCCCGAGCTGATCGGCCAGGTCGGCGAAATCGTCGGCGTTGAGCGTGCTCGCCCGATCGGGCCCGCCACGCGCCGTGCCCGGCCCGAATTCCAGCGGACGTTGCACGTACGCGGTCTGCCAGCCGCAGCGCCGCGCGGCCGCCAGATCGTCCTTGTGCGCGGCCACCAGCATGACATCGGCCGGGTCGAGCGCAAGCAATGCCGCCGCCCCGTGATAGACCTCGGGATCGGGCTTGTAGTGCCGGAAAAGTTCGGCTGAAAAGATGCAATCCCACGGCAGATTCGCGGCTTTGGAGAGCTCGACCAGCAATGCCATATTGCCGTTGGACAAGGTGCCGATGATGCAGCCGCGCTTGAGGCGCCGCAGGCCCGTCCGGACGTCCGGCCAGGGAGCGAGGCGGTGCCAGACCAGGTTGAGCGCTTCGATCTCCCGGGCATCGAGCGCGAGGCCGAAGCGACCGACCAGGCCGCGCAACATCTGCCTGTGCAGGCTGTCGAGCGGCTGCCACGGCACTTCGCCGCGGCGTACCCGATCCATTGCCGGACGATAGCCGGCGCGCCAGGCGTCGGCGAACTCGCCCCAGTCGGCGCGCACGCCCCGCGCTCGGCCGAGACGCGCGAGCTCCCTTTTTACGCTGCCGCGCCAGTCGACGACGGTGCCGAAGACGTCGAACAAAAGCGCCGCGGGGCGCTTGCGCGGCGACGACCTCGCCATCAGAAATCGAAGCCGGTCTGCCGTACCGGGCCGAACCAGCGTCGATGCGCCGCGCACGGTCCGTGCTGCGCCAGCGCGGCGAGATGTTCGGGCGTCGAATACCCCTTGTGCCGCGCGAATCCGTACAGCGGGTAACTGCGGTCCAGGTCGACCAGCATCGCGTCGCGTGTCGTCTTGGCGAGTATCGACGCTGCGGCGATCTCCGCGACCAGACGATCGCCGTCGACGATAGCCCGCGACGGATAATTGACCTGCGGACACTGATTGCCGTCGATCCAGACCACCTCGGGCGCCGTCGTCAGCTGCTCGATCGCCCGCTTCATCGCGAGCAAGGTCGCCTGCAGAATGTTCAGCGCGTCGATTTCGCCGACATCGCTGTGGGCGACGGCCCACGCCACCGCGCGGGCGCGAATGATCACCGCCAGCTCGACGCGGCTCTCCGGTGTCAGCAGCTTGGAATCGCGCAGCCCCTTGATCTTGCGCTGCGGATCGAGAATGACCGCGGCCGCGACGACGGGCCCGGCCAGCGGGCCCCGGCCGGCTTCGTCGACTCCCGCGATCAGCATGCCACTCCTGCCGTGCGCAATTCCGTCATCACCGCCTCCGCCGCGATTGTCGCACCATCGGCCGCCAGCGCATCGGCCAGCGAAGCAAAAAGCGCTTCGGTGCGGCGCCTGGTGACCGCGTCGTCGTAGAGATTCAACGCCGCGCGGGCAAGATTGTCCACCGTTGCCGCCCATTGCAGGAATTCCGGCGCGACAAAGCGCCCGGCGAGAATGTTGGGCAGGCCGACAAAGGGCAGCAATAGCTTGCGCTTGACGATCTGCGCGGTGACCGGGTGGACCTTGTAGAACACCAGGTGCGGGCAGCGCGCCATCGCCGCCTCGAGCGTCGCGGTGCCGGACGCGACGATGCCGACGTCGGCCGCGCGCAGCGCATCGCCGGCATGGCCGTACAGCAGTTTCAGCGACAGGGATTCCAGCTGCAGGCGGTACTGGGCACGCTCGAAGTACTCTCGCGCCTCCCGGCTGACCAGCGGCACGATGAACCTGGCCAGAGGCTGCGCTTCGAACAAAGCCGCCGCGGTCTTCAGCAGCAGCTCGGTGTGCATCTCCAGTTCGGACATCCGGCTGCCGGGCAACAGCGCGAATACCGGCGTGCCCATTTCGAATTTCAGGAGCTCGCGCGCTTCGCGGCGGCTGGCCGCGGTCGCCGCGCTTGCGGCCAGAGGATGGCCGACGAACGTCACCCTGATGCCGGCATCGGCATAGAGCGGCGGCTCGAATGGAAACAGGGCAAGCAGATGATCGACCGAGCGCGCGATCGTGCCGATGCGGTCGCGGCGCCACGCCCAGACCGACGGGCTTACGTAATGTATCGTCCGGATCCGCCGTCGCTTGAGCCTCGCCTCGAGCCCCAGATTGAAATCGGGCGCATCGATGCCGACGAACAGCGGCGCCTTGGCCGAAGCGAGGCGCCGGAAGAGATCGCTCCGAATGCGCAGCAGCGCGGGCAGATGGGTGATCACTTCGGCATAGCCGCGCAAGGCGAGCTCGCTATGCGGATACCAGAGAAGGCAACCGGCCGCTTCCATGCGAGGGCCGCCGATGCCGGCGAAGCGCGCGTCCGGCAGGCGCGCCCGGACGGCGCGGATCAGCTCGGCCCCCAGCGCGTCGCCCGAGGCTTCGCCGGCGACGATACCTATCGTCACCGCCGGCCGGTCGCGAGCGGCGTCGCTCAACGCACGATCCCGCGTCCTGGCGTCTCCAGAAACGCAGTAAGGGCGTGCAGCGCCGGCACGGTGGCGGCCGAGGCGGCAATCTCCGCCCGCGCATCGTCGAGTGCGAGGCCCTTGCGGTACAGCGTCTTGTACGCTCGCTTGATCGCAGCGATGTCGTCGGCACTGAAGCCGCGCCGGCGCAAGCCCTCGCTGTTGGTCCCGCGCGGCGTGGCGGGCGATCCCGCCACGGTGACATACGGCGGGACGTCCTGCAGCACGATCGATCCGGCGGCCAGCATCGCGTGCGTTCCGACGCGGCAGAACTGATGCACGCCGACAAAGCCGCCGAGCACGGCATGGTCGTCGATGATCACGTGCCCTGCCAGCTGGGCATTGTTGGAGAACGTCGTGCCGTTGCCGATCACGCAATCGTGGGCAACGTGCGAATAGGCGAGCAGCCAGTTGCCGTCGCCGATCGTCGTCACACCTCTATCCTGCGCCGTCCCGGCATGGATGGTCACGAATTCCCGGATGACGTTGCCGTCGCCTATCACGGTGCGCGTCGGATCGCCGGTATATTTCCGGTCCTGCGGAATTTCACCGACCGATGCGAATTGGAACACGCGATTGTCGCGTCCGATGCTGGTCCGATCGGCGATGACGACGTGGGCGCCGATGCTGGTGCCCGCGCCGATCGTCGTGTCGGCGCCGACGACCGTGTATGGCCCGATGACGACATCGTCTGCGAGCTCGGCGCTCGCGGCCACGATCGCCGTCGAATGGACGCGCGTCACAAGCGTCAGAGGTCGCGCAGCGCGGCGAGCAATTCGGCCTCTGCAACCAGCGCGTCGCCTACGCTGGCCCGTACCGCGAACTTGCCGACGCCGCGAACCAGCCGGACCTCGGTCGATTCCAGCGTCAGCTGGTCGCCGGGCGTGACTTGCCGCTTGAACCGTGCGTTGTCGATGCCGGCAAAGAAGATCAGCGACTTGTCGTCCGGCATTCGCTTCAAGGTCTGGTAGACCAGGATCACCGAGACCTGCGCCAGCGCCTCGATGATCAACACGCCCGGCATCACCGGATAGCCGGGGAAATGACCCTGGAAGAACGGCTCGTTGATCGTCACGTTCTTCAACGCCTTGATGCTGCGGCCAGGCACGCATTCGAGGACGCGGTCGACCAGAAGGAAGGGCGGCCGGTGGGCCAGATGCCGCATGATTTCGTTGACGTCCATCTCCATGCTCATTCTCCCTGTCCACGGCGGTCGCGCTCGAGCGCGCGGATCCTGTCGGCGAAGCTGCGCAGGCGCCGCATGATCGATGCGACGTGCTGCCACTCCCGATGCGGCAGCGCGGGAAAGGTGCTGGTATAGACGCCGCGCTCGGTGATCGAGTTGAACACCCCGGTCGCCGCGGAGATCACCGTTCCGTCGGCGATGTCCAGATGGCCGGTGATCATCGCCGCTCCGCCGATCTGGCAGTTACGGCCGATCCTGACGCTGCCGGCGATGCCGACGCAGCCGGCGATCGCCGTGTGCGCGCCGATGCGGCAGTTGTGCCCGATCTGGATCTGATTGTCGAGCTTGACGTCATCCTCGATGACCGTGTCGTCGATCGCCCCCCGGTCTATCGTCGTGTTGGCGCCGATCTCGACGTCGGTTCCGACCACGACCCGCCCGAGCTGGGGCACCTTCAGCCACTTTCCATCTTCGTCGGCCATGCCGAAGCCGTCGGCGCCGAGGACGGCACCGCTGTGAATCAGCGTGCGGGCACCCACGACCGTGCGCGCGTACAGCACGACGCGCGGGTGCAGCACGATGTCGTCCGCAAGACTGCAGTCGTCGCCGATCGCGCAGCCGGAATGGATGCGCGTCCGTTCGCCGATCACGGCGCGCTCGCCGATGACGACGCAAGGGCCGATCGTCGCACTGGCCGCGACGCGGGCGCTCGCGGCGACGATGGCCGTCGGGTCTATGCCGGGGGCGACCGGAGGCGGCGGGTGGAAGAGCGCGGCGACGCGCGCATACGCGGCGTACGGGTTCGAAGTCACCAGCTTGGGCAAGGCCGTGTCGGCGGCGAAGCGCGGCTCGATGATGACCGCGCTTGCGCGCGTCGACTGCAGGTGATGGCGATACCTGGGATTGGCCAGAAACGCGATCGCGCCGGCGGTGGCACCCTCGAGGGTAGCCACCCTGTCGATCAGCACGCCGCCGTCGCCGACGAGCTCGGCGCGCGCCGGCTCGGCCAGCAATTCCAGAGCGATGCCCCGAGCGTCTTGACTGTTGCTCATGCGCTTTGGGCGGCCGCGGCCTGGCGGGACTACTTGTCGGCGAGCGCCTTGATCACTCGTTCAGTGACGTCGATGCGCGGGCTGGCGTAGATGACCGGATCCTGGATGATGAGGTCGAACTTTTCATCGATCGCGATCTGCTGGATGACCTTGTTGGCGCGCTCCTGCACCGCAGTGAGCTCCTCGTTGCGCCGCAGGTTGAGGTCCTCGCGGAATTCGCGCTGCATCCGCTGCAGGTCGCGGCTCATGTTGGCGAGGTCCCGCTCCTTCGCGCGACGGTCGTTTTCGGCCATCGTCACCCCGTCCTTCTCGAGCGTCGCCTGCAGGTCGCGCACCTGCTTGCCAAGCTTCTGGATCTCGGCATCCCGGCCGGCAAACTCCTTTTCCAGCTTCGTCTGGGCACGCTTGGCCGGTGCCGCCTCGCGAAACAGCCGCTCGCTGTTGACGAAGCCGATCTTGTAGTCGGCGCCCTGCGCGAAGCCGGGCACGGCGAGCAAGGCCGCCAGGAATGCGCCCGCGGCGCAAATGAGCAACTGCTGCATGCGATGTTTCAACTGTCTCTCCTGCGCCTAGTCTCGCGGGTCCGCCGATTTCCAGTCGCGCTGGATACCTAGCCGATCGCCAGTCTACGCCCGCTCCGCACCTAGAATATCGTACCTACCTGGAACTGGAAGTTCTGGATGCGGTCACCGGGTCTTTTCTTCAACGGATAACCGTAGCTCAGTTTCAGCGGCCCCACCGGGGAGTTCCAGGCGACCCCGACGCCGACCGAATAACGGAACGATTCGAGCTCCGGCTGCAGGCCGACATCGCGAATCATTCCGGCGTCCGCGAACACCGATAACCTGACCGACTGGTCGTTCGCCTTGGCGCCCGGCAGCGGAAAAAACAGCTCGGCGTTGGTTATGATCTTCTCCCGTCCACCGACCGTGTTGCCCAGGCTGTCCTGCGGACCCAGCGACGCCGTCTCGTAGCCCCGGACCGATCCCACTCCGCCGCCATAATACGCCTTGAAAAACGGCAGCGTCTTGTTGTTCAGCCCGCCGCCGTAGCCGAAGTCGCCGCGCAGCATGAGAACCGTGTTCGCGGGCATCGGCGTAAACCACTGGATCAGGTAGTTGAGCTTGTAATACGTCAGGTCGCCGATCGGCAACGCAAGCTCGCCCACAACGCTCTGCAGCAGTCCTTTGCTGGGAAACAGGATGCTATCGCGGGAATCGCGCGACCAGCCTGCCGTCGCGATGTAGCTATTGGTCACGAAACCGAAGTCCTTGACGAACTGGAAATACGCAGGAGGGCTCTGGTCGAATAACTGGACTCTGGTGTGCTCGACCCGACCGCCGAAATTGATCGAGTCGGTCTCGGTGATCGGCACGCCGAAGCCAAGCGCCGCGCCGAGGGTCTGCGACGAGAATTGGGCGATCGGCAGCGACGACGGGTCCACACTCTTGTCGTAGAGCTCGATCGTGCGGCCAACGCCGTCAGTGGTCCAGTACGGCTCGGTGAAACTGAGCGCGATGCTGCGGCCGATGCGGCTGGTGTTGATCGAGGCGGCCAGCGCGTTGCCCGTGCCAAAGACATTGTTCTGCGAGATCGATCCCGACAGAACGATGCCGTCGGCGCTGGAATAGCCGACGCCCGCCAGCAGGTTGCCGGTCGATTTCTCGGTGACCGTGATGTCGATATCGACCTGGTCCGGACTGCCCGGAACCGCGGGCGTCTCGATGTTGACGTCGTCGAAGAAATTGAGCCGCGTGATCCGGACCTTTGACCGCTCGATGCGCGCGGCGTCGTACCACGCGCCCTCGAGCTGGCGGAGCTCGCGGCGTATCACCTCGTCGCGCGTCTTGCTGTTGCCGCTGATGTTGATGCGGCGGATGTATACGCGACGGCCGGGATCGATGAAGAAGGTGAACGCCGCCGTCCGCTTGACGCGGTCGATCTCCGGTACGGCATTGACGTTGGCGAACGCATAGCCATCGCTGCCGAGGCGGTCGGACAGCGCCTTGGTCGACTGCGTGAGCTTTTCACGCGAATAGACGTCGCCCGGACGGACCTGGATCAGGCGCATCAACTCGGCTTCGGGCAGCAGCAGCTCGCCGGCCAGCTGGATGTCGGAAACCGTGTATTTGGGCCCCTCGGTGATATTGATGGTGATGTAGATGTCCTGCTTGTCCGGCGTGATCGAAACCTGCGTCGAATCGACGGCGAATTCCAGGTAGCCGCGATTCGTGTAGTAGCTGCGCAGCGTTTCCAGGTCGGCCTGCAGCTTCTGCTTCGAGTACTGATCGTTCTTCGTGTACCAGGTCAGCCAGCCCGGCGTCGACAACTGCATCTCGTTGATCAGCGTCTTTTCGGGAAAGGCTTTGGCCCCGATGATGTTGATGTTGGCGATCTTCGAGGGTTCCCCTTCCTCGACGGTGAAATTGATGGCGACGCGATTGCGCTCCTGCGGCGTGACTGTCGTCGTCACCTTGACTGCATAGTTGCCGTGATTGATGTACTGGCGCTTGAATTCCTGTTCGGCGCGCTCGAGCGCCGAGCGGTCGAAGATGCGCGACTCGGCGATGCCGATGTCTTTCAGCGCCTTCTTCAGCGTGTCCTTGTCGAATTCCTTGGTTCCGCTGATGTCGATCTGGCTGATCGTCGGCCGCTCCTGGACGATGACGACCAGCACGCCGTTCTCGGCTTCGAGGCGCACATCGCGAAAAAAACCGGTCGCATACAGCGCTTTGACCGCGGCCGAGGCCTTCTCATCGTCGACGCGGTCGCCGACCTTGATCGGCAGGTAACTGAACACGGTTCCAGCCTCGGTGCGCTGCACGCCCTCGACCCGAATATCCTTGACGACGAACGGCTCGAACGCCAGCGCGGCGTGCGCGAAGAGCGCGATTAGCAGTGCCGGGAGCGCCTTCAATTTCGGGCCGGCGCGACGTGCACGCAGCGGCTGACGGCAAGCGGGGGATTCAGAAGAGTCGGGACAGGTCATTGAAAAGCGCCAAAGCCATCAGCATGGCCAATACGGCCATGCCAATACGCTGGCCGACCTCGATCACGCGGTCTGGAACCGGACCGCCTTTGACAATCTCGGCGAGATAATACATCAAGTGTCCGCCATCGAGTAAGGGAACCGGCAGCAGATTGAGCACGCCCAGGCTGATGCTGATCAATGCGAGATAGCCGATGAATGTCAATACGCCGGCCTGCGCCGACTGCCCGGCGTAATCGGCCATCGTCAACGGCCCGCTGACGTTCTTCAGCGACGCCTGGCCGGTAAGGATTCGGCCAAGCATCTTCACCGTGAACAGCGAGAGTTCCCAGGTCTTGCGCGCTCCCTGCACGACAGCCTCGACGGGTCCGTAGCGCACCGTGGTCCCGATCTTCGCCACCGCCGCAGGATCGACCGCGAGTCGCATACCGGCGAGGCCGATCGTCTTCCCGTCCTGCTCGCTCGGCTCGGGCACGACGACGATGTCCTGCCGTGCCCCGTCGCGCAGCACGGTGAACGCAAGCCGCGCTCCCGGATGCGCATTGGTGATCGACGCGACCTCGGAAGGCGAGCGAACCGTCAGGCCGTCGACCGCGACGATCACATCACCGGCCCGCAGTCCCGCCAGGGCGGCAGGACGGCCGGGCAACACTTCATTGACCCGCGGCGGCCCGAGATCGATCTTGAGACCCAGCACCGAGACGAAATTGCCTTCCCAGTCGTCGCGGCGCAGACTCTGCAGCGACAAGAGATGCTGCGACCTGACGCCGGCACGGTCGACGGTAACGATAGCGTCGTCGCTGCCCGACGCTTTGAGCAGCCGCCAGCGCAGGTCCTGCCACGAAAGAACATGCTCGCCGTTGACGGCGACGACTTCATCGGAAGCCGCCAGCCCCGCCATGGCCGCGGGCGAGCCGGCCGGCGGCGAAGTCAGAATCGCGCGCTCGCCGGGAATGCCGGCGATGTAGGTGCCGGCAAAAAGCAGCACTGCCAGCAGCAGGTTGGCGGCGGGCCCCGCCGCGACGATCGCGATGCGTCTCCACACCGACTGGCGATTGAACGCGCGTCCCAGGTCTGCGGCAGAGACTTCGCCTTCGCGCTCGTCGACCATCTTGACGTAACCGCCGAGAGGGACTGCCGACAGCGCCCACTCGGTGCGATCCCGGCCAACGCGCCGCGACCAGACAACGCGACCGAAGCCCACCGAAAAGCGCAACACCTTGACCCCAACGAGGCGCGCCACGACGTAGTGACCGAGCTCGTGGAAGACCACGAGCACGCCGAGCGTGACGGCGAAGGCGAGCAGTTTCTGCAGCAGCATCATGCCGGTAGCGTCTGTATCCGGTCGAACGCCAGCAACTGCCCCGTCAGCGCCCGCGCCTCGCGGCGGAGCGACGAAGCACCGAGCGAACCATTGGCGCCGGGCATGGCGCCGTTGCGCGGGGAAGCGGGCGCGCTCATCGTAGCAGGTGATGCGCGATCAGGGCCGCCGGCGGCATGGCGGCGGTCAGCGCATCGATCCGATCGAGAACGCCGCCGTGGCCGGGAAGTATGGCGCCGCTGTCCTTGACGCCGCGCTGGCGCTTCAACTGCGACTCGAACAGATCGCCGATGATCGACATTCCCGTCAGCAGCAGCGCGAGCGCGACCCAGATCGCCGCGGCGATCGCGTCCAGCGACCGGGTGTAGCCGGCCGCTGACGCGAACGGCAGCAGCAGCAACGCGTAGATCGCCACCGCAGCGAGCGCACCGTAGACGCCCTCCCAGGTCTTGCCGGGGCTGATCGACGGGGCGAGCTTCCTGCGGCCGAAGCGCCGGCCCACAAAATAGGCCGCGGTGTCGGCGATCCACACGATCGCCATCATCGCGAGAAGCAGGCCCGGCGAGCGCGTCTGCAGTGCGACCACGGCCACCCAGGTCGCGACCAGCACCAGCCAGCCGACGATCGCCAGCACGAGCCGCGATGTCACGCGCCGCCCTGAAGCGAGCCATGCCGGCGCGACCACCAGCCAGAAAACCGTGGCGGCGCCGCAAATCCACGACACCACCGGCCCGGCCCAGCCGTGCTCGGGGGTGAAACCCGCGGCGGGATCGAGCAGCAGTACGCAACCGGCGAACAGCGTGGCGCCGACGAACAACAGCCAGGCGCGCTTCTCGAGGGCGGCGAGCTCGGCCCATTCGGCGGCGGCGACGACGACGACGGCCAGCGTCACCGCGCCCCACCCGCGCGGCGGCAGCCCGAACAGCGCGGCGAGCGTCAGCGGAATCAGGACCAGCGCGGTGATGATGCGGGTCTTCAGCACCCGGCTCAATCGCGGACCGCTTGCAGTTGCTCGCTGGTTCGGCCGAAGCGGCGCTCGCGCTGCCGATACGAATCGATCGCCGCGCACAGCGCCGCTGCATCGAAGTCGGGCCACAAGAGATCGGTGAACAGGAACTCCGTGTAAGCGAGCTGCCACAACAGGAAATTCGAGATGCGTTGCTCGCCGCCGGTGCGTATGAACAGATCCGGCTCCGGCGCGTAGGCCATCGACAGGTACGGCTCCAGCGCCTCGGGGGCGAAGCCTCGCAGGGCCGCGGGCTCGGCGGCCAGCAGCTTCTGCACCGCCTGTGCCACGTCCCAGCGTCCGCCGTAGTTGGCGGCGACCGTCAGCGTCAGGCGCGAGTTGCGTTCGGTCACCGCCTCGCCCGCCGCGATCAGCTCGCGGATCCTCGGCTCGAAACGCGAAACATCGCCGATGACCTTGAACCGAATGTCGTTGTCGTCGAGCTTGGCGACTTCCTGTTCCAGCGCGCGCAGGAACAGTTGCATCAGGATCGACACTTCGTCGGCCGGGCGGCGCCAGTTCTCGCTGGAGAATGCGAACAGCGTCAGGTATTCGACGCCCTGCTCGATGCACGCACGGACCGTCGCCCGCACGGCCTCCACGCCCTTGCGGTGGCCGGCGACGCGCGGCAGCATCCGCTGCTTCGCCCAGCGCCCGTTGCCGTCCATGATGATGGCGATGTGGCGCGGGACGGCGCGCACTTCGGGAACCTCGCGAGTCGAGCTGGTAAACAAGGTTGCGATCACACCGCCATCAGGTCGGCTTCCTTGGCGTGCAACAGCTTGTCGACTTCGGCGATGTACCGGTCGGTGAGCTTCTGCACGTCCTCCTGGGCGCGCCGCTCGTCGTCCTCGGCCACCGACTTGGCCTTGAGCAGGTCCTTCAGGTGGCTGATCGCGTCGCGCCGGATGTTGCGGACGGCAACGCGCGCGTTCTCCGCTTCCCGGTGCACGACCTTGATCAGCTCCTTGCGCCGCTCCTCGGTAAGCGCCGGCATCGGCACCCGGATCAGGTCGCCGCTGGTGGCCGGATTGAGGCCGAGGTCGGAATCGCGAATCGCTTTCTCGACCGGATGCACCATCTTCTTTTCCCAGGGCTGCACGGTGATCGTGTGGGCGTCGGCCAGCGTCACGTTCGCGACCTGGTTGATCGGCATCATCGTGCCGTAATAGTCGACCTTGATGTGATCGAGCAGTCCGGTGTGCGCGCGGCCGGTCCTGACCTTGCCGAGATCGGTTTTCAGGGCTTCGACCGATTTCTGCATTTTCTGTTCGGCGGCTTTCTTTACGTCAGCGATCATTGGGAGCTCCTTGCCGAATCGGTTGCACGCGGGCGGCGTCCTGTTGCTCGCATCCGCCCGAAGGTCGGCGCGCCATCGCTTTTGCGGACGGGCGCCGACGACCGTGCTAGCAATGCACCAGCGTGCCTTCGTCCTCGCCCATCACCACGCGCTTGAGCGCACCGGGCGCGAAGATGCTGAAGACCTTGAGCAGCATGTTCTGGTCGCGACACAGCGCCAGCGCCGTGGCGTCCATCACCCTCAGATTCTTGACGATCGCCTCGTCGAACGTCAGCGTCGGATAGCGCCGCGCCGACGCGTCCTTGTTCGGATCCGCGGTGTAGACGCCGTCGACCTTGGTCGCCTTGAGAACGATGTCGACGCCCATTTCGCGGCCGCGCAATGCGGCGGCGGTATCGGTCGTGAAGAAGGGGTTGCCGGTCCCGGCCGCGAAGATGACGATCTTGTTCTCTTCCAGATAGCGCAGCGCCTTGCCCCGGATATACGGCTCGGCCACCTGCTCGATCGACAGAGCCGACTGCACGCGCGACACCAGCCCGGCACGGCGCATCGCGTCCTGCAGCGCCAGCGCGTTCATCAGCGTCGCCAGCATGCCCATGTAGTCGGCGGTCGCGCGATCCATGCCGGCCGCTCCGGGAGCCACGCCGCGGAAGATGTTGCCGCCGCCGATGACCACCGCCACCTGCACGCCCAGGCGGACGACCTCACCTATTTCGGCAACAATGCGGTCGATGACCTCGCGATTGATGCCGTAGGGATCGTTTCCCATCAGCGCCTCGCCGGAAAGCTTGAGCAGGATGCGCTTGTACGCCGGCTCGGTGCGCGGCAGCGGTGCCACGTTGGACACAGGCGCGATGTTTTGCGGTGTCATGGCAGGTTCGTCCTCCGCAATGATCGCGTTAGGCCTTGGCCATCGCCGCGACTTCGGCGGCGAAATCGTCTTTTCTCTTCTCGATGCCCTCGCCGACGACGTAGAGCGTGAAGCTCCGGACCGTCGCGCCCTTCGACTTCAGATACTTGTCGACCGTCTGCTCGGTGTCCTTCGCGAACGGCTGCCCCAGCAAGGTCACCTCGGCCAGATACTTGTTGATCCGGCCTTCGACCATTTTCGCCACGATGTCCGCCGGCTTGCCGCTATCGGCGGCCTGCGCGCTGTAGATCGCGCGTTCCTTGGCGACCAGCTCCGCCGGGACCTGCTCGCGCGAAACGCACACCGGCCGCACGTTGGCCACACTCGCGGCGATATGCATGGCGACGTCCTTGCCGGTCTCCGCGTCGCCGCCTTCGATCTCCACCATCACGCCGATGCGGCCGCCGTGCAGGTATTGCGCCAGCCGCGCCGGCGTCGCAATGCGGGCGAAGCGCCGCACCGAGATGTTCTCGCCGAGCTTCTGCACCAGCGCCTGCCGCGCTGATTCGACGGTGCCCTCGTCCGTCGGGAGGGCGAGGAGCCCCGCGAGGTCGGGCGGGTTCTTTTCCACCACGAGCGCGGCGAGCTTCTTCGCGAACGCGACGAAATCCGCGTTGCGCGCGACAAAATCGGTCTCGCAGTTCAGCTCCACCAGCGCGCCGGTTTTGCCGTCGGCGGCGATCGTCGCGCCGATCACGCCTTCCGCCGCGACCCGATCGGCCGCCTTCGACGCCTTCGCTCCGCTCTTGATCCGAAGCAGGTCTTCCGCCTTCGCGATATCCCCGCCGGTCTCCAGCAGCGCCTTCTTGCATTCCATCATGCCCAGGCCGGTGCGCCCGCGCAGTTCCATCACCTTGCTTGCACTTACTTCCGCCATCGCTTGTCCGCTCCACAACTTATGTCGACGGCCCGCAGCTTGCCGGTGCGCGCCGGTGTGATGCTAAACAAAAGGGGGCGGCGCCCCCTTTTGGTGAACGCTTAGACGCGTGCTTCGTCGCCTGAGATCTCGACGAATTCCTCGGTCTGGACGATTTCCTGGATCACCTGGCTCCGCCCTTCGAGAATCGCGTCGGCGACGCCGCGCGCATACAGCCGGATCGCGCGACTGGAGTCGTCGTTGCCCGGAATGACGTACGCGATGCCTTCCGGAGAGTGGTTGGTATCGACCACCCCGATGATCGGAATCGACAGCTTGTTGGCCTCGGTCACCGCGATCTTCTGGTAACCGACGTCGATGATGAACAAGGCATCGGGAAGTGCCGTCATCTCCTTGATGCCGCCCAGGCTGCGGTTGAGCTTGTCCATCTCGCGCTGGAGCGTAAGCGCTTCGCGCTTGCTCATCTTCTCGAAGGTTCCGTCCTGCCCCATCGCCTCGAGGTCCTTCAGGCGCTTGATCGACGCCTTGACGGTTTTGAAGTTGGTCAGCATGCCGCCGAGCCAGCGGTGGTCGACAAAGGGCATGCCGGCGCGCTGGGCCTCCTCGGCGACGATCTCTCGCGCCTGGCGCTTGGTGCCGACAAACAGGATCGTGCCGCGGTTGCTGGCCAGTTGGCGGACGTATTTCATCGCCTCCTGGTACATCGCCATCGTCTTTTCGAGATTGACGATGTGAATCTTGTTGCGCTGGCCGAAGATGAACTCGGCCATCTTCGGATTCCAGTAGCGGGTCTGGTGGCCGAAATGGACGCCGGCTTCCAGCATTTGACGCATCGTGACCGACATTACTACACTCCTTTATCAGGGTTGGGCCTCGATCCGCGACTGGGCCCGCGTGCTTGGCACGACGGGCACCCTGATGGTGCGGATCTGCGAATTGCCTGGATTGACGCCGCACCGTGTGCCGGATTCTCCGGCACGGGATTGGCAGCAAATCCAAGCTAACGTTCGATTTTAACACGCTTTTGTCAGCCTCCGCCAGCGCGCCGCCGGCGCGGCCGTGGAACTCGCCGGCAGCCAAGGCGGGCTGAATAGACGCTCATGATGAATCCATCCTGGTCCGATCACCTCGCCGCGCGTGGCGCAAGCTTCGACCATGGCGGCGTAGTCTCGTTCGGCGCGCCGAACAGCGAGCTTGTTGCGGCGCGCGACGCGGCGATCATTTGCGATTTGTCGGCACTGTCAGTGGTTCGGATCGCGGGCCCCGACGCCGCGGCTTTTTTGCAGGGCCAATTCACCGACGATGTGGCCGCGCTGCGCTCGGGCGAAGCCGAGTACGGCGCGTGGTGCTCGCCCAAGGGGCGGATGCTGGCCAATTTCCTGATTCGGCGCAGCGGCGAGTCGATCTTCGAGCTGCTGTTGCCGCAGAGCTTGAGCGACGCGATCGCCAAGCGCCTTCGCATGTTTGTCCTGCGTTCGCGCGTCACCATCGATGACGCCAGCGGCGAAAGCATACGGTTGGGCGTCGGCGGTCCTGGTGCCGGCGAAGCGATCGGGATCGCGTTGGGCGCGCCCCCGGCCGTCGGTGCTGTCGCCGCATTAGGCGACGCGCTCGTCGTCACCCTTCCGGGTCCGCGCTATGTCGTCACCGTCGCGCCCGACGACACCGCGCGGTGCTGGGACCGGCTGGTCCCGGCTTGCCGTCCGGCGGGCTACGCCGCGTGGCAATGGTTGACGATACGCGCCGGGGTTCCGGTCATCACTCCAGCCACGTCCGACCAGTTCGTACCGCAGGCGGCGAACTGGGATGCGCTGGGGGGAATCAGCTTTCAGAAGGGCTGCTATGCCGGCCAGGAAATCGTCGCCCGGACGCAGTACCTGGGACGCTTGAAGGAGCGGCTCGCGCTCCTCCACCTCGATGCGGCGCCGCCGGCCCCGGGCGAGCGCCTGTACAGCACGGCGTTCGGCGAGCAGGCGTGCGGCACCGTCGTCAATGCCGCGGCCGCGCCCGATGCCGGGAGCGACCTGCTGGCCGTGCTGCAACTTGCGGCCGCCGAAAGCGGTGACGTGCATCTCGGCTCCCCCGACGGGCCGCCGCTGCGTTTGTCCCCGCTTCCCTACGATGCACCCGCCCCCGCGGCGCCGCGGGGCCGCATCGCGTGAGCGCAAGACCGGTCGATTGCTACATCTATTACCGGGTCGATCCGGGGCACGCGGCCGCCGCGCGCCAGACGATGGCGGCGGTGCTTGCCAGCGTCGAGGAGCGCTTCGGCGTCACCGGCCGCCTGCTGCAGCGGCAGGACGAGCCGCTGCTGTGGATGGAGGTCTACGAGAGCATCCGCGATCCGGCGCGCTTCGAGGAGATGCTTGCGGACCTGCTCGACACCCACCGCTTTGCCCGATTTCTGGCGCCGGGATCGGCGCGGACGATCGAGCGCTTCGTCGCCAACAGCGGCGCGGCATGAAACGCGGCTGCGTGCGGTGGTCCGCCGGCGGAGACTAAGATGTGCCTGGCCCTGGTCGCGCTCGATGCGCACGCCACATACCGATGCGTGATCGCAGCCAACCGCGACGAATTCCATGCCCGTGCGGCGGAGGCCGCGCATTGGTGGGACGAAGGCGTCCTGGCTGGCCGCGACGCAGTCGCGGGGGGCACCTGGTTCGGCGTCACGCGAACGGGCCGCTGGGCGCTGATCACCAACTTTCGCGAGGGGATACCTCGCGACCCTTACGCGCCATCGCGCGGCGAGCTGGTCACCCGTGTATTGCGCGACGACGCGTCACCGTTGCGCTCGGGCGCGGCGCTGCTGCCCGACGGCGGTCGCTATCACGGCTTCAACCTGCTGGTCGGCGATGACCGCGGCGCAGCGTTCGCGTCCAACCGCGCCAGCGGTGCGCTTGCCCTCGGCGCCGGCATCCATGGCCTGTCGAATCATCTGCTCGACACGCCCTGGCCGAAGCTGGTGCGCAGCAAGGCGCGGATGGCGGCATGGCTCCAGGATGAGGACCCGTCGATCGAGGCCGGATTCAGGCTGCTGGCCGATCGCGAGCCCGCAGCGGACGCCCACCTGCCCGCGACCGGTGTCTCGCCGCGGTGGGAAAGCCTGCTGTCGTCATCGTTCATCGTCAGTCCCGAGTACGGAACGCGCTCGTCGACGCTGCTGCTGATCGCGCACGATAACAGCGCGCGCTTTATCGAGCGCAGCTTCGACGCCGAAGGCCGCACGACAGGGGAAGTCGCATTCGACTTCCGGGTCGCCCCGGCCCTCCCGTTGCACGCCGATGACGCGCGCTACTCCGGCGCGATGCCGTAGCCCGACAGCCGAAGCCTGGCGATGCCGCCGGAGACTGCGAGCTCGGCCTGCCCGCCGAACGGGAGAGTCAGCTTGTCGCGACAGTGTCCGAACGGCAGCCCGGTGTAGATCGGCACGCCGAAACGTGCCCGGGCGTGCGCGATCGTCGCCGCCAGATCGTATCCGTTGTCGTTCGGCGAGGCCTCGAAGCCGTTGAAGCTGCCGAGGAGGACCGCGCGCTGCCGCGCGAGCACGCCGGCGAAATGCAGCTGGTAGAGCAGCCGCTCGATTCGGTACGGATGCTCGCCGACGTCTTCGAGCACCAGGATACCGCCGGATACCGTCGGAAAATGCGCGCTTCTGACCAGATGGGCGACCATCGCCAGGTTGCCGCCCCAGAGCGTCCCGCTCGCGGCGAATTCGGCGGGACCCTCCAGCGGCAGTTCGACGTCGTGGCTCGGACCGGCGAGCAATGACCAGCAATGATCGTTTGTGAACGAGGATGGCTCGGTCGCGCCGAAATCATAGGCTGCCATCGGCCCGGAGAAGCTCACGATTCCCGCATGCCGCCACGCCGCAAGCTGGAACGCGGTGAAGTCGCTGTGACCGAGCCAGCGTGTCTTCGACGCGGCTATCGCGTCGAAATCGATCCGATCCAGCAGGCGCGACCAGCCGTAGCCGCCGCGCACCGCGATCGCCAGGTCGACGCGCGGATCAGACGCCATGCGCATTACCGCCGCCAGGCGCTCGTCGTCGGTCGCCGAAAAGCGCTGCCAGCGCCCCGCTGCCGTCGGATCGATGATGACGCGGTGCCCGAGCGCCTCGAGCCTTGCGGTGGCACGCCCTATCGCTTCGGGCTCCACCACGAAACCGGCTGGCGCGTACAAGCCAATGCCGTAAGTGGGGCCCTTCATGCGCCGCCGTCCCGACGCCGCGAGGCGAAAAAATCCGAAAGCAGCGCGGCGCAGGCTTCGGCGGCGACGCCGCCAGTCACCGTCGTATGATGATTAAGACGCGGCTCGGCGAAGAGATCGACGATGCTTCCGCACGCGCCCGTCTTCGGGTCGGCTGCGCCGTACACCAGCCGGCTGATCCGCGCGTGCATGATCGCACCCGCGCACATCGCGCATGGCTCGATCGTCACGTACAGCTCGCAGCCGGGCAGCCGGTAATTGCCGAGCGCTTGCGCCGCTTCGCGCAGCGCCGCGATCTCGGCGTGGGCAGTCGGATCGTTGCCCGCGATCGGCGCGTTGCCGCCGCGGCCGACGATCGCGCCGTCGCGGACGACGATCGCCCCGACGGGGACCTCACCGCGCGCCTGCGCCGCGCGCGCCAGAGCGAGCGCCTCCGCCATCCACCGCTCGGCGGAGTCCGCGGCGTGCGGCGCGGACGGCGCGGCATCGCGCCGCGGACCGGCCATCGCATTCACCCTGGCGACACGGCGGCATCGGCCACGACGGCGTCGGCCTCGATCTCGACCAGCATCTCGGCATCGATCAGCCGCCGGACCTCGAGCATCGCCGTCGCCGGACGGATGTCGCGGAAGGCTTCGCCGTGCGCACGGCCGACCGCCTCCCACTGCGCGATGTCGGTGACGTAGATGCGCGTGCGCACGACATCGCCCAGGCAGGCGCCCGCCGCGGTCAGCGCTCGCTCGATGTTGGCGATCGCCTGGCGCGCCTGCGCGTAGGCGTCGCCCTTGCCGATGAGCGCGCCATCGGGGCCGGTTGCCGTCGTTCCCGAGACGAATATCTGGTTGCCTATGCGCACCGCGCGCGAATAGCCGACCAGCGGCTCCCAGCGCGTGCCGGTGGAAAAATTCTCGCGTTTCATCGGATCGGCTTTACTCCCATTCGATCGTCGCCGGCGGCTTGCCCGAAATGTCGTAGACGACGCGGTTGATGCCGCGAACTTCGTTGGTGATGCGGTTCGACACGCGCGAGAGCAGCTCGTGCGGCAACGGCGCCCAGTGCGCAGTCATGAAATCGGTCGTCTCGACCGCGCGCAAGGCCACGACGTGCTCGTAGGTGCGTCCGTCGCCCATCACGCCGACCGAGCGCACCGGCAGGAACACCGCGAAGGCCTGCGCGACACGATCGTACCACCCGGCTTCGCGCAATTCGTCGATGAAAATCGCATCGGCTCGGCGCAGCAGATCGGCGTATTCGCGCTTGACTTCGCCGAGGATGCGCACGCCGAGGCCGGGACCCGGAAACGGGTGCCGGAACACCATCGCGCGCGGCAGGCCGAGTGCTGTGCCCAGCTCGCGAACTTCGTCCTTGAAGAGCTCGCGCAGCGGCTCGAGCAGCTTCAGGTGCAAAGTGTCGGGCAGGCCTCCGACGTTGTGGTGCGACTTGATCGTGTGCGCCTTGCCGGTTTTCGCGCCGGCCGATTCGATCACATCCGGATAGATCGTGCCTTGCGCCAGCCACTTCGCCGCGACGCCACCGCTGCGCAGCTTGGCGGCTTCCGCCTGGAAAACGTGCACGAACTCGCGGCCGATGATCTTGCGTTTCTGCTCGGGGTCGGTCACCCCCGCGAGCTCGCGCAGGAAGGTTTCGCTGGCATCGACCAGGTCGACGCGCACGCCGAGGTGCTCGGCGAAGGTCGCCATCACCTGCGTCGCCTCGCCCTCGCGCAACAGCCCGGTATCGACGAATATGCAGGTCAGCCGCGGGCCGATCGCGCGATGGATCAGCGCCGCGGCGACCGACGAATCGACGCCGCCGGACAGGCCCAGGATGACCTCGTCATCGCCGACTTGCGCCCGGATCTTGCCAACCGCCTCGTCGACGTAGCCCGGCATCGTCCAGTCGCCGGGGCAGCCGCAGATGTCGCGCACGAAGCGCTGCAGGATGGCCTTGCCTTGCCGGGTGTGCGTGACCTCCGGGTGGAACTGCACGCCGTAGAAGCGGCGCGATTCGTCCATCATCCCGGCGATCGGCGTCGCCTCGTTGCTCGCCATCAATGCGAAGCCGGGCGGCAGCGAGATCACCTTGTCGCCGTGGCTCATCCACACATCGAGCAGCCCCTGCCCGTCGGCGCCGCTGCGATCCTGGATGCCGTCGAGCAG
>DATNAR010000079.1:0-26877 GCA_035607385.1 Casimicrobiaceae bacterium
CTCCACGGTGGTTCGCGTCGATGCCGTCGAGCAGGTCAGCCGCGACTTCCGCGGCCATCAGATCGTGCACGTGAGGGGCAGCGACGAAAAACTCGAAGTGAGCCGCACCTTCAATCATCTGTTCAAGCAGATGTAATCTCCGTCGAACGTTCGCATCGCGTGCGGACCTCGCCGGGCACGAGTTCCCCGGTTCGCTCGGACCGCGCCATCGGGAATAAATCCCCGGGCCTCTCGGTACTACGGGCAAGCACCCCGCAGTTACCCCCACCCGAGGAAAAATCTCATGAGCAAACGCGACTCTGACGGCCATAATCCCGCCCGGCGCCAGGCCTTGAGCTGTCTCGCCAGCTGGACCGGCGCCGCCGTGGTATGGACCGTCGCCGGCGGTGTTCCGCACGCGCTCGGCGCGACAGGCTACGGCACGCCTGCGGCGGCCGCGCCCAACGCGCTGACCTTCGTACAGATCAGCGACACCCATATCGGCTTTCGCAAGCAGGCGAATCCCGACGTCGTCGGCAGCCTGCGCCGGGCGATCGCCGAGATCAATGCGCTGCGACAAGCGCCGGCCTTTGTCGTGCATACGGGCGACGTCAGCCATTTGTCGAAGCCCGAGGAATTCGGCCAGGCGCGCGAGCTCCTGCAGGAGCTGCGTGTCGATCGCGTGCACACGGTTCCGGGCGAGCACGACACGATCGATGAAGGTGTTACCGGTTATCTGAAACATTTCGATCACGACGGCAACGGCAAGGCCTGGTACAGCTTCGACCAGGCGGGCGTGCACTTCCTCGGCCTGAACAACGTGCTCAACTTCAAGGCGGGAACGCTGGCAGCGCTCGGCGACGAGCAGCTCGCCTGGATGAAAGGCGATCTCGCCCGCGTCTCGAGCTCGACGCCGGTCGTGGTTCTCGGGCATATCCCGTTGTGGACGATCTGGGAACCGTGGGGCTGGGGCACTGCCGATTCGGCGCAGGCGATGGCGCTGCTGCGCCCGTTCGGATCGGTCACCGTGCTCAACGGACATATCCATCAGGTGCTGCAGAAAGTCGAAGGGAACATCGCTCTGCACACGGCAATGTCGCTCGCCTACCCGCTGCCCACCCCGGGCGAGGCAGGCATCGGCGAGCCCGGTCCGGTAACGGTTCCGGCCGGAGAGCTCGGCAAGCTGCTCGGCACGCGCCAGCTGACCCTCGTGCGCGGAAGCCATCAGCTCGCGTTGATCGACAGACCGCTCGTCGTCTAGACACAAGGACGCTGCCATGAACGACGCTCTTCGCAACGCCGCCCTTTGGTGTCGCGCCTGTGCCGTGGCCGCGCTGGCACTTTGCGCAGCCCTGGCCATGCCTGCGGTTTTCGCAACGGCTGCCGGCCCCGCGCCGACCGCCGAGGTCAAGATCGCAAAGTTCGAGTATGGGCCGAAGGAAATCACGATCGCGCCAGGCACCAAGGTCGTCTGGACCAACGCAGACGAAACGCCGCACACGGTAACCAGCAATGACAAGAGCTTCGCCTCGAAAGGTCTGGATACCGACGACAAGTTCGAGCATGTGTTTTCCCAAGAGGGCGACTTCGGTTATATCTGCACCGTGCATCCTTTCATGACCGGCGTCGTGCATGTGCACAAGCCATAGCCCAGGGGTGCGGCAGGAATAAATCGCCGCGCCGATCGTCAACAAGGAATCGAGCTTCAATTGTCCGGGCACGTCCGTTTCGAAGAGCTGGTCCTGCCGCATCTGGATGCCGGCTACAACCTTGCGCGCTGGTTGACCCGCGACGTCCACGACGCCGAGGACGTGGTCCAGGACGCCTGCATGCGCGCGCTCAAGTATGTCGGAACGCTTCGCGATGGCGCCGCCAGGGCCTGGTTCCTGACCATTGTGCGGCACGCTTTTTACGACTGGTGCGAGCGCAACCGGCCGGCGGAGGTCCTGAAGGATGACGGCTCGGCGATCGATAGGGCCGAAGACCATTCATCCGCAGGACCCGAACTGGCGGCTTTGCGCAACGCCGAGTCGCGGGTGCTGGCGGAAGCGGTGGCCGAGCTGCCGCTGGTCTTTCGCGAGGTATTGGTTTTGCGAGAGCTCGAGGAGCTCTCGTACAAGGAGATCGCGCGCATCGCCGATATTCCGGTCGGCACTGTCATGTCGCGGCTCGCCCGTGCCCGTGCCTTGTTGCGCCGCTCGCCGCTGTTACATTCGATCCGCGGACGAACGTCCGGAGGTGAACAGTGAATTGTAATGAAGCTGGAACGCTGGTGGAACGATATGCCGACGGCGAAGGCGATGCCCTTCAGCGGCGGTTGATCGAACAGCATTTGCGCGGCTGCGCGACATGCGCAACGAAGCATCAGGACCTGCTTGCGCTGCGAGCGCGGATCGGCGCCGAGGTGCCCTACTTCACCGCGACGCCGGCGCTGCGTGAACGGGTGCGTGCGCTGCTGGCCAATGCGCAGGACACGGCGCCAGCTCGTCCGCGTCCGCAGCGCGATCGCTGGGGCTGGCTTACCGGGGGCTTCGTCGCCGGGTGCGCCGCAACCCTGCTGGCGTGGAGCATCGGTACGACGGTGATCGCCTGGCGCACGAACGAGGGTCTCGCCGTCGAGGCGGTGGCGATGCACGTCCGGGCAACGCTGAACAACCATCTGGTCCAGGTCGCATCGTCCGATCAGCACGCCGTCAAGCCGTGGCTGTCCGCCCGTCTCGATTATTCGCCGCCGGTGCAGGATCTGGCCAGCGAGGGGTTCCCGTTGACCGGAGGCCGCGTCGACATGCTCAACAAGCAGCGAGTCGCCACGCTGGTCTATACGCATCGGCTGCACACGATCGATGTCTTCGTCACGCCCGAGTCGGCGCCCGCACCGATGACATTACGCACGGTGCGCGGCTTCAACGTCGTGCATGCGACGGGCTCGGGCATGGACTGGATCGCCGTATCCGACGTCAACGCCGACGAGTTGACCGAATTCGTCCAGCGGCTGGCGCGGCAATCGGCCACACCGTAAGGTCCAGCCGCGTCGCGCCGACCCGCGATCGGCGGGACTCGGCCCTGTCGACGCCGGAACGCGCGCGTCGCTTCGAACCGCACGTCGCTTGTCGTTCGCTCGATTTCTGCGCATCGCGCTGCGCAGGAAAGTCGTGCTTCGAACCTGACGCCAACCCCGATATTCAGCGACAAGGGGGCGTAAGCGTCGCGCTTTGGAGCGTTCCATGGAAAGGCGGGGGCGGCGCTATGCCGTCTCCCGCTTTGGCGACAACTTCCTGCGGGTCAGGGCGAAGCGTCAATGGGATCACTACGCGGCGCATCCGTCACGGGCTTGATCCTCCCGGCGCAACAGCGTAACGTCACCGTTTTTCCGCCATCGACCGGCGGTCGATAATTGACGAGGGGAAACATGAAGCTTTACTACCATCCGGTGTCCACGACCAGCCGCCCGATCGTGCTGTTTGCTGCCGAGAGCAACATCCCTCTCGATTACCAGGTCGTCGACCTGTTCACCGGTGAGCAATACAAACCCGAATATTCGGCGATCAACCCGAGCCATCAGGTGCCGGTCCTAGAGGACGGCGATTTCCGCTTGACCGAGAGCTCGGCCATCCTCAAATATCTCGCCGAGAAAACACGTTCTCCCGCGTACCCTGCGGACCTGCGCAAGCGGGCAAGAGTCAACGAGCGGATGGATTGGCTCAACACCGGTTTTTACCGGGACTTTTCGTACGGCTTCCTCTATCCGCAGATCTTCCCATTCATGAAGCGGCCCGACGAGAAGGTGCAGGCCGGGACTGTCGCCTGGGGCAAGGACAAGGCCGTGGGCTGGCTCAAGGTGCTGGATGAAGACCTGATCGGGCCGAAGAACGCGTATCTCTGCGGCGACGAGATCACCATTGCCGACTACCTGGGCTCGATGATGGTCCTCGGCGGAGAGGCCATCGACTGCAAGTTTGCGGCGTATCCGAACATCTGCCGCTGGCTCGGCAAGATGAAAGCGCTCAAGAACTGGCCCAAGGTGAACGAGGCGTTCTACCAATACGTGGTCGCGCCCAACAAAGGGAAGGAATTCGTGCAGCTGTGACGCTTTGCCGGCGGCATCGGCAATCGGAGAAAAGCGATGATCAAAGGACTCCATCACAATGCGTACCGCTGTCGCGACTCGGAGGAGACGCGGAATTTCTACGAAGGCTTCCTGGGCCTGCCTCTGTCCGGAAGCCTCGAGATCCGCGAGACGAAGACCGGCCGCACGACCGCGGTGCTGCATACGTTCTATCGACTCGATGACGGCTCGTTCCTGGCCTTCTTCGAGGTCCCCGACATGCCGTTCGAGTGGAAGGCGCAGCACGACTACGATCTGCACATCGCGCTCGAAGTCGACCCGCCAGTCCTCGACGAGATGATGGCCAAGGGAAGGGCACGTGGAATCGAAACCCGCGGCATCTCGGAGCACGGGTTCGTGCGCTCGATTTATTTTCGAGATCCGAACGGCTACGTCATCGAGTTGACCGCGAAGACCCCGGAGCACGCGCGCCTGATGAATCCGGCGACCAACGACGCCCGCGCGATTCTGGACCGCTGGCAGGCAGCGAAAGAGCGCGCTACGGCGAGCGCCGACTGATACGCTGATGGGCCTGAGCCGGGCGCGTGGCGGATGTCACGCGCCCGTTTCTTTTGCGGCTGTCGTCTCGACAAGCGGCGGTTTGCGACGATCATCGCCTTGGCACGCCCCTTGCATAGGACATGGCATCCGGCGCTTCTCTCCTCCTTGATGCCGGACCCTGGCCCCGGGCAGCCTACCCCTGCTGCCCGGGGTTTTTTATCGCGGCAGTGACGATCCGCGGCGGCGTCTGACGCTCCTGGTCCGCGCACATCCCGGAGCCAGGCCCTTCGGAAGTCCCCTCTCGATACATCTGAATGACGGAAATCTCGTCGGGGTCTGTTCCTGATGCCAATAGTCCCGGCTTTTGGCCCGGTGTCGTCGCATACCCGGTCGGAGTCCCCCGGTCTTGCGGGGCCCGGCCTTTCGCCCCGGTGAGTTTTCTTTTTCCGATCGGACTGAGCAGCGCGGCGCGCCCGCTTCTTCGAACGCGCACCCCTGGACTTCAACGGGTTGACCCACAACAGAGGACCGGGAATACTGGTCTGCCGCGCGCAAAAGCGGCCAGGAGGAGCGGCGATCATGCCTGATCAAAATCCCGTCATTCAGCGCACCGCCCCGGTCGAGCGGCGCGTCGATGCGATCCAGCAGGCGCTCGACGAGCGCGGCATGAACGCGACGGACGCCGTCGAGGAGCTGACCGAGCTCGCCGAGGAGCACTGGATTCCGCAGAACGGCGCCCGCGTCGTGGCCCGGGCCTGGGTCGATCCCGAATTTCGCCGGCGGCTTCTCGCCAACGGGCGCGCCGCCGTCGCGGAGCTCGGCCTGTCGATGCCGAAGCACCATCGGCATCTCGTCGTGCTGGAAAACACGCCGGCCGTTCAGAATGTGATCTGCTGCACGCAGTGCTCATGCACGGCCTTCACGATCATCGGCTTGCCGCCGGATTGGTACAAGGATCTCGAGTACCGGGCGCGCGTCGTTCGCGAGTCGCGCACGGTGCTGAAGGAAATGGGGCTGGACCTCGCGCCGGACGTCGAGATCCGCGTGTGGGACACCACCGCGGACACGCGCTACATGGTGCTCCCCGAGCAACCGCCGGAAACCATCGGCTGGTCGGAGGAAAAACTGGCCGGTATCGTGACGCGCGACAGCATGATCGGCGTCGCGCGCCTGTAACAGGACGCTGACATGGATGGCATGCACGATTTGGGAGGCAGACAGGGCTTCGGCGCGGTTCGCTACCGGCCCGACGCGAGGGCATTCCACGAGGCGTGGGAGGTGCGAGTGAACTCGCTCTATGCCTTTGCGGTGCGGCGCGGCATTTTCAACATGGACGAGTACCGCCACGCTATCGAGCGCATGGAACCGCGCCACTATCTGACGGCCAGCTATTACGAGCGTTCGCTGACCAGCCTGGCGACGCTGCTGGTCGAAAAAGGGATCCTGACTCGCGAGGAGCTGGAGCGCCGCGCCCAGGGACTCTTTCCGCTGGCGGCGCCAAGCGCGCCGGGACGCAGCAACGTGCCCACGCGCGAGCGTTTCCAGCCGGGGGACCGCGTCCGCGTGAGGGACGACTACGTGCCGGGCCACGTGCGGATGCCGGGCTATATCCGGGGCAAGACCGGCGTGGTCGTCAGCGAGTCTCCGGCCTATCCGTTTCCCGACGCGCACGCTCATGCGATAGCGGCGCAGGACGAGCCGACGTACGACGTGCGCTTCCGCAGCGAGGATCTCTGGCCGCAATCTGCCGATGCTGCGCTCGTCCATGTTGGCGTGTTCCAGAGCTATCTCGAACGCGCGACATAAGCGGCGCAGTCTCGCCGCGCCCCGCCGAGCCGCACCACACGGACGACACTAGGAGAGAACATGGCTGCCCCGCTTCGATCGCTAAAGAACGTTGTCGCTGCCGCCTGCCTGATTGCGCTCGCCGGCTGCGGCACGATGAATCCCGCTCCAGGCAAACGCGAACTGATCGTCGTCGGCAACGACGAGAAAGTCGGAATCACCGATGCCGGCGTATACGCCTTCAGCGGGCCCGGCAGGGATACCGTGTCGATCATCGACATTGGCACCGACCCCCTCTCGCCCCGGATTCTGGTCAACCTGCCGCTGATGAACTCGATTTTCGGGCCGCCGGTGAATCTCGCGATTACACCGGATGAGAGCCTCGCGCTGGTCGCGAGCTCGATGGACGCCGAAAGAGACGGAGCAGGCTGGAAGATGGTGCCGGACAACAAGATCTTTGTGATCGACCTCACGACCAACCCGCCGGCGCTGATCGACACCGTTTCGGTCGGCAAGCAGCCTTCCGGCATGTCGATCAACCGCGCGGGCAATCTCGCGTTGGTCACCAATCGGGCCGACAACTCGATCGCCGTGCTGCGCATCGCGGGCAAGAAGGTGACCCTTGTCGACACCGTCGTCATCGGCGAACAGGTCACGCACGTCGTGTTCACGCCCGACGGCAAGCGCGCCATGGCCGCGAAGTTTCCCGGGCACAAGCTCGCGCTGCTCGAGGTGAACGGCGAGAAGGTGTCCTATGCGAAACAGGACATCCCCGTCGGCCTCTGGCCCTACAACTTCGATATCGCGCCAGACGGCAAGCTCGCGATATCTGCCGACAACGGCAACGGAGGCCGTTCCGACGGACATGCCGACACGATCACCGTGATCGATCTCGAGGCGAACCCGCCCCGGGTGATCGACAAGGTCGTGGTCGGCGATTCACCGGAGGGCTTCGCGATCAGCCCGACCGGCAAGCTGGCGGTGGCGCTATTGCTGAACGGCAACGACGGGGCCAAGAACGCCTGGTTCTACAACCGTAACGGCAAGGTCGTCGCGCTCAGGATCGACGGCAAGAAAGTGACACGCAGCAACGAAGTCGAGGTGCGCGGCCTGCCCGAGGGGGCGGTTTTCAGCAACGACGGCCGCTATATCTACGTCGGCAACTATCTGGACCGCGACATTTCCATTCTGCGCGTCGACGGCGACCAGATCGTCAACACCGGTAAATCGCTGGCGCTGCCCGGACAGCCGGCGTCGATGCGGGCTCGCACGCGCTAGCGCGCACACCGCGGTCGTCCACTCAGCCCTTCAGGCCGCTCATCACGACGGCCTGGACGACCCAGCGCTGCAGCGTAATGAAGATGATCAGGATCGGGAGGATGCTGATCACGGCGGCCGCGGTGAGCAGATTGTATTCGATGAAGTACATGTTGCTGAAGCTCATCAGGCCCATCGTGACCACTTTCATCTGAGGGCTGCTGATCACCACGAGCGGCCAGAAAAACTCGTTCCAGCTCCATAGGAACTTGATGATCAGAAGGGTGGCGATGGCCGGCTTCACCGACGGCAGAATAACCAGGAAGAAGATTCGGAGCTCGCTGGCGCCATCGATGCGGGCCGCGTCGATGTAATCGTTGGGGATCATCTCGATCGCCTGCCGCATCAGGAAGACGCCGAACACGCTGACCAGATCCGGCGCCACGATGCCGGCGTAGGTGTCGAGCAGCCCCAGATCGTTTATCCAGACGTAAAGCGGCACCACGACCGACTGGAAGGGAACCATCAGGATGCCGACGATGGCGAGAAAGAAAATGTCGCGCCCGGGGAAGCGATACTTGGCAAATCCGAACCCCGCCAGCGATGAGACCACGACACTGCTCACGGCGGCGACCGACGCGACGATGGTGCTGTTGAGGAGGTAGCGCAAGAAGGATTCGCGCTTGAAGACTTCGACGTAGTTGCTCAGGTTGAGCCAGTGGTCCGGCGCGATCTGCAGCGGCACGCGCTGGATCTCCGGGGCGGTTTTCAGCGACGTGACCGCCATCCAGAAGAACGGGAAGAAGACCATGATCGCGCCGCAGGCAACCGCGAGCATGATCAGCCAGCGGACGTGGGCCCGCCTCAGCGCAATGCGCTCGCGGGGTGCCGCTTCGATCTTTGTCGCGACGGAAGTCATCTCGCCAGGAAACCGCAGGCTCTCTCAGTACTCGACGGGCTTCCGGAAAAGTCGCCATTGCAGCAGTGTCGCCACCATCAGCGTGACGAAGACAAAGACCGCCATGACAGAGGCGTCGCCGAAACGGAAGAATTTGAACGCCGTGTCGTACAGCAAGCCGATGATGGTCTGACTCGCGCCCGCCGGCCCGCCCTGGGTCGTGGCATAAACCTGGTCGAAGATCTTGAAATTGAATATGAGCTCGAGAATGCAAACCATGACGATCTGTGCGTTCAGCAGCGGGAGCGTGATATAGCGCAGGCGCTGAAAGCCGCTGGCGCCGTCCATGTTGGCCGCCTCGTAATACTCCGCAGGGATCGATTGCAGCGCGGCCAGGAAGATCATCGTGTCGAAACCGATCCGCACCCAGACGCTCACGACGGCGAGAGATGGCAGCACCTGCGACAGGCTCTGCAGCCACTTCTGAGGAGGAATGCCGACAAATGACAGCGCATAGTTGAGAAATCCGTAGACGGGGTCGTAGATCCATTGCCAGATGAGCGCGGCCGCGACCAGCGACGTAGCGAAGGGCAGGAAGTACATCGACGCCCAGAGGTTGCGCCACTTGAGATTGGTGACCCGGTTGAGACCGAGTGCCACGGCAAGCGCCAGGACCACCGTCACGGGCACGGAGAACAACAGCAGCTGGACCGTGTTTCCCACCGCGGTCCAGAACGTGGAGTCGGTCAGGACCTTTTCATAAAGGCGCAGGCCGACAAACTGCTTCGCACCGCCGGGCGCGATCTTGTAGAACGAATACATGATCGACTGCGCGAGCGGAAGGAGATAGACGGACCCGAAGAACAGCAACGCGGGGAGGACGAACAGGAACCCTGCGCGCTTGCGGCGATCGAGATAGTTCCTGGGAAACGCTATGTGCAACCATTGGCGCATGGCAGTACGAAACGCCCGATCAGCTGTTACGCGGCGCCATTGCGCGCGCGTCGAGGCACACCGGCGGTAGCGCCGCTACCGCAGGCGTCCTCTCAGACCGCTAATCCTTGAGGATGCGATCCATCTTGGCGGCCGCTTCATCGAGCAGGGGCTTCGGCTGTCCCTTGCCGAACAGCACGCCCACCACCGCTTCGCCGAACGCGGTGGCCAACTCGTTCGATTTCGGATGGAAATAGCTTGGCGGCACCTGCTGGGCCAGCATGTCTTTCGTGGACTGATAGTCGGGCCGCGATTTCACATAGGCGCTATCGAGGTTCACCGTCCACACCGGAAGGATGCCCTGCAGCTGATGATGCTCCATGTCGTCCTTCGGATTGCTGATGAAGCGCATGAACTCCCATGCCACCTGCTTGTTCGGGCTGTTCTTGTAGACGAGGTCCGTCCAGGGAAACAGGGCACCCGCACCGGGGCAAACCTTTTCACAGGGCAGCGCGTAGACCTTGAAGTTCACGTCCGGCGCGTTCTTCTTCAGCCAGCCGAAGAACCACGACTCGCGAAAGATGACGGCCGCGCGTTTCTGGCCGAACGCATCTTCGGGATTGCCGAACGCGAGGCTCGCCACCTTGTCCTTGTTGACGAGGTCTCCGAAAAACGTCAGCGCCGCCACCATCTGCGGGCTGTTGGCATAGCCGGTGGCCTTGTCCAGGCCCGGGCTCAGCATCCGCGCGCCCCAGGCGTGCGCGAACGGGAGAAACTTGTCGGTGATCCCCACCGGAGCGCCCTTGCTGCGGATCGCGAAGCCGACCTGCGTCGGCTCACCGCCCTTGGGGTCGGCAATCGTCAGCTTCTTCATGTCCGCCAGCCAGACGTCGAAGGTCTTGGGCGGATCGTCCGGGTTGAGTCCGGCCTTCCTGAACATGTCGGTGTTGATGTACATCTGCTGGAAGTTGCCGTGCTCGATCGGAATGCCGTAGCGCTCGCCCTTCCACTTGCCGACCTCGACCATGTACTTCGGCAGATTCTCTTCGTAGGTCTTTGCCAGATCGGCAGGCATCTTGTCGCAGAAATCGTACTGGCCGCACCACTGGTGCGTCATGCCCATGAAAATGTCGGGGGCGCTGTTCTTGGCCATGAAGGCCGCCAGATACTTGGCCTCGTATCCCTGGTACGGGATGGTGACCACTTCGACCTCGTAGCCGGTCTTCTTGGCGAACTCTTTGCCTTTTTCCGCGTACCACTTGTTGAAGTCCGGGTTCTGATCCCAGTGGGTCCACAGAACCAGCTTCTTCTGCTGCGCAAACCCGGGGCTTGGGAACGCAACTGCAACCATCAACGCCGCCAGAACCGCCAGCGACCACCATCCTCCTCGTTTCATGACTTCCTCCTTAATCCTACGAATCAGTAAAACTCGATTGACGTCGCTCTTGAGTGGCGATACGCGGCGTTTAGCAGGTGCGATTTTGCTTGTCAAGCGACACGTCAAGCATCCCCGCCCTCAAGCAGGTGTGCGCCGGACCGTCAGATCCCGGCGCTTGAACACGCCCGGCTGCAATTCGACACCCAGCCCGGGTCCTTCCATCGGATACACGCAACCGTTCTCGATGCGCGGCAAGGCGGTGACCAGCTCGTTGTACCAGCCGCGATAAAACGCGCGGACCGATTCCTGGATCAGCGTATTGGGCTGGCTGAACGACATGTGCACGGCCGCGACGAATCCCACCGGGCCGACGCAATCGTGCGGCGCAAAAGGCCGGTGCCACGTTTCCGCCAGCGACGCGATCTTTCGTCCCTCGGTGAGTCCGCCGGTCCAGCACAGGTCGGCCATCACGACATGGACGGCATCCTTTTCGAGCAAGTCCTTGTACGGCCAGCGCGAGCCCAGCGTTTCGCTGGCGCAAACCCACACGGCGGTCGAACGCGCATATTCAGCGAGAGCCTGCGGCGAATTCATGCGGATAGGGTCCTCGTACCACATCGGTGCGTAAGGTTCGAGCGCCCGCGCAATCTTCTTCGCCGCGGGGAGGTTCCACAACGAATGAAACTCCACCATGATGTCCATGCGATCGCCGACCGCCTTTCGAATCTTCTCGAACGGCGCGATCGCTTTTTTCATCTGGGCGGCGGAGATATCGAGGCCGCCGTTTTCCTGCGCCGCGGGATCGAATGGCCAGATCTTCATCGCATCGATTCCGCTTTCGAGCAGGCTTTCCGCCAGCGCGTCGGCCCGATTCATGAACGCGTCGAGGTCCTCGAACGGACCTTCGCTCTGGCCGAGATTCCAGTTGGACACCGGCCGGATGTTGTGCGAGCGGACATAGCGGTAGCCCGCACAGGTGTTGTAGATGCGAAGCTTGTCGCGGCAGAGCCCGCCCAGCATCTGGTGCACCGGCTGGCCGCAGATCTTGCCGAAAATATCCCACAAGGCGATGTCCACCGCGGAGGCGGCCCGGTATTCGACCCCGGTCGACGATTGCGCCATCGGCAGGTTGACCATCTCCTTGTTGAGCGCCTCGATATGCAAGGGATTGCGGCCGATCAATCGATCCGCCAACGTCTCGTGGATGTGCGCTTCGACCGCTCCCGCGCCGTAGAACGTCTCGCCAAGACCGATCGTGCCGCTATCGGTATGAACACGGATCCACAGGACGTTCGAGAACTCTTCGGTCCGCAAGGTTTCGAGAGCGGTGATTTTCATCGATGATCCGTTTCGATCGAGTGGAATGCGGCGGACGACCTCTTGCGAGGGCGCGGCCGCACCGACAATCTTCAGTATACTAATTCAGGCTCATGCCAAGTCGACTGGGATCGGCGTCGACATCGACCATCATGCGCATCGTGTTTCACGGGGAAAACGCCGGATCGTTCAGCCACGATTTCCAGCGGCTCGTTGGCGAGGCGGCGCAGATTTCGGTCTTGCCGGACTTGCTGGCCGAGCCAGCCGATTCGCAGACGTACGCCGAGGCGGATGTCATCGTCGGCGTCAAGTTTTCGCGCGATCTGCCGCAGCCGCGGCACCTCCGGCTTTTTCATGTGCCCGGCGCCGGCTACGACGCGGTGGATCTCGAGGCGATTCCGGATTCAGCCGTCGTGTGCAACTGCTTTGGCCACGAGCAAGCGATCGCCGAGTATGTGATGGCGGCGTTGCTGGACCGTCACGTTCCTCTCGCCGATGCCGACCGGCATCTGAGACGGGGAATCTGGACCTACACCTCCGGCTCGCCCGACCGCGTACACGGCGAGCTGGCGGAAAAAACGATCGGGTTGCTTGGTTTCGGGCATATAGGAAAGGCCATCGCCGTGCGAGCGAAAGCCTTCGAGATGAAGGTTCACGTGGCCAATCGGAGCCCGGTGCCGGCATCGTCCCTGGTCGATCGCTCGTTCGGCCTGAACGAGCTCGGCGAATTCTGGAGCTCGGCCGATTTCTTCGTGGTCTCGGTGCCGTCGAATGCGGACACCGTCGGGATGGTGAACGGCGAGTCCTTTGCGGCGATGCGCGCCTCGGCGGTCATCCTGAACGTCGGACGAGGCCCCACGATCGATGAACGATCGCTGTACGAGGCGCTCAAGAACCGTCGTATAGGCGGCGCCGTTATCGACACCTGGTACAGCTACCCCTCCCCCGGCAGTGCGACCACACTGCCGTCGAAGCTCCCGTTCCACGAGCTGGCCAACGTAGTGATGACGCCGCACATGTCGGGTTGGACGGCCGGAACGATCCATCGGCGCAGGCAGACGATGGCCGACAATATCCGCCGTCGAGCTGCCGGCACGCCATGCGTCAATGTGGTGCGGCCGGCGCGGAGCTGAGGAACGGGCCGGCGGCCGCCGAGCAGCCTCGCCTTTGGCGGCCGTGATCTGTGGCAAACTCTGTCCGCGGCGACAGCACAGGAACGTCCGACCCGCTCTGAGCGGGGGGCCTTCTGGCTACCGACCCGAACCAACCAAAGGAGGATCGTATGAAATCGATGCGCCCGGCATTTGTGCTGGCGGGTCTTGCGCTCAGCGCAGCCCTCGCGCTGGGGTCGGTGACGGCAGTAGCGCAATCCGCCACTCCGGCGCCCGCGAAAATCGGCTCGTCGCTGATCGGAAAGCTCGAAGGCCCGGAAATCATCCTCGACGCCAAGGCGTTTCCGAAAACCTTCAAGGAAGCGCCGATTCTCGCCGAGCAGGTGAAGGCGGGAAAGCTTCCCTCCGTCGACAAGCGCCTGCCTGAGCCGTCGCAGCTTTTCGTCGTCAAGCCGCTGCGCGAAATCGGCAAATACGGCGGCAACTGGCGAAGAGCGTTCACCGGGCCGGCGGACCACGAGAACGGCAACCGGATCAATTCGCTCGACAAGATACTGACCTTCGATTACACGGGCACCAAGATCATTCCCAGCCTCGCCCGCGACTGGAAGGTCAGCGACGACGGCAAGACGACGACGATTTACCTGCGCAAAGGATCGAAGTGGTCCGACGGCAAGCCGTTCACGGCGGACGATTTCATGTTCTGGTATCAGGACATTTATCTCAACAAGAACATCAACCCGACGCCGTTCTTCGAGTTCCAGATCAACGGCAAAGACGGGGTGATGAAGAAGATCGACGACTACACCGTCGCATTCGAATTTCCCGAGCCGTATTCCTACTTCGTCTCCCAGCTGGCGGGCAGCACCGCCATCGGCGGCGGGTTTGCGACGCGCGGCGGATTCCAGAACTTTGGCGGGGCCTATGCGCCGGCGCATTACCTGAAACAGTTCCTGCCCAAGTATTCGTCGGAGGAGGCCGTTACCAAGAAGGCCAAGGATCTCGGCTTCGACAGCTGGGTGTCGCTGCTCAGGAACCGCTACAGCTGGGCGCTGAACAACGAGCTGCCCGTCATGACGCCGTGGAAGACCGTGTCGCCGATCAACACCCCGACGTGGTCGATGGAGCGCAATCCGTATTTCTGGGCCGTCGATACCGCGGGTAACCAGCTTCCGTACATCGACCGGATCACGATGACGCTGGCGGAAAACACCGAAGTCGCCAACCTGCGGGCGATCGCCGGCGAATACGACATCCAGGAACGGCACATGGGTCTCGCCAAGCTGCCGGTCTTCCTCGAAAACGCCAAGAAGGGCAACTACACGGTTCACCTCGACCCGGCGCTGAACGGATCGGATGCAACCATTCACATCGGCAACGCCTACGAAGGCGATCCGGAAATTGCGAAATTCCTGAAGAACAAGGATTTCCGCCACGCACTCTCGCTCGGGATCGACCGCGACCAGCTCAACGAAGCGTTCTGGCTGGGCGTGGGAACCCCGGGGTCGATAGCGCCGGCGCCGGACACCGTCTACAGCCCGGGCCCCGAGTGGAACAAGAAATACGCCACGCTCGACCTGAAGCAGGCCAACGAGCTGCTCGACAAGGTCGGCCTGGCGAAGAAGGACAGCGAAGGTTACCGGCTGCGCACCGACGGGAAGGGACGGCTGCGTCTCGAGCTCATCACCGTCGGCGGCCAATTCGTTCCGTACACGGCGATCGGCGAGATGGTCAAGCAGCAATGGAAGAAGATCGGCATCGATCTCGACGTCAAGGAGCTGGAGCGCAACCTCGCCTTCACCCGCGACAACGGCAACGAGAACCAGATGATCACCTGGGCGAACGACGGCTCGGAAATGATCTATCTGTTCCCCCGCCATGCGCTGCCGGTCGATGCCGCCGAGGCCCACATGGGGATGGCGTACGCCAAGTGGTATGCCTCGCGGGGAGCCGCCGGCAAGAAACCCGACGATCCCGAAATGCTCAGGGCGTTCGATCTGTTCCGCGAGGCCTTTGGCGTGTCGGAAGAAAAACGGGTCGCCAACGCCAAAGAAATCTGGAGGATCGCCGTCGAGCAGATGTGGAGCATCGGAACGGTCGGACAGTCGCCGGCGGTCATGGGCGTGCGCATCGTCAAGAACAACATGGGCAACGTTCCCGACCGGCAGGTCAACGCACAGCATGCGCGGACGCCGCACTCGTCGATGCCGATCACGTTCTACTTCAAGTAAGGAAGGTAAGGAATCAGCCGCCCGCCGCATGGGCAGGCGGGCGGCTGTCGGCCTAGCCCGGGCGCCCTTCGCCGCCCGGGGGAGCCCGCGCCGCAGGAGCTGTTATGGTCGCTTATATCGTTCGTCGCTTGATGCTGGCGGTGCTGACGGTCTGGGCCATTTCAGTCCTGTCGTTCATGATCATCCACCTGCCTCCCGGCGACTATGTGACCTCGTACATCGCGTCGATGTCGGCCTCCGGCAGCGCGGTATCCGAAGGCGAGGCCCAGGCGCTGCGCGAACAGCTCGGCCTCGACAAGCCCATCACGGTGCAATACGCGAAGTGGATGGGCCTGATCATGCAGGGCAATTTCGGGATGGCGATGGAATGGGGACGTCCGGTGTCCGACGTCATCGGCGACCGTCTCACCTTGACGATGGTCATTTCCGTGGCGGCGATCATATTCACCTGGGGCATCGCCTTGCCGATCGGAATCTACTCCGCGGTCTACCCGTATTCGTTCCTCGATTACGCGTTCACCTTGATCGGCTTTATCGGGCTCGCGATTCCCGGGTTCCTGCTGGCGCTGGTCGTCATGTACGTCGGCTTCGCCTGGTTCGGCGCGAACGTCGGCGGGCTTTTTTCGCCCGACTTCATCGAGGCGCCGTGGAGCTGGGCAAAGGTGTGGGACCTCACCAAGCACCTGCCGATTCCGGCGATCGTCCTCGGCGTTGCCGGAACCGCGCAGCTGATCCGCATCATGCGCTCCAACCTGCTCGACGAATTGAGGAAGCCCTATGTGATGACGGCACGGGCGCGCGGCCTGTCGGAGTACCGGGTCATCATGCGATATCCGGTCCGGGTGGCGCTCAATCCGTTCGTGAGCACCATCGGCTACCTTCTTCCCTACGTCGTGTCGGGCAGCATCATCGTCTCGCTGGTATTGAGCCTGCCGACGGTCGGCCCGTTGCTGCTCAAGGCCCTGATCGCCCAGGATATGTTCCTGGCCGGAACCATCATCCTGCTGCTGGGCGTCATGACGGTGATCGGCACGTTTCTTTCGGACCTGCTGCTGATGTGGGTCGACCCCAGGATCCGGTTCGGGAGGGAATGATGGCGGAGCTCGCTGCGCAACCGACAGCGGGGGTCGTCGCCGAAGACCGCATCGCCGTTGCCACGCAGTGGCAGCTGATCTGGTGGCGCTTCCGGAAGCACAAGCTCGCCGTCGGCGGGACCATCGTCCTGGTTGCGTTCTATCTGGTCGCGCTGTTCGCCGATTTTTTCGCCTATGTGGATCCGACGGATTCGGAAGCCCAGCGATCGCTGATGGCGCCGCAGCCGATTCACTGGATCGACGATGGCAGGTTCAAACCGTTCGTATACGGATTGAAAGGGACGCGCGATCCGCTGACATTCAAGCGAGTGTACGTTCCCGATACGGGCACGAAAATACCGGTGACGTTCTTCGGCCATGGCGAGCCATGGCAGTTGCTGGGCTTCATTCCGACCGATCGCCACCTGATCGCGGTGGAAGGCGGCAAGCCGAGCGAGTCGCTGTTCCTGATGGGAACCGATACGCATGGACGCGACCTGTGGTCCCGGCTCATGTATGCGACGCGGACGTCGATGACGATCGGCCTGGTCAGCGTGGCGCTGAGCCTGGTGCTGGGCGTCGTCCTCGGGGGGGTATCGGGCTATTTCGGCGGCGCGATCGACACGGTCATCCAGCGCATCATCGAGATCCTGCGCTCGATTCCGACGATTCCGCTGTGGATGGGACTCGCCGCCGCCCTTCCCGCCGATTGGAGCGTCGTGCAGGTGTACTTCGCGATCACAATCATCATCTCGCTCATCGGCTGGACCGAGCTCGCCCGGGTCGTGCGCGGACGATTCATCTCGCTCAAGCAGGAAGACTTCGTGATGGCCGCCGAGCTCGTCGGTTGCAGCAAGACGCGGATCATCTTTCGCCACATGGTGCCCTCGTTCATCAGCCACATCATCGCGGCCACGACGCTGGCCATCCCGGCGATCATCATCAGCGAGACGTCGTTGAGCTTCCTCGGGCTGGGCTTGCGACCGCCCGCGATCAGCTGGGGCGTCCTGCTGCAGGACGCGCAGAACATCCAGGCACTGGTCATCTCGCCGTGGCTTCTTCTTCCGTCGTTTGCCGTCATCTTCGCGGTCCTCGCATTCAATTTCATGGGCGACGGGATACGCGATGCGGCGGACCCCTACCTCTAGCCGGAAAAAATTCGTGCCGACCGACGCGAGACCGCTACTTTCGGTCAGGAATCTCAAGACCAGTTTTTTCCAGGACGAGGGGACGACCAAAGCGGTCGACGGCGCTTCGTTCGACGTCGCTCCCGGAAAGACGCTGGGCATCGTCGGCGAGAGCGGCTGCGGAAAAAGCGTCACTGCGCAGTCGATCCTGCGGATCGTCGATCGTCCCGGCCGCATCGTCGAAGGCGAGATCGTTCTGACCCGCACCGACGGCTCGCAAGTCGATCTGGCCAGGCTCGACGCGAACGGTGCGGAGATGCGTTCGATCCGGGGCGGAGAAATCGGCCTTGTCTTCCAGGAGCCGATGACCTCGTTCAGCCCGGTGCACTCGATCGGCGCACAGCTGATCGAGGCGATCATGCTCCACAACGCGGTCAGCAGGAAGGAGGCGCGGCGGCGGGGAATCGAGGCGCTGCGCAGCGTGGGCATACCGAAACCGGAGCGGCGGATCGACGAATATTCGTTCGAATTGAGCGGTGGGCTGCGGCAGCGGGCGATGATCGCGGTGGCGCTCTCCTGCGATCCGCGGCTGCTGATCGCCGACGAGCCGACGACGGCGCTCGACGTCACCACCCAGGCGCAGATCCTCGATCTGCTGCGCAAGCTTCAGCGCGAACGGGGCATGGCGATCATGCTGATCACCCACAACCTGGGCGTCGTGGCCGAGATGGCCGACGACGTCGTCGTCATGTATCTGGGCCGCGTGGTCGAGCAAGGCAGCGTCGACGAAATCTTCCACGACCCCAAGCATCCGTATACGAAGGCTTTGCTGCAGTCGATTCCGAGCATCGAGTCGGTGCCCAGGTTGCGGCTTGCGACCATCAGCGGATCGATTCCGCACCCGTTCAACCGGCCCGCCGGCTGCCCGTTCCATCCGCGTTGCGTGGCATCGATTCCCGGCCGCTGCGACAAGGACGTCCCGCGGCTTCAGGAGCTCGGCAACGGTAGAAGAGTCAGTTGCTTTCTCTACCAGTGATCGCACGCGGACGAGAATGACCAACGCCGCTTCACGCAAGTCCGTGCTGCTCGATGTCAAGGGACTGAAGAAGTATTTCCCGATTCGAAGGGGTCTTCTGCAGAAAACCGTCGGCCTGGTGAAGGCGGTCGACGACGTGAGTTTTTTTCTGAATCAGGGCGAGACGCTGTCGCTGGTCGGAGAGAGCGGCTGCGGAAAGACCACGACGGCCCGCTGTATCCTGCGAGCCATTACGCCGACCGCGGGTCAGATTCTTCTGCTGGACGACGGCGAAGTCCTCGATGTGGCGACCGCGCCCACGAGCAGGCTGGCAGCGCTCCGGCGCCAGATGCAGATGATCTTCCAGGATCCATTCTCCTCGTTGAACCCGCGAATGACGCTGCTCGACATCGTCGGCGAGCCGCTGCTGGTCCATGGCGTCGGCAATGTGCAGGAAAGGACCGACCGGGTCGTCGAGATGCTCCGACTGGTCGGCCTGCGGCCCGAATACATGCGGCGCTACCCGCACGCCTTTTCCGGCGGCCAGCGTCAGCGCATCGGGATCGCCCGCGCACTCGCCTTGAATCCGCGCCTGGTCGTCGCGGACGAGCCCGTTTCCGCGCTGGACGTATCGGTCCAGGCGCAGATTCTCAACCTGCTTCTCGAGCTTCAGGAAAGGCTTGGGCTTACGTACCTGTTCGTCGCGCACGACTTGAGCGTCGTCAAGCACATCAGCGAGCGCGTCGCGGTGATGTACGTCGGCAGGATCGTAGAGACCGCGCCCACCGAAGATCTGTTCGCGTCTCCGAAGCATCCGTATACCGAAGCTCTGCTGTCGGCCGTCCCGATACCGGATCCGCGCCTGCGCGCCGACCGGATCATCCTTCAGGGCGAAGTCGCCGACCCGGCCAACACCCCGCCGGGTTGCCATTTCCATCCCCGGTGCAAGTATGCGCAGGCTATCTGCCGGGAGAAGGCGCCGGCGCTGGAAGAGATCGCGCCCGATCACTTCGTCAGCTGTCATCGAGCCAGCGAGCTTTCGCTTCGCGGCGTCGCCCGCTCGACGGCATAGATTTGCGGTCGAACGGCAGCTCGGACGTCATGACCGCCTGAAGGATTGCATCGCAGCCTTTTTAGGGCTAGCCTCGAAAGTTCGATCATCCTAAGGACAATGTCATGGCCCTCTGGAAAGACAATACGGCTCCCCGGCAAACCCCCGCACCCGCCGCCCACGAGATCGAGCCGGTCCGGTACGACGCTCCGTCCAAGCTCGAGCTCGCACCCAGCCCCGCCCCTGCTCCGGCTCCGGTCGCACGCCCTGCCGCCAATGTGCCCCGAAAGGAATCGCTGATCGCCGACGACCTCACGATCGAGGGCAAAATCGAAGGTGGCGGCAGCGTACGCATCGCCGGCAGCTTCAAGGGCGACGTCAACGTCCATGGCGATCTCACCATCGAGGCAGGTGCGAAGCTGACCGGCGGCGTGCGCGCCGACAAGGTCACGATCGCAGGTGATTTGGAGGGCAACGTCCAGGAAGCCTCGCGCGTCGACCTGTTGGCGACCGGCGCGGTCATCGGCGACCTCAAAGCGGGTTCCGTGACGGTCGTGGCCGGCGCCCGCATGCGCGGCAAGGCCGAGTTCGGCTGGGACGAGGCAGACGGCGCGAAAAGCGGCAAGCACAATTACAGCGCGGAGACCGGCGCCCCCCTATGAGCAGCGCGCGCCCGGGCGTCCCCGGGGCAACCCGCGAGTGTCCGCACTGCCGGGAGACGATTCTCGAAAGCGCGGGTGTGTGTCCGGCCTGCCGGCATTACCTGCGCTTCGATCATGGTGCTGAAGAGCCCCAAGCGCCGGCGGTCACGCCGCTGCGCATCGAAGGCAGCATCCGCCATCCCGCCGACGGAGAGCCCTGGGAGTACACGGTGGTCGTGTCGATTCGCAACGATCGCGGCGAAGAGATCGCCCATAAGCTGATCGGCGTCGGCGCGATGAACCCCAATGAGCAGCGGATCTTCACCCTCTCCGTTGAGGCGGTTTCGGCCAAGGCGAAAAGCCCGGCAAAAGGGGGCACGCGCCACTGATCAGCCTCGGAAAAAACAAAGGCTCGCGCAAACGCGAGCCTTTGTCTTATGGGTGCAGACGTCCCGAAGGAGACGTTCCCAACCCGCCGCCTTCGGCGTCGAGGTCAGGTTCTGGCCGCTGGGTCAGGGCTTGTTCGTCGTGTCCTTTGCCGCTTCCTTCGACTGATTCTGCTTCGCGGCGTTTGCGGCCTTCTTTTCCGCGGCGGTCTGCTGCGCCTTGGCTTGCTTCCTGGCCGCCGCTTCAGCCTTCGCCTTGGCCTGTTCTTCCGGCGTCAGCATCGGCGTGGTCGAGTCGCCACCCGACCGCTGCTTCTCCTCGTTCTGCTTCGCCATGTTCGCGGCCTTCTTGTCCGCTGCCGTCTGCTGCGCCCTGGCTTGCTTCTTGGCCGCCGCTTCGGCTTTCGCCTTGGCCCGTTCTTCCGGCGTGATGGTGGTCTTGGTGCTGTCGCTGGCGGCCGGCGCGGGTTGTTGCGCGATCGCCGACGCCGCAGCGAAAAGGAAGGCAGCGGCGATAAGACTGGTTGCAGTTAGCTTGTTCATCAACATCTCCCTGGTTTAGTCCAAGAGCTCCATTTACTTCCGTCGCGGTCGATCCAGGCCCCGCTGCCGTGGTTCCAACGACCATCCTTGCGGGAGGAATACGGGGTCGCTGCGGTGAGCGCAATACACCAAGCACTGATGGTAGCGCGAGACGCGGGGCAAGTCCAGTACGCCGCAGGGGGCCGAGGTGCGGTTCCACGGCGGGCGCGTCGCCGGGAAATGGCCGCAAGCCGCGTCGCGCGCAGCGGACGATGCACGCGGATCCGGTTCAGGCGAACCGCGTCACCTCGCCCCTTCGCTCCATGCTACTTTTTGTTCAGGTAGTTCTTCTCCAGGAATTCGGACCGGAAATTCTGTGGCGGAACGGGAATGTCCGGGCGGCCCTCCGGCGTGAAGTCCATCAGATTCCAGTACGGCCAGACGGTGTCGACATGATTGCCCGCCAGCTCGGTCGCCCAGAAGTGAAGGATTTTCCCATCCCGCTTCCTGAAGACGTGCATGAGCGGCAGTTGCATGTCGTCGGAGTCTCCCTGGCATTTATAGTCGCTTTGAAAGGGCGACTCATAGCCGGAAAGCAGCGGAATCTGCGACCAGCCGCGTTTTTTTGCCCACGCATTGATTTTTTCGGGCGGGGCTTTGGCAATCGCGACAAACGCGGCGTCCCGGCTGACCTGATACCAGCTTCGATCGAACCCATCGACCAGCGACGTACAGGAAGGACAGGGATTGTCCCAGCCCGGACCGTACATGAAGGAATAAAGCAGCAGCGTGTTCTTGTCCGCGAACAGCTCGGAGAATTTTACGCGCTTCCCGACTTTTCCGTCGTTGGCCCATTGAAAGACATAGTCCTCTTTCAACTGGCCGCCGGGAGGGAGCTTGCGCCGCTTCGCCGCCACCGCCTTTACCTTGTCGACGAGCTCCTGCTCTTCTTTGAGCAGCGCGTCCCGCGCGTCGCGATACGCTTTGCTTTCGTTCGGGTACCGAAGTTCGCTCATGGTCGGTCTCCTTTTGAAACCAGTATTCTGCATTTAGGAGCGGCACATGAATAGCGTGCGCCGATGAGGCGGCGCCGCGGCCGGGGAGCTCATCGAGTCCCACGTCGCCAAGCCGACCAAGTAGGCATAGAGTGAAGGATCCGGCCAGTTGACAAGGGCCCTCTTAAAAAAGGACAGCGGCGTTTGTGTCCAACGAGCGATATATGAAAGGGGTAAAGGCAATGGCATTGAAGCGAGGTGACAAGGGTTTCCTCGATGCGATCCGGACAAAGCTCTATGTCGCCGTCGTTTCGGATGTGCTCGACTCGTTAGGACATACCAATCAAGCGATGGCCGCGGGCATTCGACCACTCGACGACTCGCTCGTGCTGGCCGGCTATGCGAGGACGGGCTTGTATCAAGACATCTATCACATTGCCAAGGGAGAGAACCCCTACGAACTGGAAATCGCGCTGATTGACGATTTGTCCGCCGATGACGTACCGGTTTTCGCCTGCGGCGCATCGGGCCGCATCGCCCCGTGGGGAGAGCTCCTGTCGACGGCGTCCCGCGCACGCGGTGCGGCCGGCTGCGTTACCGACGGTCTTACCCGGGACATTCGAGCGATCCGTGAAATGCGATTCCCGGTATTCCACGGCGGCATCGGCCCACTGGATTCGAAGGGGCGCGGCAAAGCTTCGCAGATAGACGTGCCCATCGAATGCGGCGGGGTTCGAATTGAACCGGGTGATCTGGTATTCGGCGACGCAGACGGCGTCGTCGTGATACCGGCGGCGCTGGAACAGCAGGTCCTCGCGAGTGCTTTCGAAAAGGTTTCAGGCGAAAACAAAACGCGTCAGGATTTGGCCAACGGGGTCAAACTCAGAGAAGTCTTCGAACGCTACGGCGTGTTGTAGGCGCGACGCCAAGTCCGCCCGGGAAACTCGTGGCGGGAATCGGGGTAGCGATGGCTGAGCAGGCACATCCGATCGTCATCCGCGACATCGACCATGTCGTTCTTCGAGTGGTCGATCTGGAAAAGATGCTCTGGTTTTATTGCGGCGTGCTCGGCTGCAGTGTCGAGCGCCGCCAGGACGAGCTGGGGCTTGTCCAGCTCCGTGCAGGAAGCTCGCTCATCGATCTGGTTCCGATCGCCGGCAAGCTTGGTTCGGCTGGCGGCGCCGCGCCTGGAGCCGAAGGCAGAAACATGGACCACTTTTGCCTGCGGATCCGCTCTTTTGATCAGGAACGGATTTGCGCCTACCTGGCCGAACGCGATATTAAGTTCGGCGAGGTGCGCTCGCGCTATGGCGCCGACGGTGACGGTCCGTCGATCTATCTCGACGATCCGGAAGGTAACGTGGTCGAGTTAAAGGGCCCCTCCTCGTAGCACCGTCGGCGAGGTTCGGCTCGGGCAGCGTCGAAGAACCAGCGCTCTGCCGAGTGGCAAGGCGTCTGACCGTTGGCTGCGCGAATCCGCCTTGGCCATAAGGCGCGTCGAGTCCGCGGGCCGGTCACGGCTGGCAGAGCGCGCCGGAGCCGCCGTGTCCGTCATGGCACGGTCGGATCGGCAAAACGCGCGACCAGCGCGACGAACTGGTCCATGTACGTCTGACAGAATGCGCGCTTGCTCTCGTCGAGAAAGTTGCCGCTGTGGTCGACGGGATCGGGCTTGAACGAAATGTAGGCCTCGCCGCCCATGACCGTCATGCCGAGGATGCCCAGGATCTGCCGCAGGTGCTGCTGGCCCACCGCTGTGCCGATGGCGCCGAACGACGTGCCGGTGATGGCCGCGACGCGGCCCCGCCAGACCTGCTTATCGTTGGGCTTGGATCCCCAGTCGATCGCGTTTTTGAGCACCGCGGGAAGCGAGCGGTTGTGCTCCGGCGTGACGAACAGCACGGCCGGAACGCTCGCGACTTCCGCGGTGAAGCGCCGCACGGGCTCGGGCCGGTCGGGCTCGAGGTCCTGGTTGTACATCGGCAGATCGTCGATGGCGATCCAGCGCCACGCGATGCGGTCCTCGACGAGCCGTGTCAGCGCCAGCGCCAGGCGGCGATTGATCGACTCGCGGCGGTTGCTGCCGACGATGACGCCGACGGGTGTCCTGGGCATGGCTTTGGTTCCTCTCGTGGTGGGATGACTGAATGGCTGCGGCGGCTAAACGGCCGTTCACCGCACCCAGATACGCGCGCCGCAGCGCGGGATCGTCGAACACGGCGTCTGGCGTACCCTCGGCGACAATGCGTCCCTCTTCGAGCAGATACGCCCGGTCGGCGATCGCGAGCGCACTGGCGACGTTCTGCTCGACGAGCAGTATCGACGTCCCGCTGGCGTGCACGTCGCGGATCGCTCTGAACATCGCCTCGACGATGAGCGGCGACAGCCCCAGCGACGGCTCGTCGAGCAGAAGCAGTCGCGGGCGCGCCATCAGGGCGCGGCCGATCGCCACCATCTGCTGCTGGCCGCCCGACAGCGCTCCAGCAGGCGCGTCCAGCTTGTCGCGCACGGCCGGAAACAGCGCGCACACGCGCTCGAGCGTGCGCGCTCGCTCGTTTCGCGCCGCAGGCGCGTAGCTGCCGATCGCGAGGTTCTCGCGCACGCTCATCCGCGTGAACAGGCGGCGCCCTTCGGGGACGATCGCGATCCCGGCGCTGCAGTAGCGATGTGTCGGCAGCGCGGTCAGGTCGCGCCCGTCCATCGTGATCCGGCCGGCGCTGATGCGATGCAGGCCGGCCAATGCGTTGATCAGCGTCGACTTGCCTGCGCCGTTCGGCCCGACGATACAGACGAGCTCTCCCGGGGAGATGTCGAGCGAGACACCCCACACTGCCGGCGCCGCGCCGTAGTCGACTTCGAGGTCGCGAGCCTCAAGCATGAGGAACGCCCAGGTAGGCCGCGGCAACGTCCGGCCGGGCCATCACTTCGTCCGTGCGCCCTTCGGCCAGCACGCGACCCTGGTCGAGAACGACGATGCGTTCGGCCAGCGCCGTCACCACGCGTACGACGTGCTCGACCAGGATGATCGTCGTGCCCTGCGCACGAATGCGGAGAATGAGATCGATCGCGCCGTCGATCTCCGCCGGTGTGAGCCCGGACAGCACTTCGTCGAGCATGACGAGCCGGGGACGCGCGGCGAGCCCGCGCGTCAGCTCGAGAAACTTGGCCTGGTGCAGGTTGAGGTCGCCCGGATACGCCGCTGCGCGTGCCGCGAGCCCGGTGAACTGCAGCCAATGCAGCGCGATGTCCGCCGCGTGCCGCGCATCGAAGGCGGTGCCGCCGAACATCGCCGCGAGCGCGACGTTGTCGCGGATCGTAAGATGGGCGAACGGCCGCGGGATCTGGTAGGTGCGTGCCACGCCGGCGCGGGCGATCCGGTGCGCGGGTAGCGCGAGCAACTCGACGTCGCCGAAGCGCGCGCTGCCGGCGTCAGCGCGCAGATATCCGCTCACGACGTTGATCAGCGTCGACTTGCCCGATCCGTTCGGACCGATCACGCCGAGGATCTCGCCTTGACGTACGTCGAGGTCGATGCCGTCGAGCGCGCGCACGCCCTTGAACGACTTCGCGACGCCGCGCACCTCCAGCAGTACCGTACGCTCGGCTCGCGGTGCCGATTCGATCGCGGCTACGACGGCATCTGCGTGCAGCGACACCCGGGCAGCCGCTGACTCGGGCGGCGCACTGCGCCCGCGACGCGCGAAGACCTGGCCGAGAATCCCTTCGGGCATCAGCAGGATCGCCGCCACGAGCACCGCGCCGACCGCGGCCTTGCCGGCCACCGCCTGGTCGGCGGCCGTCGTCGCGTAGAGCAGGATCGTGATCGCGGTGGCGCCGATGGCCGGGCCGCCCCAGGACCGGGTGCCGCCGAGCACGCTCATCAGCACGACCGTCAGCGGCACCGTAATGTTGAAAGTCCCGTTCGCGGTGACGTACGACACGAACAGCGCCTGAATGCCGCCCGCAACGCCCGCGAGCGCGCAGGAAACGCCGAACGCGACGAGCTTGTAGCGATAGGTCGGGACGCCCACGACCTCTGCCGCGTCCTCGTCGTCATGAATGGCGAACAGTCCGAATCCCAGCCGCCCCCGCGTGATCGCGTACGCGATACCGACGGTCCCGATCGCGAGCATCAGTGCCATCATATAGAAGGCGCCCGACGCCGTCGGCGCGAGCTTCGGCACCGGTATCGCGGACAGATAGACGCCGGGACCGCCGTCGATCGGCGTGTTGAGGACGATCGTCGCGAGGACGAACGTCGCAGCCAGCGTCAGCAGCGCAAACAGTTCGCCGCGAACGTGGCGCACGCGGAAGACCACCGCGCCGAGCGCCAGCCCCAGCAGCGCCGCCACAAGGGCTGCCGCGGGCAGCGTCCATAGGAACGGCACGTCGTACTTGCCGGCGAGCACGGCGCTGGTGTAGACGCCGGCGCCGAAGAACGCGCCGTGCCCGAACGAGAAATAGCCGGAGTAGCCGCTCAGGATGTTCCAGGACGTGGCCAGCACGATCCAGTGGAACACGATGTAGAGGAAGGACTCGTAGAACGCCGGCAGGTGCAAAAACGGCACGAT